>NZ_PSUE01000001.1:130620-363711 GCF_002931645.1 Rathayibacter sp. AY2B5 | reverse complement strand
GCGAGCGGAACTTCCTCAGCGCGTCGCGGACGGTGCCGCGGACCGCCCCGACCGAGGCGCCCGTCGAGTCGAGCCCTGATCCCAGGCGCTCGCCGCCACGAGCGCGCTCCTGCTGGGCTCGCTGCCCGCCGCCGCGGTCGAGGCCCCGCCCTCGGCGTCCTCCGCCGTCACCTCCGCCGCGGTCCTCCGTGCCGGCGAGCAGCTCGCGCGCGGCGAGCGCCTGGTGTCCCCCGACGGCGCCTCCTCCCTCGTGATGCAGACCGACGGCAACGCCGTGGTCTACGCCGCCGGCGGCCGTCCCACCTGGGCCTCGGGCACGCAGGGGCGCGGCGACAGCCTGCGGATGCAGGACGACGGCAACCTCGTCGTGTACGCCGCGGACGGGCGCCCGGTCTGGGCGAGCGGCACGGTGGCCGACCCCGGCGGCGAGCTGCGGATGCAGGACGACGGCAATCTCGTCATCTACCGCCGCAGCGGCTCGGCCGCGTGGGCCAGCAGCATCGGCGGCCGGATCGACGAGCCGCGCACCGACACCCTCCGCCGCGGCAGCACCCTCTACCCGGGGAACCGGCTCGCCACCCCGGGAGGCACCACGGCGGTGATGCAGGCGGACGGCAACCTCGTCGTCTACGGGCAGGGCGGGGCTCTCTGGGCGAGCGGCACCCGCGGCCGGGGCAACGTCCTCCGGATGCAGGACGACGGGAACGCCGTGGTCTACACCGCGGACGGCGCGCCCGTCTGGGCCTCGGACACGTCCGGCGAGCCGGGCGCCACGATGGTCCTCCGCGAGGGCGATCTCCGGATCGCGGACGACTCCGGCGTCCTCTGGAGCAGTGCTGCGCTCGTCGTGCGCGACTCGCTCTCCCCGAGCGGCCTCGTCGTCGCGGGCACGCGGCTGACCTCGGCGAGCGGGCAGTGGCGGGCCGAGATGCAGCGCGACGGCAACTTCGTCGTCTACGGGCCGAACGGCGCGGACTGGGCGACGAACACCTCCTCCGCCTCCGGCGCCGCCTTCTCGATGAGCTCCGAGGGCCGGCTCGACGTGGCCGACTCCCGGATCCTCTGGCTGCGGTTCCCGAGGATCTCCTTCGGCATCGGCCAGAGCGGCGTCGTCGCGCCCTACCGCCTCGTGCTGCAGGACGACGGCCGCCTCGTCGAGTACGACGGCATCGGACGGGCCGTCTGGGCCAGCAGGGGCTGACGCGCGACGCATGATGGAGGGGTGAGCGACCCCGGCGACTTCATCCGCTCGGCCCTGGAGTACGAGGGCGACGTCTGGCGCGCGCAGGACGTGCGCGAGCGCCTGGGATCAGGGCTCGACTCGACGGGCGCCTCGGTCGGGGCGGTCCGCGGCACCGTCCGCGACGCGCTGAGGAAGTTCCGCTCGCTCGAGCACGACGACGTGACCGCCCTCTCCTCCGAGCTGTGGGAGCCGGCGGTGTTCGAGCCGCGGCTGGCGGCCGTCGTGCTGCTGCAGTCCCGAGCCGAGTGGCTGCGCGGCTCCGACCTCACCCGGCTCGAGGGCTTCGTCCGCGACTCCCGCGTGGACGAGCTGAGCGACCCGCTGGCCCGCGACGTCGTCGCTCCGCTCCTGGCAGGGCTGCTTGGTGCGGCGCGGACCCGGGCGGACGCGGTCCTCGACCGCTGGGAGGCGGAGGGCGGGCGCCTGGCGCGCGCGGCCGCCCTGGCGCGGGCCTCGGTCCCGACGGAGCACGGCTGAACGGCCGCTCGGACCGACCGCCCCGCGGAGCCGGACGCCTGCTCAGGCGGCCCGGTACTCCTGAGCCGCCGTGCCGTCCGCCACCCGGATCCGCGTGTCGAACTCCAGGCCCGGATCGACCCGGTGCGCGATCAGGACCACCGTCCGCCCCTCGGCGGCGCGGAGCAGATCCCCGAGCAGGGCGTCGGCCACGGGAGCGTCCACCGACGCCGTCGGCTCGTCCAGCACCAGGACGCGGAAATCGGCCAGGAGTGCGCGTGCGAGGGCGATCCGCTGAGCCTGACCGCCCGAGACGAGCGAGCCCCGCTCCCCCACCCGCGCGTCGAGCCCGCCGCGTGCAGCGACCCAGGGCCCGAGCCCGACCCGCTCGAGCACCGCCTCGAGCACGGCGCCATCGGCCTCGGGCCGCGCGAAGAGGAGGTTCTGCCGGATCGTGTCGTCGAAGAGGTACGGCTGCTGCTCCACGAGCCCGACCCGCTTCCGCACCTCCGCCTGCGGCAGCGTGCGCGCCTCGACTCCGCCCAGGAGGTAGCTGCCGGAGTGGTCGAGGAAGCGCACCAGAGCGTGCGCGAGCGTGGTCTTCCCGGACCCGCTGCCGCCGGTGACGAGGACGCGCGCACCCTCCGGCAGGTCGAGCGAGACGCCCCGCAGCGCGGGCGTGTGCGCGCCGGGCCAGCTCACCGACAGGTCGCGCAGGACGATGCCGGCGCCCCGGGGAGCCGGCGCGTCCGGGTCCACGTCCGCATCGGTCGCGAGCGCCGGCGACGCCGCCTCGGCGTCCAGATCGGCCAGGCGCTGAGCGCTCGAGAGCGCGGTGCGCGCCGCCTGCACGGCGAGCGGCGCGGCGGCGGCGACCTCGAACACCGCGAGCGGCACGAGCGCGACGACACCCAGCGCCGGACCGCCGAGGTCGCCGATCACCGGGATCCCGAGCACGAGGCCCGCCCAGACCGCACCACCCGAGCAGAGGGCGAGGACGGCCGCGGCCAGTCCGGTGGAGGCCGCCCGTCGACGCGCCGCCCGGGCGAGCGACTCCTCCGCGCGTGCCACGTCCGCCAGAGCGTCACCCGCCGCATCGAAGGCGGTGAGCACGTCGAGGCGGGTGACCAGCAGGTTGAGGCGCTCGGCGAGCTCCCCGCGCAGCGGCGCCAGCTCGCGGTCCGCCTGCGCGGAGAGCCGGCCGGCGCCCAGGGCCCCACCGGCGAAGGCGAGGACCAGCAGCGCCAGCAGCACGGCGCCCATCGCCGGCAGGAGCAGCCAGACGCCGACCACGGAGACCGCAGCGACCAGCGCCGCGACGACCAGCGGCTGCACGACGCGCAGCGGCACGTCCTGCTGGGCGTCGACGTCCGCCACCACCCGGGAGACCAGGTCGCCGCGGCGCACGCGGCCCAGCCCGTCCGGCGCGACCGGCACCAGGCGCTCGTAGACGCCCGCCCGGAGCTCCGCGAGCGCGCGGAAGGCGGCGTCGTGGCCGGTCAGCCGCTCGAGGTAGCGGAAGAAGGCCCGCGCCAGCGCGAAGGCCCGCACGCCCACGACGGCCATGGAGAGGAACAGGATCGGCGGCTGCTCGGCCGCGCGGACGATCAGCCAGGCGGAGCAGGCCAGCAGCGCCACGACGGCGGAGGAGGAGAGCAGCCCGAAGGACAGACCCGGCAGGAAGCGGCGCGGCCCGGGCATCGCGGCGCGGAGGACGTCGGAGCGGTTCACCTCGCGACCGCCCCCGCCGGCGCCAGGGCGATCACGGCGTCGGCCGCCGCGACGGTCGCCGGCCGGTGGCTGGCGACGACGACGATCGTCCCGCTCTCCGCCAGCGTCCGGAGTCCGGCGAGCAGCGCCCGCTCGGACTCCTCGTCGAGGGCGGCGGTCGGCTCGTCCAGGGCCAGCACCGCGCACCCGCGCTCGAGCAGGCGGTGCACAGCGCGGGCGACGGCGACACGGGCGCTCTGCCCGCCCGAGAGGCCCGTCCCCTCGGCGTCGAGCCGACGCTCGGGGTCCACGTCGACCGCGGCGATCGCCAGGGCCCGCCGCACGCGCTCGGGGTCCGGCGAGAGTGCTCCGAGCCCGACGGCGGAGGCGACGCTCCCCGGGAGCAGGTCGGGCCGCTGGCCCGCCCAGGCGAGCGTCGACCGCAGATCCGCGACCGGCGACCCGCCGAGCAGCAGCGTGCCCGAGAAGGGCACGAAGCCCGCGAGCGCGGCGAGCAGCGTCGACTTCCCGGACCCGCTGGGCCCGGTCACCGCGGTGATCGACCCGACGGGGAGCACCGCGTCGACAGGAGCGAGCGTCCGCCCGCGTCCATCGTCGACCGCGAGACCCCGCAGCTCGAGCGCCCCCGTCGCCGCCCGGGCCTTCCCGCGAGCGGGCAGGGCCGCCGCGCGCTCGAGGACGGCGAAGGCGCGGTCCGCCGCCTGCACCCCGTCGGCCGCCGCATGGAACTCGGCACCGACCTGGCGCACCGGCAGGAACACGTCCGGCGCCAGCACCAGGACGAACAGCCCGACGGCCAGCCCCAGCGAGCCGTCGACGAGCCGCAGCCCGATCGAGACGGCGACCAGCGCGACCGAGAGCGAGCCGGCGAGCTCCAGCACGAAGCCGCTGACGAAGGTCACCCGCAGCACCTTCATCGTGTGCACGCGGTAGTCCTCTGTCAGCGCGCGGATCCGCGTCGCCTGCCGCTCGGCCCGCCCGAAGATCTTGAGTGTTGCGAGGCCGCCGACGGTGTCGACGAAGCCGGACGCGAGCGCCTGCAGCCGCTCCCACTGCCGCGCCTGCACGGCCTGGGTCGCCCAGCCGATCAGCACCATGAACACCGGGATGAGCGGCAGGGTCACCACCAGGAACACCGCGCTGAGCGGATCGGCGAGGAAGACCACAAGTGTCAGGAGCGGCGTCGCCACCGCGGTGGCGATCAGCTGCGGGAGGTAGCGGGCGAAGTAGCCGTCGAGGGAGTCCAGTCCGCCGCCCAGCAGCGCGACGACCCCGCCCGAGCCCCCTTCGGAGCGGCCCGCCGGGCCGAGCTCGACCAGTGCGGCGAGGACCGCCTGCCGCAGCTGCGCCTTCGCTCCTGCTCCTCCGCGCACAGCGTTCACCTCGGTCGCCCAGGCGAGAGCCGCCCGCGCCGCGACGACCGCGAGCAGGGCGGCCAGCAGCGGCGCGAGATCGTCGGCGCTCCTCCCGTCGACCGCACCGGCCACCAGCTGCGCCACGAGCCACGCGAAGGCGACGATCGCCAGGGTCCTCGCCAGCGCGAGCACCCCGCCGAGCAGGAGGAACACGCGGGCCGCCCGGGCGTAGCGGAGCAGGCGCGGATCGAGGGGCTTCACGTCAGTGGGCGTCGACCGGGATGTGCGCGCGGCTGATGCGCTTGCGGAAGATCCAGTAGGTCCAGGCCTGGTAGCCGACGATGAGCGGCACGAACACCAGGGCGGTCCAACTCATGACCGTCAGCGTATAGGGCGTGCTGGAGGCGTTCTCGATCGTCAGCCCGTAGGCGGGGACGTTCGAGGCCGGCATCACCGCGGGGAACAGCGTCGCGAAGAGGGCGAGCACGGCGAGCGCGATGGTGCCGGCCAGCAGCGCGAAGGCGCGTCCCTCCCGGCCCCGCGTGATGGCGAGCCAGCCGCCGACGAGGGTCGCGGCCGCGCCCGCCGAGAGCGCCCAGGAGGCGGTGCTCCCCTGGCCGAGGTTGGTCCAGGCCAGGAAGACCGCGGCGACGACCACGGTGAGCAGCCCCGCGCGGGTCGCCAGGCGGCGCGCACGCTCGCGGATACCCCCCTCCGTCTTCAGGGCGACGAAGACGACTCCGTGCGTGAAGAAGAGCAGGAGGGTCGTCGCTCCGCCCAGGAGCGCGTAGGGGTTCAGCAGGTCCAGGACGGTGCCGGTGAAGTTGTGGTCGGCGTCCATCGGGACGCCCTGCACGATGTTCGCGAAGGCCACGCCCCAGAGGAAGGCGGGCACCGCGGAGCCGACGACGATCATCGTGTCGAAGCGCCGCTTCCACTGCGCCTCCGGACGCTGGTGCCGGTACTCGAACGAGACGCCGCGGGCGATCAGCGCGAGCAGGATGAGCAGAAGCGGCAGGTAGAACCCGCTGAAGAGCGTGGCGTACCACTCCGGGAACGCGGCGAACAGGGCGGCGCCGGCGACGATCACCCACGTCTCGTTCAGGTCCCACACCGGGCCGATCGTGTTGATCAGCACGCGGCGGTCGGTGTCGTCGCGCCCGAGGAACGGGAGCGACATGCCGACGCCGAAGTCGAACCCGTCGAGGACGAAGTAGCCGATGAAGAAGAACGCGACGATCCAGAACCAGAGAACGGCGAGATCCATGAGGGGTGCCTCCTAGTAGACGGTGCCGACGAGCTGCGGGCGACCGCTCTCCTCGTCGACCTCGGGAGCGTCGTCGGGGCCGGCCTGCGCGGCCCGCTTGATCAGGCGGAACTCGACCACGGCGAGCGTGCCGTAGATCGCGGTGAAGGCGAGCAGCGAGATCAGGACCTCGAGGCCGCTCACTCCGGGCGAGACTCCGTCGGCGGTCTTCAGCAGTCCGAACACGAGCCACGGCTGGCGGCCCATCTCGGTGAAGACCCAGCCCACGATCATCGCCATCAACGGCAGCGGGGCGGCCCAGATCGCGACCTTCCACATCCACTGCTTCGGCTCGCGGCCCTTCCGGGTGAACCAGAGGCCGGCCGCGGCGATGCCGATGGCCAGGACGCCGAGGGCCATCATCCAGCGGAACGACCAGTAGGTGACCCAGATGATCGGCGTGTAGTCGCCGGGTCCGTAGACCTGGGTGTACTGCGCCTGGAGGTCGTTGATGCCTTCGACCGTGCCGGTGAAGGTGTGCGTCGAGAGGAAGGAGAGCAGGTAGGGGATGCGGATCGAGAACAGCTCGCTCGAGCCGTCCGGCGTGCCCCAGGTGAAGACGGAGAAGGAGGCGTCGACGCCCGTGGAGGTCCTGTAGAGCGCCTCCGCGGCCGCCATCTTCATCGGCTGCGTGTCGACCATCGCGAGGCCGAGCGAGTCGCCGGTGAACAGGGTCAGGCCGCCGCTGACGAGCATCATCCAGGCGCCGAACCTCAGCGCGGGGCGCATGGTCTCGAGGTGCTGGTTCCGCGAGAGGTGGTAGGCCGCGACGCTGATGATGACGGCGGCCGAGACCATGAAGCAGGCGAAGATCGTGTGCGGGAACGCGGCGAGAGCGACCTTGTTGGTGAGGAGCGCCCAGATGTCGGTGAGCTCCGCGCGGCCCTTGGTCTCGTTGATGCGGAAGCCGACCGGGTTCTGCATGAACGCGTTCGCGGCGATGATGAAGTAGGCCGAGAGCGTGGTGCCGAGCGTGGTCAGCCAGATGGTGGCCAGGTGCAGCTTCTCGGGCAGCTTGTCCCAGCCGAAGATCCAGAGGCCGATGAAGGTCGCCTCGAGGAAGAAGGCGAGCAGGCCCTCGAACGCCAGCGGGGCCCCGAAGACGTCGCCGACGAAGCGGGAGTAGTCGCTCCAGTTCATCCCGAACTGGAACTCCTGGACGATCCCGGTCACGACGCCCATCGCGAAATTGATCAGGAAGAGCTTCCCGAAGAACTTCGTCATCTGCAGGTAGTGCACCTTCCCGGTGCGCACCCAGCAGGTCTGGAAGATCGCGACGGTGAGCGCCATGCCGATCGTGAGCGGCACGAACAGGAAGTGGTAGATCGTCGTCAGACCGAACTGCCATCTCGACAGCAGGAGCGGGTCCAGGAGTTCGTTCACAGCTCCGAGAGTAGGTCGGCGGAAGGGGTCCGACGGCCTCCGATCCCAGTACTGGGGCGGATGTGCGGCCTTCCGCGAGCTCCTGGCGGCACCCTTTCCGGGGTGGCCCCGGACGCCCCTCCGAGCGCTCCCGCCGACCGGTCGCTCGACGTCGAGACAGTCCCTCTCGACGTCGAGGGAGTCCCCCGCGCGGCGACTGCGGAGCGGGGCTCGCCTCCGTCGGACCAGCCGCCGCCGGCCTCTCGACGCCGAGCGATCAGGCGGGGGACGGAGCGCTGAGACTTCCTCTCACGGGCCTTCAGCGGATTCCCAGGCGCACATCCGCGCGATCGGCTCTGGGAATCCGTTCACTGCGCGACGCCATCGACGGACTCGCCCGGTGAAGAGACTCCCGGAGCCGATGCCGATGTGCCGTCGGCGGGCGCCCCGCGGTCAGCCGGCGTCGACGCGCGAGCGGGAGCCGGAGAACCAGGCGGGCGCCTGGAAGCCGTACTTCAGCACGGGCAGGTCGCGGGTGAGGCGCCAGTAGCCCAGCGCCGCCGCGACGCCGATCCCGCAGACCAGGAGCGGCACGACCGGTCCGATGACGTCGAGCCAGCGCTCGCCGTCGAAGAGCAGCAGGGTGCTCGTGGCGAGCGAGACGAAGAGGACGTGCACCACGTACACCGGGAGCGTGTTGCGGCCGATGAAGGTGATCCAGCCCGCGCCGCGCCGGTTCGAGAGGAAGCGGGCGACCACGAGCCCGGCGAGGACCGCCAGCACGCTCACCAGGACCAGCCCGATCGTCAGCAGCGGGAAGCGGGCGCGGACGGCGAGGATCACGCCGGCGAGCACGAGGAACAGCACGCCGAAGCCGACTCCGCTGAGGATCCCGCGGCGCTCCACGAACGCGATCACCGCGTTCCGCAGGTAGAGGCCGAGCAGGAAGAACATCAGGTAGCGGGCCATGCCGTCCCAGGCGATGTTCCCGGTGCCCTCGGAGGTGCTGGAGCGGACGGCGTACCAGACCACGGCGATCGCGGTCGCGATGCCGATCTGCACCCGCCAGTCGATCCGGCCCTGCGCGAGCTTGGCGGCCACGAAGAAGATCGTGAGCGCGTAGAGGAACCAGAGCCCGTTGTGCGGCATCACCGGCTGGAGGAGCAGCGCGAGCGGATCGGACTCATCGGTGCCGCCCGGGTTGGGCACCACCAGGAAGAAGAGGAACCGCACCACGGACCAGAGCAGGAAGGCCCAGACCAGCAGGCTCAGCCGCGAACGCCAGAGCTCCGGCCACGACCGGGTGAGCACGGAGCCGGCGAACAGCCCCGAGGCGAGGAAGAACAGCGGCATCCGGAAGGTGATGAGGAGGAGGTTGATCTCGTTCCACGAGTCGGGGGCGATCCCGGCCGTCGTGGTCCACTGCACGGAGTGGGCCAGGGCGACCAGGATGATCGCGATGCCCTTCGCCGTGTCCACCCAGGTGATGCGTGCGCGTGCCATGAGTCCTCGTCGTGATCGTCCATCGGAAGTCGGCCGGCGGCGACGATGGCGATGGCGATGTGCAAGTGTTGCACGGCTGTGCATCCTCTGTGATGTTCTGCACGGATCCGATCACGGCGATCCGGTGACGGAGAGACGGCCACCGGGTGCGCGGGTCCTCGGACGGCCGCATCGTGGACGACGCGCCCCCGCCGATGCCCGAGGATCGAGCCATGACTCGAGCGACGCCCTCCGGCTCCGCCCCCGGCCCCCGCCGCATCCGCCTCCGCCTCCTGGTCGCGCTGCTGGTGCTCGCGCTGGTCCTCGCCGGCGCGGGCATCGCCCTCTCGCTCGCCTCGCGGAGCGGAGGCGCGGGCGCTCCGGCCGCGAGCTCCCCCGACCCCGGCCCGACCTCCTCCGTCGACATGGCCGAGCGCGTCGCCGGTCTCGAGAAGCGCTTCGCCGCCGGGTTCCCGCAGCACAGCATCGTCCTCACGGGCAGCTCCACGATCGGCCGCTGGACGACCTCCAAGGAGGACCTGCGTCCGCTCGAGACCTACAACATCGGGATCGGCGGCACGACCGTCGCCGATCACCTCGCGTGGCTGGACCGCATGGTCGCCCCCTTCGATCCCCGCGCCGTGATCGTGTACGTGGGAGCGAACGACATCAGCGGCGAGGAGGGCTCGCGCACCGGCGCCCAGACCGCCGGCGCCGTCGTCGAGTACCTCCAGCGCGTGGAGGAGGTCGCCCCCGACGCCGAGCTGTTCTACGTCGAGATCGCGGAGACGCCCGCCCGCGCCTCCGTCGGCGCCGAGGTCCGCGCCGCCAACACCGCGGTCAGCGCCTACGCCGAGACGGACGACCGCGTCACCTTCGTCCCCACCGCCGACGCGCTCGTCACTCCAGACGGCTCTGTCGACCCCTCCCTCTTCGTCGACGACGGCCTGCACTTCGACGAGGTCGGCTACGCCCGGTTCTCGGAGGCGGTCCGCGCGGTGGTCCTGCCCGCTCTGGAGTGAACCGGCGGGCCGACGCGCTGCAGCCCCGCTCGACGTGAGCGGCCCGGGGACACCGCGCCCGGAGCCCCCAGTGTTGACCCTGAAGGGGGACACGGCCCCTCCGCCGCGCGCGCCTATCCTGGCCCCGCGTCATCGCCGACAGCGCCCTCTGCACCGCCGCAGACCGCCGCTCGCTCAGCAGCGCCGACCGTCTCGGAGTCACCGATGCCCCGCTCGAGGATCCGCCCCCGCGGTCTCGCCCTGCTCACCGTCCTGGCGATCACGGCCGCCGCGCTCGTCGCCGGGCCCGCGGGTCCGGCGTCCGCCGCTCCCGTCGTGCCCGCCGGCTTCACCGACTCGCGGGTGGCGGCCGTCCCCGCGCCGACCGCCCTCGCCTTCACGACCGACGGGCGCACCCTCGTCTCCTCGCAGACCGGAGCGATCCGGGTGATCCGCGCCGGCGGCCTGGTCGCCACTCCGGCCCTCGACCTGCGCTCGAAGGTCTGCGCCAACGGCGAGCGCGGTGTGCTCGGCCTCGCGGTCGACCCGGCACCGGGCTCGCGCACCGTCGTCGTCTACTACACCGCGAAGGGCTCCGACTCCTCCTGCCCGACCAACGCCGGCGGCACGGTGAACCCCGCGGGAGCCCCGCGCAACCGCGTCTCCTCGTTCCAGCTCGGCACCGACGACCGCATCGACCCGGCCTCCGAGCGCGTCCTCCTCGACGGCATCTACTCTCCCGCGAGCAACCACAACGGCGGCGACCTCACCATCGGCAAGGACGGCCTGCTCTACGTCAGCGTCGGCGACGGCGGCTGCGACTACCGCGGCGGAGTCGGCTCGCCGGGCGGCAGCGGCTGCGGCGGCCGGAACGACGCCGCCCGCGACCCGAACATCCTGAACGGCAAGATCCTCCGGATCACCCTCACCGGCGGCGTCCCGGCCGGCAACCCCTACCTGGGCACCGGGACCGCCTCCTGCCGGCTCGCCCCGGCCGCCGAGGGCCTGCGCTGCCGCGAGACCTTCGCGAGCGGCCTGCGCAATCCGTTCCGGATGGCCTTCGACCCGAACGCGACCGGCACCGTCTTCCGCATCAACGACGTGGGCCAGGACGCCTGGGAGGAGATCGACCAGGGCGTCGCCGGCGCCGACTACGGCTGGAACACCCGTGAGGGCCACTGCGCGAAGACCGGCTCGGCCTCGAACTGCGGAGCCGCGGCGCCCGCCGGGCTCACCGACCCGGTCCACGACTACGCGCACAGCAGCGGCTGCGCCTCGATCACGGGCGGCGCCTACGTCCCCCGCGGCGTCTGGCCGGCCGCCTACGACGGCGCGTACCTCTTCGGCGACTACGTGTGCGGGAAGATCCGGACCCTCGGCCGCACCGGCGCGGCCGGCGACCTCGTGACCGGCCTCGGCGGCAGCAGCGCCGTCGCCATGGCCTTCGGTCCCTCGCGCGGGACCCAGGACCTCTTCTACACCAGCTACGCGAACGGCGGCGAGGTCCGGCGCCTCGCCTACACCGCCGCGGCGAACCGCGCCCCGACCGCGACCCTCACCGCCGCCCTCTCCTCCGGCGCGGCTCCTCTCGCCGCGCGGCTGAACGGCTCGGGCAGCAGCGACCCGGAGGGCGGTGCCCTGACCTACCTGTGGTCGTTCGGCGACGGCACCCCCGACCGCATCACGACCGGCCCGACCTTCACCCACAGCTACGCCGCCGGCAGCTGGACCGCGTCCCTCCGCGTCCGCGATCCGAAGGGAGCCGTCTCCGCACCCGCGACGACGAGGATCACCTCGGGCGACAGTGCCCCGACGGTGAGCATCACCGCACCCGCCGACGGAGGGGTGTTCGTGACGGGCCGGAGCTACGGCCTCCGCGCCACGGCGACCGACGCCGAGGACGGCGTCCTGCCCGCCTCGGCGCTCACCTGGACCGTCCAGCGCCGCCACGCTCAGCACACGCATCCCTTCCTCGGGCCGCTGACGGGGAACGACCTCTCCTTCGTCGCCCCCGGCCCGGAGGACCTCGCCGCCGCCGCGGACAGCGACCTCCTGATCAGCGTCACGGCGACGGACTCGAGCGGAGTGTCGACGACGGCGACGCGGACGTTCTCCCCGCAGAAGGTCTCCGTCACCCTGGCCACCGCTCCCGCCGGCCGGACGGTCGTCGTCAACGGCACCGAGGTCGCCGGAGGCACGACCGTCGTCTCGTGGGCGGGCTCGGCCCTCCAGCTGGAGGTCCCGGACCAGACCGACGCGTCGGGCACGGCCTACCGGTTCTCGTCCTGGTCGGACGGCGGCGCCGCCTCGCACAGCGTCGTCACTCCCGGGAGCAGCACCACGCTGACGGCGACCCTCGTCGCCGCCGGGCTCCCCGGCGCGCCGACCGCGGTCACCGCCACGGCGGGCTCGGACGGCACGGCGACGCTCGCGTGGTCGCCCCCCGCGGGGACCGGTGGCTCGGCGGTCACTGGCTACCGGGTGTCGCGCGACGGGTCCGACACGAGCGGAGCCGGAGCCTGGAGCGCCGTGGTCGCCGCGACCAAGCGCTCGCAGACCTTCACGAAGCTGGTCCCGGGCCGCAGCTACACCCTCTCGGTGCAGGCGGTCACGGCGAACGGCACCGGCCCGGCGGCCTCCGCGCTCGTCGCCGTCCCCTGACCGCCCGGCGTCCACCGGCCTCCCGGGCGCAGCCCTGCCGCCGCCCAGCCGTGCGCCCCTACGATCGAGCCATGCCGAGCATCCGGAGCCGCCGTCGGCCCCAGCCCCCGATCGAGTCCCCGGCGGGCGGGGGCGCCCGGTGAACGACACCCTCACCGGGATCCTGGACTTCGTCGTCAGCGTCCCCCCGGTCTGGCGGACGCTCCTCGCCGGACTCGCGATCTTCTTCGAGACCACGATCCTGGCGGGCCTCGTCGTCCCCGGCGACACGATCGTGATCGTCAGCGCGACCGGCGTGACCAGCCCGCTGCAGTTCGCGGCGCTGGCCGTCACGGTCGTCATCGGCGCCCTCTGCGGCGAGTCCGTCGGCTTCTACCTCGGCCGCTGGTTCGGGCCGCGGATCCGCGCGTCGCGCCTGGGACGCCGGCTCGGCGAGAAGAACTGGCTGAAGGCCGAGCGCTACCTCGCGCGGCGCGGCGGGTTCGCCGTGTTCCTCTCGCGATTCCTGCCGGTGCTGCACTCGCTGATCCCGCTGACGGTGGGGATGAGCGGGATGCGCTACCGGACCTTCATGGCCTGGACGATCCCGGCGTGCGTGCTCTGGTCGTCCGCCTACGTCGGCGTCGGCGCGGCCGCGGCCGGCAGCTACCGGGAGCTCTCGGAGAGCCTGCACGGCGCCGGCTACGTCTTCGTGGGCGTCATCGTCGTCTTCGCCCTGCTCGTGCTCCTCGGGAAGAAGCTCCTGAACAGAGCGGAGGCACGTCACCTCGACGAGTGACGCGCCTCCGGGCGTGGATCCGGGGAGGATCAGTCGACGAGACCCGCCGACTTCAGCCACTCGCCCGCGATCGCGGACGCGGACTTCTGCTCGTTGACGCTCTCGGAGTTGAGGGCGACGAGGTCGTCCGCCGTGAGCTTCGCGCTGACCGCGTTCAGCACCTCGGCCGCGTCGTCCGTGATCTTGCTCGAGACGATCGGCACGACGTTGTCGGCCACGAACAGTCCGTCCGGGTCCTCGAGAGCGACGAGGTCGTTCTTCTGGATGTTCGGGTCGGCCGTGTAGACGTTCGCCAGCTGGATCTGGTCGCTGGTGAGCGCGTCGACGGTGGTCGATCCGCCGCTGTCCTCGATCGCCTGGAAGGTGGTCGTGATGCCGTACTTCGACTGCAGGGTGTCGGGCCCGTAGGGCCGCGTCTGCAGCTCGGAGTTGCCGCCGACCACGATCGGGTCGGTGACGTTCTTGAGCGACGCGATGTCGGTCAGGTCCCACTTGTCGGCGAAGGCCTGGGTGACGGTGTACGAGTTCTGGTCGCTGGCCTCGGCGGCGTCGAGGGCGCGGAGGCCGTCGGGCAGCGCGTCGCCGAGCGCGGAGTACACGTCGTCGGCGGTGGTGGCCGTCGCGTCGGGCTCGAGCGCCTGCAGGAGGCTGCCGTCGTACTCCGGGAAGACGTCGATGGATCCGCTCTCGATCTCGGGCAGGTAGATCTCGCGCTGGCCGATGCGCAGCTGGCGGTCGACGGTGAAGCCGTCGTTCTCCAGCGCCTGCGCGTAGATCTCGGCGAGGATCTCGTTCGAGTAGTAGTCCTGCGAGCCGACCACGATGGTCTCGCTGCCCGCAGTCGCACCCGATCCCTCATCGAGCGGATCGCTCGAGGAACACCCTGCCAGTGCCACGACGGCACCGACCGCGAGTGCGCTGAGCGCGACACGGCCCTTCGTGAAATGTGCTGTGAACATTGCTATTTCCCTTCTTCGATGGGGATTCCCATCACCGCGCGTCGTCGGGGCGACGAGGCGCGGGAACCTGTGCGGCCGGCGGTGCCGGCCAGGCCGAGCACGACTCCGCGCGGCACGGCGAGCCGCTGGAGGAGGGCGAAGAGGATCTCGCTGAGGAGCGTCAGCACGATCACCAGGATCGAGCCGGCGAGCATCTGCGGGTAGTCCCCCGACTTCACTCCGCGGAAGATGTACTGCCCGAGGCCGCCGGCGCCGATGTAGTCCGCGAGCGTGGCGGTCGCGATGATCTGCAGCGCCGCCGAGCGGAGCCCGCCGATCAGCAGCGGCAGCCCCAGCGGGATCTCGACCTTCGTCAGGATCTGCCACTCGGTCATGCCCATCGAGCGCGCCGCGTCGACCGTGCGGCGGTCGACCGCCTCGAGCCCGGAGTACGCGCCGGCGAGCACCGACGGGATCGCGAGCACGACGAGGGCGATCACCGGAGCGCCGAGGCCGAGCCCCAGGCTCATCGCCGCGAGGACGAGCACGCCCAGCGTCGGCAGGGCGCGCAGGCCGCCTGCGACCGGCACGGCTATGCCCTTGCCGCGCCCGGTGTGCCCGATCAGGTAGCCGATCGGGATCGCGATAGCGGCCGCGATCACGAGCACCAGCAGGCTGATGCCGACGTGCTGGGCGACACGGGTCGGGATCGCGTAGACCCCGGTCCAGTGCGCGGGGTCGGCGATCCAGGCGAAGGCCTCGGCGATGAGGTTCACGACGTCACCGCCCTCTCGACCGCGACCGGTCTGCGCGAGCGGCGCGTGCGGTCCAGAGCCGTCCAGGGCATGAGGAGACGGCCGATCAGCACCAGCAGTCCGTCGAGCACCAGCGCGAGGACGATCGTGAGGACGATGCCCGTGACGATCTCACCGGTGATGCCGCGCTGGAAGCCGTCGGTGAAGAGCAGGCCGAGGCTCTGGATCCCGAGCACCGCGCCGACCGTCACCAGGCTGACCGTGCTGACCGTGACCACGCGCAGGCCCGAGAGCAGGACCGGACCGGCCAGCGGGAACTCGACCCGCCAGAAGCGCGCCCAGCCGGAGTAGCCCATCGCGGTCGCCGACTGGCGGACGTCGTCCGACACCGCGCCCAGTGCGTCCGAGGTGGTGCGGACCATCAGCGCGACGCCGTAGAGGGTGAGGCCCGTGATCACGTTGGCGGTCGAGCGGAGCGGGATGCCCAGCAGGACCGGCAGCAGGATGAACATGGCCAGCGAGGGGATGGCGTAGAGCACGCCGAGCCCTGTCAGCAGGGTGCCGCGGCTCCAGCGGTAGCGGTTCGCGAACCAGCCGAACGGCAGCGAGACGAGGAAGCTGAGCAGGATCGGCGGGACCGACAGGGCCAGGTGCGCCAGCAGGTTCGCGACGATCGCGTCCGTGTTGTTGACGACCCAGTTCACGCGGCGGGGCCGTCCTGCGCGCGCAGCACTCCGGTCGGGCGCCCGTCGCCGTCGACCACGATGCGGGCGCCGTCGCGCTTCTCGATCCGGAGCGAGCGCTTGCCGCGGTCGGCGCCGACGAAGCCGGCGACGAACTCGCTCGCGGGGTTCGCCAGGATCTCGGCGGGCGAGCCCTTCTGCGCGATCCGGCCGCCCTTCTCGAGGATGACGACTTGGTCGCCGAGGAGGAACGCCTCGTCGATGTCGTGGGTGACGAAGACCACGGTCTTGTCGAGCTCGTCCTGGAGCCGCAGGGTCTCGCGCTGCAGGTCGGCGCGCACGAGAGGGTCGACCGCGCCGAACGGCTCGTCCATCAGCAGGATGTTCGGGTCGACCGCCAGGCCGCGCGCCACCCCGACGCGCTGCTGCTGGCCGCCGGAGAGCTGGCTGGGGTACCGGGCGGCGAGCGCACGGTCCAGTCCGACCGTGTCCATCAGCTCGAGCGCGCGGGCGTGCGCCTGCTTCTTGGCGACCCCGTTCAGCCTCGGCACGGTCGCGATGTTGTCGATGACCTTGCGGTGCGGCAGGAGGCCGGAGTTCTGCATCACGTAGCCGATGCGGCGGCGGAGCGCGACGGCGGGCAGGGACGAGATGTCCTCGCCGTCGATCTCGATGGTGCCGGAGGTCGGCTCGATCATCCGGTTGATCATGCGGAGGATCGTGGTCTTCCCGCAGCCCGAGGAGCCGACGAAGACGGTCGTCTGCCGGGAGGGCAGCACGAGCGAGAAGTCGTCGACCGCCCGCGTGCCGTCCGGGTACTGCTTGCTGACGTTGCGGAACTCGATCACGAGGCCGCCCGCCGTCCGGCGGTGTGCGCGCCGATCTGTCCCTGGTCCACGACTGTGCCCGCTCTCGCTCCGCGCGTCCGGCCGTTGCACGGCCCGCGGCCCCGAACGGGGCCAGGCGGCAAGGAAAACACCAATAGCAGCCGCCTGCCAACCCGGACCGCGAAGTGTTGCGGGATGTTCCGGGAGCGACTAGGGCCTTGACAGTCCTAGCCGGTCAGGACTCCTCGACGGCTCCGTAGTGCGAGGTCATGTAGTGGCGCAGCAGCGAGCGGCTCTCGTCGATGAAGCGCTGGTCGCCGTTGGGGTCGATGAGGAACGCCCGCGTGAGCAGCGCGTCCGCGACCTCGATGGTCACCTCGAGGCGGAAGGACAGCTGCGCGCCGCCCGGGAGGCCGTACTCGGACGCGAGGATCTCGGCGAAGCGGCGGGCGAAGAAGCCGGCCTCGAACGCCTCGCCCGCGACCTCGGGGGCGTGGATCGTGTCCACGAAGCGGATGGAGCGGAAGCCCGGCTCGTTGCGGTGCATCTCGCAGAAGGCGTCGATCGCGCAGTCGACCGCGCCCCACCAGTTGCCCGGGTGGGTGTCGCGGATCTCGGTGATGACGCGGCGGCGGAAGCGCTCGAGGGCCCGCTCGCGCAGCGCCTGGAGGACGGCGATGCGGTCCGGGAAGTAGCGGTAGACCGTGCCGATCGCGGCTCCCGCGCGCTCGGCGACCATCGCCGTGGTCAGACGGTCGAAGCCGACCTCGTCGACGACGGCGGCCGCCGCGTCGAGCAGCGAGGCGAGACGGGCGGCGCTGCGCACCTGCACCGGCTCGTTGCGGACCTGGGACGATTCACCGAACGGTCGATCGACGAGGTTTCCAAGAGGCACGGCGGGCTCCTTCGGTCGTGGTTCCTACAATCGTACGCACGGCGACCGCCGGTCGGGGTCGTCTCATCGAAAGTCCCTCGTGTTTCGCGCCCCCGGAAGGGCGACGGCTCCGCGGGTCCGATCCACCCGGGAGAAACCATGTGCGGACGCTTCGTCCTCTCGCAGACCACCGCCGACCTGGTGGCGCTCTTCGACATCGACGAGCCGGGCGCCGACCTGCCGGAGCCGTCCTGGAACATCGCGCCGACCCAGCGGATCGCCGTCGTCGCGGAGTCGATGAAGGGGGTCGAGGAGGGCAGCCCGCCGCGGCGCCGGCTCGCCGGAGCCCGCTGGGGCCTGGTGCCCCGCTCCGCCGCCGACCCGTCCGCGGGGCCGCCGCTGTACAACGCGCGGATCGAGTCCGTCGCCGAGAAGCCGTCGTTCCGCGAGTCCTACGCCTCCCGGCGCGCGATCGTGCCCGCCTCGGGCTGGTACGAGTGGCGGGTCGGCGCGGACGGGGCGAAGGCACCCGTCTACGTCTCGCCGGGCGAGGGCTCGCTCCTCCTGTTCGCCGGTCTCTACGAGTGGTGGCGCTCGGCCCAGCCGGGCTCTCCGTGGCTGCTCTCGGCGACGGTCCTCACCCGCCCCTCCGCCGGGCCGCTCGCCGAGGTGCACGAGCGGATGCCCGTGCTGCTGCAGCCGGAGCTGATCGAGGACTGGCTGGACCCGGCGTCCCCCGGGGACGGCGAGCTGCTGCGCGCGGCCGCCGAGGGCGCGGCCGAGCTGGCCGAGGAGCTCGAGGTGCACGGCGTCGGCGCGGCCGTGGGCTCCGTCTCGGCGAACGGCCCCGAGCTGATCGAGCCCACCGGAGCCTGACGATCGCGTGAGAGCGCGATCCGCGGTCCGGCATCCGGTCTGACAGACTGGGCGGATGCCGCTGACGCCCGAGAGCAAGCCCCTGAGCGCAGGCAAGGCGGAGGTCATGCACCGCGCCGCCCGCCTCGAGGACCGACTCCACTCCTTCCGGATGAGGCGCGTGAAGCGCAAGGGCTACGTCCCGAGGGTCATCCCCTACACCGGCTACGGCTCGACGACGCAGCTGCGCGTCCTGGCCCGCGTCCTCTACACGCGGCCGACCCCTCCCGGGGTCGAGGAGGTCCGCCCCGTCGAGGGCGTGCGCGGCTGGCGGAGCTTCACCAGCGTCTTCGTGAGCGGGGCCGTCGTGACCGTCGAGGCCGACGGTCAGACCCACCGGGTGACGGCCGACCGCGGCGGAGTCGTCGACGCGGACCTCCCGATCACGCTCGAGCCCGGCTGGCACACCATCACCTTCTCGACCGCGGGCTCGAAGCCCGTCGAGGCGCCCGTCTTCATCGTGCGTCCGGAGTCGCGGCTCGGCGTCGTGTCGGACGTGGACGACACAGTCATGGTCACCGCGCTCCCCCGCCCCTTCGTCGCCGCCTGGAACACCTTCGTGCTCGACGAGCACGCCCGGATGCCCACGCCCGGCATGGCGGTCTTCCTCGACCGCTTCGCCCGGCAGTACGAGGGCTCCCCGGTCATCTACCTCTCCACCGGCGCGTGGAACGTCGCCCCGGCGCTCACCCGCTTCCTCTCGCGGCACCTGTACCCGGCCGGAGCGCTCCTCCTGACCGACTGGGGCCCGACGCACGACCGCTGGTTCCGCAGCGGCAAGCAGCACAAGGAGATGAACCTCCGCCGACTCGCGGCCGAGTTCCCGGACGTGCGCTGGCTGCTGGTCGGCGACGACGGGCAGCACGACGAGGAGATCTACTCCGACTTCGCGGACGAGCACCCCGACAAGGTCGCGGCGATCGCGATCCGCCAGCTCTCCACCGGCGAGGCGGTGCTCGCGGGAGGCCGCTCCAAGGCCGAGGACCGCTCCCTGACCAGCGGCACGACCTGGGTCTTCGCGCCCGACGGCGCGGGCATCTCCGAGCAGCTGACGGAGCTCGGCATCCTCTGATCCCGCACCGGCTCCGGGAACGACGGAGCCGTCCGCTCCCCGGGGGGAGGGACGGCTCCGGTCGATCGGCTCGGACTACGCCTGGTGGGCGGCCTGCAGGTCGAGGGTGATGGTGACCTTCTCGCCGATGAGCACGCCACCGGTCTCGAGGGCCGCGTTGTAGGTCAGACCGAAGTCGGTGCGGTCGATGGTGGCCTTGGCGGTGAGGCCGGCCTTGTAGTTGCCGTAGGGGTCGGTGCCGAAGCCGCCGAACTCCACCTCGAAGGTGACGGGCTTGGTGGTGCCCTTGATGGTGAGCTCGCCGTCGACGAGGAAGTCGTCGCCGTTCGGGCGGACGGCGGTCGAGACGAAGTGGATCTCCGGGTACTTCTCGGCCTCGAAGAAGTCGCCGGTGCGGAGGTGGCCGTCGCGGTTGGGCTCGTTGGTGTTGACGGAGGCGACCTCGGCGGTGGCCTCGACCTTGGAGTCGAGCGGGTTCTCGCCGGTGGTGAACGTGGCGGTGAAGCGCTCGAACTTGCCCTTGACCTTGCTGATCATCAGGTGGCGGACGCTGAACGCGACCTCGCTGTGGGTGGGGTCGATGACCCAGGTGCCGGCCTTGTAGCCGGGGATGGTGACGGTGTCGGTCATGGTTTCTCCTCGAGTGTGACGGTCGTCGCGGGGAGAGCGTCCCCGTCCGATGTATGCAAGCGCATCGACGTCGATCAGTATTCCATGTAGCGACAACTATTTCATCCACGTTCCGTCGAAGGATCGGCGGACACCGCGTGAACACGGAGCGCCGCACCCCGGACGGGGGTCGGAGACGCTCCCCGAGCAGTCGTCAGCGGTCGGCGGGAGCCGGGTTGCGGATGCCGAGGAGGGAGACGACGCCGCCGGCGACCAGGAGGGCGGAGGTCGCGACGGCGGCACGGGAGAAGCCCTCGACGTCGAGCGAGTCGCCGACCACGAGCGAGGTCGCGGCGATGGCGACCAGCCCGGCGATGCGCGAGACGGCGTTGTTCACGGCGGAGCCGACTCCGCTGTGCCCGTCCTCGACCGCGCCGAGGATCGTCGAGGTCAGCGGGGCGACCGTCACCGCGAGGCCGAAGCCGAAGAGGAGGATCCCCGGCAGCAGCTGCGTGGCGTAGTCGGCGCCCTCGTCGACGAAGGAGAGCAGGAGGAACCCGGCCGCGGCGATCAGCGGTCCGACGCCCATGAAGAGCCGCGGGCCGAACCGCGCCGACAGCGACCCGGAGACCTGCGAGAGCAGGAGCAGCAGGATCGTCGGCGGGAGCGTCGCGAGCCCGGCCAGGGTCGCCGAGAAGCCCAGGGTCTGCTGCAGGAACAGGCCCAGCGCGAAGAAGCCGAAGGAGAGCGCGCCGTAGACGAACGCCGTCGAGACGTTGCCGACGGTGAAGTTCCGCGACGCGAAGAGCGACAGCGGCAGCATCGGATGCGCCGCTCGCCGCTCCCACACGACGAACGCGACGAGGGCGGCGACTCCCGCGATCAGGGCGGTCAGCACGAGCGGATGCTGGATCCCGAGCCGCTCCTGCTCGATCAGCGCGAACACCGGCCCTCCCAGGCCGATCACCCCGAGCACCGCGCCGACGCCGTCGATCGGCACCCGGGTCCCCGAGTCGACCGCGCCGAGCCTGCGCAGCAGGACCAGCGTCACCGCGATCGGCAGCAGGTTGAGCGCGAAGACGTACCGCCACGAGCCCGCGTCCACCAGCAGGCCGCCGAGCACGGGCCCGGCGATCGTCGCCGTGCCGGTCCAGGCCGTCCACGCACCGATGGTCCGGGCCTGCGCGGCGCCGTGGACGGTCGCGATGATGAGGGCGAGCGAGCTGGGCACGAGGATCGCGCCGGCGGCACCCTGGAGCATCCGCGCCACGATGAGGACCTCGGCGGTGGGGGCCAGCGCGCACAGCAGCGAGGTGACGCCGAAGCCGATCAGGCCGATGGTCATGCTGCGGGCCCGGCCGATGCGGTCGGCGAGCGAGCCGGCCACGAGGATCAGCGCGCCGAGCGTGATCAGGTACCCGTCGACCACCCACTGCTGCACCGCGAGCCCGCCGCCGAGCTCGCGGGTGATGGCGGGCAGGGCGACGTTGACGACGGTGCCGTCGAGGAAGGCGACGAAGGAGGCGAGGACGGCCACCACGAGCACCGCGCGGCGGCGCGTCCCGGCGGGGTCGGCGGAGGCGGTCATGCTCGGGCTCTGGTCACCCGCTCACCGTACCGGCGGCCGCCGCCCCCGGGGCCGGGAGGGCGGGCATCCGGGCCCCCGAGCGCGGCCGCACGACGGATCCAGACTCGTCGCCTACTCTCGTAGCCATGTCTGCGCAAGGAACCGCCCGCGGCGGCGTGCTCGCCCGGGTCCTCGGGATCGTCGGAGCCAGCCTCGCCGGGGGCCTGCTGATCACGGTCGGGGTCACTCCCGCCCTCGCCGTCACCGGTCTCGCCGAGAACAACCCGATCGGGCTGTTCGAGACGGTGCCCGAGTACCTCGAGCTCGGCCAGCTGGCCCAGAAGACCGAGATCTACGCCAAGCGCACCGACGGCTCGGACGAGCTGCTCGCCTCCTTCTACGCGCAGAACCGCGAGGAGGTGGCCTTCGACCAGGTCAGCCAGTCCGTGAAGGACGCGGCGGTCTCGACCGAGGACCCGCGCTTCTACGACCACGGCGGCGTCGACCTGCAGGGCACGATCCGCGCGGTGCTCAGCAACATCGTCGGCGGTGACCTCCAGGGCGGATCCTCCATCACCCAGCAGTACGTCAAGAACGTCCTCGTGCAGAAGGCGGAGTCGCTGAGCGCGACCGACGAGGCCGCCTCGGAGGCCGCCTACGAGGAGGCGACCGCGACCACTCCGAGCCGCAAGCTCAAGGAGATGAAGCTCGCCGTCGACCTCGAGAAGAAGTACAGCAAGGACGACATCCTCCTCGGCTACCTCAACATCGCGGGCTTCGGCGGCCAGGTCTACGGCATCCAGGCGGCGGCCGAGTACTACTTCTCGACCAGCGCGGCCGACCTGAGCCTCGCGCAGGCCGCCAGCCTGATCGCCACGGTCAACAACCCCAACGGCCTCAGGATCGACCAGCCCGAGAACATTCCGGACAACAAGGTCCGCCGCGACTACGTCCTCGACCAGATGCTGCAGGAGGGGAAGATCTCGCAGGCCGACCACGACGCCGCCGTCGCCGAGGAGGTCGTCCCCGCGATCACGCAGACGCCCACCGGCTGCCAGACCGCCGGCAACGCGGCCTTCTTCTGCGACTACATCACCCGCGTCGTCCAGAACGACCCGGCGTTCGGCGACGACGCGGACACCCGCCTCGCGAACTTCCAGCGCGGCGGCTACAAGATCTACACGACGCTCGACCGCGACCTGCAGGACACCGCGGCCAACGCGACGAACAACGCCGTCCCCAAGGTCCCCACCCTCGACACCAACATCGGCAGCGCGACCGTCTCGATGGAGGTCGGCACCGGCCGGATCCTGGCGATGGTGCAGAACAAGGACTACGACGCGGCCGGCGCCGTCAACGGCGCGAACTTCTCCGCCGTCAACTTCAACACCGACACGGCCTACGGCGGCTCCGCCGGGTTCCAGGTCGGATCGACCTACAAGGTGTTCACGCTCGCGCAGTGGCTCGCGAGCGGACGCACCCTGAACGAGACGATCAACGGCCGCGAGCGCACCTTCTCGGGCTTCCCCGCCAGTTGCGCGCCCGGCGGCGAGCTCGACACCTCCTACGAGGTCAACAACGACGACAGCGAGAACGGCAGCTACAGCGTGCTGACCGGCACGATGCAGTCGATCAACACCGTCTACGTCTCGATGGCGCAGCAGCTCGACCTCTGCGCGATCCGCGACCGCGCGGTCGGCTTCGGCGTGAAGGCGGCCGACGGCGGCGAGGTCGACTACAAGCCGTCCGCCGTCCTCGGCTCGGACACGCTCATCTCCCCCCTCTCGATGGTCACCGCCTTCGCCGGCTTCGCCAACAACGGCACCGCCTGCTCCGCGATCGCCATCGACGCGATCACCGACGCGACCGGCGCCGCCGTCCAGCCGCCGACCTCCACCTGCAACCAGGCCCTCAGCCCCGAGCTGACGGCGGTCGCGAACTACGCCCTGCAGCGCGTCGTCACCGGCGGCACGGCCGCCCAGTCCGACCCGGACGACGGCATCGAGCACATCGGCAAGACGGGCACCACCGACAACGCGGAGTCGACCTGGATGGACGGGGCGAGCTCGCGCGTCGCGACCGTGGTCTGGGTGGGCAACATCGACGGCCACACCTCGATGCGCGAGGTCCGCTTCCCGAACTCGGAGCTCGAGAGCCGCCCGTACGCCTCCAACATCCGCCACTACATCTGGAACTCGGTGATGACCCGCGCCGACCAGAAGTACGGCGGAGACGACTTCGAGGAGCCCAGCAGCGCCCTGCTGAACGGCCGCCAGATCGCCGTGCCGACCGTCTCCGGCCGCTCGGTCGACGACGCCACGGAGGCGCTGGAGGACCTCGGCTTCGACGTCGAGGAGGGGGCGACCATCGACTCGTCGCTCCCGGCCGGCGTGGTGGCGGGCACCGACCCGGCCGCGGGCACGACCGTCGCGCGCTACTCCGACATCGCCCTGCTGATCAGCAACGGCTCGCAGGTCCCGGCTCCCGCCACCCAGGCACCGGCTCCGGCTCCGACCGGCACGGGAGTCCCCGCGACCGAGGCTCCCCCTGCGACTCCCACGGCGACCCCGACAGCGACAGCCACGGCGACTCCGACGGCGGAGGTCGAGGAGTGAGCTTCGACGCGGACTTCCTCGGCGTCCCCGCGGGTGCGCCGCGCCTGAGGGTCGAGCGCCCGGTGCGGCTCCTGCCGTACACGCACTTCGAGGTGCTGCTGGATCCGGAGCGGCGCCTGGCCGTCTCGACGGCCGTGAACATCGACGGCGCGCGCCTGGTCGAGCTCGGCCGAGGCGACGACTGGCACCTGGACGACCGCATCCCCGCCTCCGAGCAGACCGGGCCGGAGGTGTACGCCCGCAACGACCTCGACCGCGGCCACCTCGTCCGCCGCCGCGACCCCGTCTGGGGCGACCGGGACGAGGCCGCCGCGGCCAACCGCGACAGCTTCTGCTACACGAACGCCGCGCCCCAGGCGAGCGGCTTCAACCAGTCGCAGGAGCTGTGGCTCGGGCTCGAGACCCTGGTGCTCGAGTACGCGCAGACCTGGCGCACGCGCCTGAGCGTCTTCACCGGGCCCGTGCTCGCGGACGACGACCCAATCTACCGCGGTACGGGCATCCCCCGCCGCTTCTGGAAGATCGCGGCCTGGAGCCCGGACGGATCGACGCTCGCGACGAGCGCGTACCTGCTCGACCAGAGCGAGCTCGTGGAGCGCGTGCGCGAGGGCCTGGTGCCGCTCGGCGGCTTCAGGACGTTCCAGCTGCCGGTCGCCGCGATCGGCGAGCTGACAGGCCTCGACGTGGACCTCCTCGCCGGGGCCGACGTGCTCGGCTCGGCAGGACTCCGGCCGGAGCCGTGGCGCGAGATCGTCGAGCCGTCCGACGTGGCGAGCGGCCTCCTCCCCCGCTGAGGCTCCGCCGGGGGCAGGATGGGCGGATGAGCACCCCCGTCCTGGTCGAGATCACCTCCGGCGCCGTCGTCCTCCGCGACCCGGAGGGTCCGCTCGTCCGCGTCGACGAGGCGGGCTACCTCCGCGGCGACGGGGTCTTCGAGACCGTCGCGGTCCTCGACGGACGTCCCCGCGCGCTCGGCGAGCACCTCGCGCGGCTGGCCGGATCGGCCCGGGCCGTCGGGCTGACGATCCCGGAGGCGCCCCTCTGGTCCCGAGCGGTCGACCTCGCCGTGGCGGAGCACGACCGGGTCGACGACCTGACGGTCCGCTTCATCGCCGCCCACGGCTCGAGCGACTCCGCCCGGTGCACCGTGCGCGCGGCTCCGACTCCCGACTCGAGCGCGCTCCGGGAGAAGGGCGCGGCCGTCGTCGTGCTGGACCGCGGGTACGCGAGCGGTCCGCTCGCGCCGTGGCTGCTCCCGGGCGTCAAGACCACCTCGGGCGCCGTCACCCGGGCGGCGCTGCGCGAGGCGGCGTCCCGGGGCGCGGACGACGTGGTCTGGCGCACGAGCGACGGGCTTCTCCTCGAGGGGGCGACGTCGAGCCTGGTGCTCCTCGGCGACGGGGTGCTCGCGACGCCGCTCTCGGACAGCGTGCTCGCCGGCACGACGGTCGAGCGGGTCCTCGCGCTGGGCGAGCGCCGCGGGCTCGCGTCGTCGCGCCGCGAGCTGCCGGTCTCGGCGCTCACCGGTGCCGATGCGGCGTGGCTGGTGTCGAGCACCCGGCGGGCGATCCCCGTCCGCTCGGTCGACGGCGCACCGCTCGCGATCGACGCGGGCCTGACGGCGGCGTTCGAGGCGGGGCTGCTCGCCGGCTGATCGCGTCCGCGGCTCGGACTCCCTGCGCGTCAGGCCGCTGCGGCCAGCGCGCGGGAGGTGTGCGGGCCGACGCCGGCCTCCTCCGCGTCGCCGAGATCGGCGAGCGTGTCGACGTCCAGCCTCAGCGTCGACGAGCCTGGCAGCACGACGACGGCGCAGCCCGCGTCGCGGTGCCGGGCCAGAGAGCCCGGGCCGAACGCCGGAGCGACGAGGGCTCCGGCCGCCAGCAGGAGCGCCGTGGTGCCGCTCCCCTCGCGGTCCGGGACGACGGCCGGGAGCGACCGCGTCGCGAGCGCCTCGGAGAGGTCCGACGGCAGCAGGGCGGGCAGGTCCCCGGTCAGCACGATCACCGGGGCGCCCGGCCGGCGGTGGAGGGCGGCCTCGGCTCCCCCGGACACGGCGGCGTCGAGGGTCCCCGGGTCGGGCACCACCACCAGCTGCGGGTGCTCCGCCCGTGCGCGGTCGGCCGCACCGGCGTCGGAGGTGACCAGGAGAAGGCTCGCCACCGGCTCCGCGGCGGCCACGGCGGCGAGCGTGTCCAGGAGGAACGCCTCG
The DNA here is from genome assembly GCF_002931645.1 of Rathayibacter sp. AY2B5. Lineage (NCBI taxonomy): Bacteria > Bacillati > Actinomycetota > Actinomycetes > Micrococcales > Microbacteriaceae > Rathayibacter > Rathayibacter sp. AY2B5. The sequence continues at coordinate 337,272 of NZ_PSUE01000001.1, read as the reverse complement.
GCCAGCGCCGCGCGGCCCGGCACGTCGAGGCGCGTCTTCGAGCCGCCGCGGCCCTTGAACACGACGACCGCGCTCCAGCCGGTCACGCGCGCTCCTCGCGCGAGGCTGCTCCGGCCGCGAAGCCCTCGGCGAAGGCCTCGTCGGCGCCGAGGCGGAACATGTCGTCGGGGCCCGTGCGGGTCAGCGTGCGGGCACCCGGGCTCTCGATCCCCGTCACCAGGCGGGCGAGCCCGCGGACGACGGCGACGGGGCGACCGCTCGCCTTGCCCTTCACCAGGTCGCCGAGTGCGGCGATCTCGTCCGCCACGGCCGGCATGGTCACTCCGAGCGTGCGCCCCAGGGCGTCGACTCCGCCGCGGAGGTCGTCGATCACGAGGACGCCGGCGGCCCCGATGGCCGCGTCGGTCTGCCCGACCCGCCACGCGCGGCCCAGGGTGTCGCTGACGAGCACGCCCACCTCCACGCCGAGCCGCTCCCGGAGGCCCGCGCAGAGGGCCCGCGCCGAGGCGTCGGGGTCGACGGGGAGGAGGAGGACCGTCCCCTCCGCGACGTTGCTGGCATCGACTCCGGCCGCCGCCTGCACGATCCCGAGGCGGTTCTCCACGATGCGGGTGACGCCGGAGCCGTGCGCCCGGGTGGCGACGACGCGGACGGTCTCGGCCGTGATCGCGTCCTCGCGGTCGGCCGCGGCGACGACGCGCCCCTCCGCCTTCGAGACGATCTTGCTCGTGACCACGAGGATGTCGCCGTCCGCGGGCCGGTCCTCCTCGGCGGCGGCGGCGACGGCCGCGAGGATCAGCTCGAGCAGGTCGTCACCGGGAGTCACCTCCGGGATGCCGTCGAGGGCCCAGGCCTGCACGCGCGTCTCGCTCACCGGTCCATTCTCCCGGCTGCCGCGGGCGCACGGGTCCACGGCCCGGGATCGCCCGGGTGGACGATCGGCGGCGCCTCAGCCGGCGGCGAGGTACGCGGCGACCGCGGGCGGCACGTAGGGGGCGACGTCGCCGCCGAGGGAGGAGACCTGCCGCACCAGCGAGCTCGACACATGGGCGTGCGCGGGATCGGGCAGGAGGAACACCGTCTCGACGTGCGCGAGGTTGCGGTTCACGATCGCCATGGGGGTCTCGTACGCCACGTCGACCTGCGAGCGGATGCCCTTCACCAGGATGCTCGCGCCGACGTCGGTGCAGTAGTCGACGAGCAGGCCCATGCTCCACGAGGCGACGACGATCCGCCCCTCGAGCCCGGCCTCCGCGATCGACTGCTCGATGAGCGAGACGCGCTGGGCGATCGGCAGCAGCGCCGTCTTGGCGGGGTTGTGCACCACCACGACGTGCAGCTCGTCGACCAGGCGCGCGGCCCGCTCGATCACGTCGAGATGACCGAGGGTCACGGGGTCGAAGGAGCCGGGGACGACGGCGATGCGGGCCATGCCGACAGAGTAGCGGGCGGGCACCGCCTAGCTCTTGGCGAGGAACTCCCGGTCGCGGTCCTGCACGCGGCGCTCGAGCGCGGCACGGAGCCGATTGTGCGAGGCGAGGGACGGGTCCTCCGCGAGGAGCCGCTCCGCCAGCGCCCGCGCCTCCACGATCACGTCCGCGTCCTGCACCACCCGCAGCAGGCGGAGCGACGAGCGCCCGCCGGACTGCGAGTCGCCCAGCACGTCGCCCTCGCGGCGCAGCTCCAGGTCGACCTCGGCGAGCGCGAAGCCGTCGAGCGTCGCGGCGACCGCCTCCACCCGCTCGCGCGCGACCGTCCCCGCCTCCGCCGCCGTCACGAACAGGCACACCCCCGCGACGCCGCCGCGCCCGATGCGCCCGCGGAGCTGGTGCAGCTGCGAGACCCCGAACCGCTCCGCGTCGAGCACGACCATCATCGAGGCGTTCGGCACGTCCACGCCGACCTCGATGACCGTCGTCGACACCAGGACGTCGATCTCCCCCGCGGCGAAGGAGCGCATCACGGCGTCCTTCTCCTCCGTCGTCATCCGCCCGTGCAGCGCGGCCGACCGCCGCTTCCCGAGCAGCGGATGCGCGCGCACGCCCTCCAGCGTGGCCGCGACGGTCGTGAGCGGCGCGGCGGCGTCCTCCTCGGGCGGCTGCGCGCCCTCGGCGGGCTCCCCCGGCTCGATCGCCGGGCAGACGAGGTAGACCTGGTGCCCCGAGCGGATCTCCTCCTCGGCGCGCTCCCACGCCCGCGCGATCCACGCGGGGTGGTCGGCGAGCGGGACCACGTGGCTCGTGATGCCGGGGCGCCCGGCGGGCAGCTCGCGGATGGTCGAGGTGTCGAGATCGCCGAAGACCGTCATGGCGACGGTCCGCGGGATGGGCGTGGCCGTCAGCACCAGCACGTGCGGCGGGGTGGCGCCCTTCCGGCGCAGGGCGTCCCGCTGGTCCACGCCGAAGCGGTGCTGCTCGTCGATCACGACGAGGCCCAGGTCGTAGAAGGAGACCGCGTCGCCGAGGAGGGCGTGCGTGCCGACGACGATCTTCGCCGTGCCCGAGACGATCCGGAGTAGGGCCGCGCGGCGCTGCGCCGCCCCCAGCCCGCCGGTGAGGAGGGTCGGCACCAGCTCGGCCGCGAGCTCCGGGCCGAGGGTCCTCGCGATCGAGCGGAGGTGCTGTCCCGCGAGCACCTCGGTGGGAGCGAGCAGCGCCGCCTGCCCGCCGCTCTCGGCCGTGGCGAGCATCGCCCGGAGCGCGACGAGGGTCTTGCCGGAGCCGACCTCGCCCTGCACCAGCCGGGTCATCGGGCTCTCGGCAGCCAGATCGGCGGCGATCTCGTGCCCCACCGCGGTCTGGTCGCCGGTGAGGGCGAAGGGCAGCGCGGCGTCGAAGCGCTCGAGCAGCCCGCCGGGGCCGGGCACGCGGGCGGTCGCGGGGCTGCTGCGCGCCGAGGCCCGGCGCTCGAGCAGGGCGAGCTGCAGGAGGAACGCCTCGTGGAAGCGGAGCGTCTCGCGCGCCTGCGCCTCCTCGCCCTCCCGCTGCGGGCGGTGGATCAGCTCCAGCGCCTCGCCGAGGCCCAGCAGCGAGCGGCCGGCGCGCACCTGCTCGGGCATCGGGTCGGGCACGTCGCGCAAGCCGTCCAGCAGCACGCCGATCGCGGCCTGGAGCTGCCAGCTCGAGATCGCGCTGGTCGCCGGGTAGATCGGGATCGGCCGCTCGGCCCAGTCCTTCGCGAGCTCACCGCCTCCCGTCTCCGTCGCGGCGGCCTCCTCGTCGTCGAACAGGCGGTAGTCGGGATGCGTGAGCTGCGGGGTGTCGCGGAACATCGAGACCGTGCCCGCGAAGATCCCGCGCACGCCGCGGTGGAGCTTCGCCGCGCGCCAGGGCTGTCCGAAGAACGTCAGCGAGAGCGTGCCCGAGCCGTCCGAGATGACGACCTCGAGCAGGGTGCCGCGCCGGTTGCGCATCGGCCGCTCGCGCACCTCGCGCACCTCCGCCACGATCGTCACGCTCTCTCCCACGGGGAGACGCGAGAGCGCCGTCAGCTCGCCCCGCTTCGCGTAGCGGCGCGGGTAGTGGCCCAGGAGCTCGCCGACCGTGCGGTACCCGAAGGCCTTCTCGACCGCGGTCGCCGTGCGCGGCCCGATCAGCGGCGCGAGCGAGGCGTCGAGGGGGTCCGGGATCACCTAGCGATCATAGGTCGGACCTCGGACGCGCGAGCCGGGCGACCGGGTCCAGCGCCGAGCGCGGCACGACCGACGCGAGCACCCGACGACCGGCACCCGCGGAGCCGCGGAGCGCGGCGGCCACGGCGGTCGCGTCGTCCCACGCCTCCGACTCGCTCGCGGACGGCGAGTAGCGCCGGCGCTCGACGCGCTCCCGGAGCCCCTGCAGACGTGCCGCCGCTCCGGGGTCGAGGGCGGGAGCCATGCGGGCCTCCTGCGCGCGCGGAGACTCCGTGTCCTCCACGGGGACGCCCAGGTCGCGGGCGGTCGCCAGCAGCTCGGCCCACGCGGCCTCGACGGAGCCGGAGCGCGCGGACCGGCGCCGCAGCGCGCGCTGGACGGCGCGCATCAGCCAGGGGACGAGCACGAGCAGCAGGAGCAGCACCCAGAGCGTGGCCGCGGGAGCCGCCGTGGTGCTCGAGGCGCCGACGGCACCGGGGGTCGGCGTCGCCGACGCGGCCGTCGGAGTGGGTGTCGCGGCGGGAGCGCTGGTCGCACCGGGCGCGGTGGTCGCGGTCGAGCCCGGGGCGGTGGGGCCCGAGGACGCCGTCGCGCTCGGCAGGGTGTAGGAGGCCGGAGCGCCGCGGCTGGGCGTCGGCTCGAAGGGCAGCCAGCCGACTCCCTCGAAGTACAGCTCGGGCCAGGCGTGCAGGTCGGAGGAGAGGACGCGGTAGGTGGTCAGGTCGCTGCCGCCGGAGGGCACGACGGAGCCGGGCTGGTAGCCGATGGCGAGCCGCGACGGGATCCCGAGCTCGCGCGCCATCACCGCCATCGCCGAGGCGAAGTGGACGCAGTAGCCCTCCTTCGTCGTCAGGAACGCCGAGAGCACGCCGACTCCGTCGCCGTCGTAGCCCTCCTCCGCGGGGGTGTCCTCGGAGTAGCGGAACTCGGACGAGCGGAAGTACGTCTGCAGCGCGCGCGCCCGGTCGTAGGCGGTCGGAGCCTCCGCCGTGACCTCCTCGGCGGTGGTGCGGACGATCTCGGGCACGTCGTCGGGGAGCGAGAGGTACCGGTCGACGCCGGACGGCGCGGGCGCGGCGAGCAGCTGCTGCGGGTCGGGCTCGAGCCGCAGCGCCTGCACCTGGTAGTCGTCTCCGGAGCGGGTCGTCGCGTCGCCGCGGATCGAGCCGTCCTGCACGTCCTGGAGCCAGCCGTCGCCGACGCCCGTCAGCGACGAGACCGGATACGGCACGGGGAGCCACTGGCTCCGCAGCGTCTCCACCGAGACGTCGACCTCCTCCGCCTCGCGCGGCACGCTCTCGGAGAGCCCCTCGGGCGCGATCGGCGCCTCGATCGGAGCGGTCTGCTCAGTCTCGCTCGGCGCCCAGTCGTCACCGTCGAAGTCCGAGACGGTCAGCACGCGGAGGTAGACGGGCAGGTCGGAGTCGGTGGCGTAGCGCAGCACGGTCACGGGGTTCGGGCGGCGCAGGTCCGCGCCGAGAGCGACCACCGGGTCGATCGCGCCGTTGAAGAGGATGCCGGAGACGCCCGAGGGGGCGGTGGTGCGCGCGTAGCCTGCCGCCGACCCGGCGACGACTCCCGCGCCCAGGACGACGACGGTCACGGCCGCGAAGGCGGGCAGCACGGCCGCGGCCGCGCTCGGGCCGCTCGGGCGGCGAGGGGCGGCCGTGGCGGCGAGCACGCCCGCGTAGGCGAGCGCAGTGACGACGAGGCTCGCCCAGGACACCTCGGAGGGGTCCACGATCGCCGGCACCGCGAGCAGCGCCGCAGGGAACAGACCGGCCAGGGCGGGGAGGCGGACGGAGAAGGCGAACAGGTCGGCCGCCCAGGCGAGCACGACCACCCCGCCGATCAGGAGGAACGAGATGCCGTCGTCGGCGATGGCCGGGAGCCCCTGCTGGGCGATGGACTGGAAGCCGCCCTGCGCGAGCGCCTCCGCCTGCGCGACGGCGCCGGGCGTGGGGATCACGAACAGCAGGGCCCGACCGGGCACGAACATCGCGGTCAGCACGCCGACCATCGTCAGCGTGCCGAGGATCGGCGGGACGACGGGGTGCACGCGCAGAGCCCGGGCGGCGGCCGGGACGCCGAGCACCACGGCGACCGCGCTCGCGAGGAGCACCAGCCAGTCGACGCCGACGAGGAGCCGCCCGATCCCGGCGGCGGCGGCCGTGATCGCGAGGAAGAGCAGACCGCTCAGAGGAGCCGACCCGGCGCGCGGATCGCTCTCGACGCGGCGGCTCACGCCACCACCCGCAGAGCGAGAGCCTGCGCCCACGCCTCCTCGACGGAGGCACTCGGGTCGACGGACACCGCGTACCAGCCGAGCGAGGCGAGAGCCGCCTCCTCCTCAGCGGTGCCGGCGACGACGAAGGCGATCGCGGGGCGCGACTGCGCGGCCAGGGAGCCGAGGGCGTCGAGGTCCGACTCGAGGAGTCGGGTGAGGACGGCGAAGACCGGTCGCACTCCCCCGGTGTCGCGCATGTCGGCCGAGATCCGGGTCACCGCGTCGACCGACTCGCGCGAGGGCGCCAGCTCGGCCAGGCGCAGCAGCACGTCGTGCGCCACCTCGCGCTCGTCCTCCGAGTGCTCCGGCTCGCCGTCCGCACCCGTCTCGACGAGGTGGGTCTCGAAGCCGCGGTCGAGCAGGTGCACGGCGAGGGAGGCCGTCATCGACACCGCCCACTCGAGCCGGTCGTCGCCGCGCCGCTCGAGCACGCGCTCGGCCCGGGTCTCGAGGAGGATCCACGCGTGCGGATCGGTGTTCTGCTCGTCCTGGCGGACCATGAGCTCACCGGAGCGGGCGCTCGCCCGCCAGTGCACCCGGCGCATGGCGTCCCCCGGGCGGTAGTCGCGCGGGATCACGTCGTCCGTGCCGGCGCCGGCCGTCGCGTGCGCGACCGGGCTCGATCCGCCTGCTCCGTGCGCGTCCAGGACGTCGCTCTGGAGCGGCACGACCCGCGGAGTCACGACGAACGGCTGCGCAGCCCCCACGACGCTCTCGCGGAGCGCGAGCCCGAGGCCGTCGCCGCGCACCAGGCGCAGCGGGCCGATGCGGTGGATCCCGCGCCGCTCGGCGGGCAGACGGTAGCGGGCGCGCACGCGGCCGCCCGACGGGACGCCCGGCAGCCCGAAGACGCCCTCGGCGACCGGCCGGCCGACGACGACCCCGCGCTCCACGCGCTCGAGCCGGTCGTGGGCGCGCGCCCCGCTGCGGACGGCGCGGCCGCGGTTCTCGAGCAGCACGTCGACCTCCACCACGTCGCCGGCCGCGACGGTCTGGGGAGCGAAGCGGCGCTGCACTCGGAACGACGCCGGCGCCAGGAGCAGGGAGACGAGCGCGCCCAGGGGCAGGCCCAGCAGCACCAGGCCGACGAACAGCAGCTCGCGGAACTCTGTCAGCGGCGCGATCACCACTCCCGCGACGCCCAGCAGAACGAGCGCCCAGCCGCGCAGCGTCAGCGCGACCCCGCGGAGCGCGGGCAGACCGCCGAGACGGGACGACGGCGTCTCGGCGGCGCGGGCCTCAGTCGCCACGGTTGCCGAAGGGGACGGGGGTGGCCGCGACGATGCGCTGCACGATCTCGGTGACCGAGTGCGAGGATCCGGCGCCGGAGCGGCCGGGGAGGCGCGTGGCGGGCAGGAGGCGGTGGCCGAGCACGGGGACGGCGAGCGCGTCGACGTCGTCCGGCACCACGAAGTCGCGGTCGCTGAGGGCGGCGAGAGCCTTCGCGGCGGCGATCAGCTGGAGCGTGGCGCGCGGGCTCCCCCCGAGCCGCAGCTCGGGGTCGACCCGCGTGGCCTGCATGATCGCCACCACGTACTCCTGCACGGGTGGTGCGACGTACACGGAGCGCACGTAGGCCATCATCCGCTCGAGCTCGGCGAGGCCCACGACGGGCCGCAGCTCCTCGAGGGGGCTGGCCGAGTCGCGGGTGCGGATCATCTCGAGCTCGGCGCGCTCATCGGGGTAGCCGAGCGAGAGGCGGGCCATGAAGCGGTCGCGCTGGGCCTCGGGCAGCGAGTAGGTGCCCTCCATCTCGACCGGGTTCTGCGTCGCGATCACGGCGAAGGGGCGCGGGAGGAGGTGGGTGGTGCCGTCGACCGAGACCTGGCGCTCCTCCATGCACTCCAGCAGCGCCGACTGCGTCTTGGGCGAGGCCCGGTTGATCTCGTCGCCGATCAGGATGTTCGCGAAGACCGGGCCCGGCTTGAACTCGAAGTCGCGGGTCGCCTGGTTGTAGACCGAGACCCCCGTGACGTCGGAGGGGAGCAGGTCGGGCGTGAACTGGATGCGCGCGACGCTGCCGCCGACCGAGGCCGCCAGCGACTTCGCCAGGACCGTCTTGCCGGTGCCGGGGACGTCCTCCATCAGGAGGTGCCCACCGGCGAGGAACACCGTCAGCGCCATCGAGACCTCGGCCGACTTGCCGTCGATCACGCGGGTGAGGTTCCCGAGGACGGCGCCGCAGTGCGCCGTGAACTCCTCGCGGGTCAGGGGCGTCTCGGGAGCCGCTCGGCGGCCGACAGCGGAGCGGGTGTCTTCGAGCGACGTCATAGCTAGGGATTCTCGCAGTCCTGACGGGAAAAGGGTCCAGGTTCCGAGAGTTCGCAGTGTGCCGCCAGGCGGGAGCGCGCGGCGGCCGCCGGACGCCGTGGGCAGGGGTGCCGCCCTATGCTCGATCCGGTGACCAGGATCATCGCCGGATTCGCCGGCTCGCTCACCCTCCGGGTCCCGCGCGCGGGCACCCGCCCCACCAGCGACCGCGTGCGCGAGGCCGTCTTCTCGGCCCTCGAGGCCCGGGACGCCCTCGACGGCGCGACGGTGGTCGACCTCTACGCGGGCTCCGGCGCCCTCGGGCTCGAGTCGGCCAGCCGCGGAGCGAGCGCGGTCGTCCTGGTCGAGCGCGACCCGAAGGCCGCCCGGACCGCGGGCGAGAACGCACGGGCGATCGTGACCGCGGCTGCCAAGAACAAGCGGCCCGCCCCGCGGATCGAGGTGGTGACCGGCTCGGTCCGCTCCTTCCTCGACGGGTCCCCGGCCCTCAACACGGACACGGTGTTCCTCGACCCGCCCTACGACCTCGGCGAGGACGACCTCGCCGCCGATCTCGCCGGCGTGCTGCCGCTGCTGCGCGAGGACGCGGTGGTCGTCGTGGAGCGGAGCTCCCGCAGCCCGGAGCCGCGCTGGCCCGCGGGTCTGGAGCGGGAGCGGAGGAAGGACTACGGCGAGACCACGATCTGGTGGGCTTCACCGGCGTCGCCCGTCTCGCCCGCTTCCTCCGCGGCCGGCTGACCGGCCTCAGCCCGCCGCGCCGTCCCAGCCGAGGTACGGGTCCCAGCCCCCGCGCCCCTCGAGCGCGACCCCGCCCAGGCGCACCTCCGGGTCCCCCTCGCGGACGACCCCGAGCGGGACGAAGCCCTCCGGCAGCGCCGCGGCGGGCGGGAAGCACGCGAGCATCGCGTGGTCCTCGCCGCCTCCCAGCACCAACGCCCTCGCCAGGTCGAGGTCCACGCCCTCCACGCCAGTGAGCCCGCGCGCGTGCACGTCGACCGCCGCGGCATCGAGGTCGATCGCCACTCCGCTCGCACGCGCCATCCGACGGGCGTCGAGCACCACGCCGTCCGAGACGTCCATCATCGCGGTGGCGGTCCCGCCCGCGGCCTCGCCCGCGGAGATCGGCGCGGTCGGGCGCAGCTGCGCCTCGAGGAGGGACGGATGCCGCTCGCGGAGCCGGGCGGCGAGGTCGGCCGACGGCTCCCCGTCCCGCCGCGCCTGCTCGAACAGCAGGCGCAGCCCGAGCCCCGCTCGTCCCAGCGGACCGGCCACGGCGAGCACGTCCCCCGGCCTCGCACCGCTGCGGAGCACCGGCGGTCGTCCGTCGAGCGAGCCGAACGCCGTGATCGAGAGCGTCAGCGTCGCGGAGGCGGACAGGTCTCCCCCGACGACTCCGCATCCCGGCGCCATCGCGGCGCAGCCGGCGGCGAGGCCGCCCGCGATCCCCTCCAGCACGTCGACGCCCAGCGACTGGGGTGCCGCGAGCGCGACGACGAGCCCGGTGGGACGGGCCCCCATCGCCGCGACGTCGGCGAGGTTCGAGGCCGCCGCCTTCCAGCCCAGGTCCGCCGGGCGCGACCAGGCCAGCCGGAAGTCGGGGCCGTGCACCATCATGTCCGTGGTCACCACGAAGCGGCCGTCGGGAGCGCGCAGCACCGCGCAGTCGTCGCCGGGCCCGACCAGGGTCTCCGCGCCCGGGCCGCCGAGCCGGGCCAGCACCCTCGCGAGCACCTCGCCCTCGCTGAGCTCGGCCAGGGTGGGACTCCGATCCTCTGCCATGGTTCACACGCTAGCGTTGACGGCGATGTCCCCCCGCCGACTCCGCTCCCCCCTTCTCGCCGCCGCCGCCGTCCTGCTGCTCTCGGGCTGCTCGGCCAGCGTCGCCCTCGAGCCCGCCGCCGATGCGACGAGCACCGGCTGCGCGGAGGTCTCGGTGCGCCTGCCCGACGTGGTCGCGGAGCAGCCCGAGCGCGAGACGAACGCTCAGGGCACCGCCGCCTGGGGCACCCCGGCCGCCGTCATCCTCCACTGCGGAGTCGAGGTGCCCGGCCCGACGACGGACCTCTGCGTGAACGTCAGCGGAGTCGACTGGATCATCGACGAGACGCAGAAGGACGAGGACATCTACACGCTGACCACCTACGGTCGCGATCCCGCGGTGGAGATCACCGTCGACCAGAGCCGCGCGTCCGGATCCTCCGCCGCGCTCGACCTGGCGAACGCCGTCTCCTACGTCCCGCAGACGCGCGAGTGCACCGACGTCTCGGACGCCGACACCCTCGATCCGACGGACACGCCCACCGGCTGAGCTTCAGCGTCAGACGCCGAGGGCTCGACTCGCTGCGGTGAGCGCACCATCGGAGGTCGCCCCCAGCTCGCGCGCGCGGGACGCGAACACGGCGGCCGCGGCCTGCAGCTCGCGCTCCAGCGCGTCCACGCCTCCCGCGACGACCGTGCCCGCCCGGCCGCGCGTCTCGACCAGGCCCGCCGACTCCAGCTCCCGGTAGGAGCGGGCGACCGTCCCCGCGGCGACGCCCAGCGTCTCGGCCAGCGCGCGCACCGGCGGCAGCCGCGTGCCGACCGGCAGCTCGCCCGCGGCGATCAGAGCGGTGATCTGCTCACGGATCTGCTCGAAGGGCGCCGCGGCCGCGCCCGCCTCGACGCGGAGCGCGAGCGCCGACGTCATCGGGCGGCGACCGGGACGCGGTCGAGCGCCGAGTCGAGCAGCTCGCTGATCAGGTCCGGGTAGTCCACGCCGCTCGCGCCCCACATGCGCGGGAACATCGAGACCGGCGTGAAGCCGGGCATGGTGTTGATCTCGTTGACGACGAAGCCGTCGGCGGTGAGGAAGAAGTCGACCCGGGCGAGGCCCTCGGCTCCGATCGCGTCGAAGGCGCGGATCGCGAGGGACCGCATCTCGGAGAGCTCGCCGTCGGTGAGATCGGCCGGGCAGACCAGCTCGATGCCGGACGCCCCGAGGTACTTCGCCTCGAAGTCGTAGAAGCCGCGGCCGGTGACGACCACCTCGCCGGCGACGGAGGCGCGGGCCGGAGCACCGCGGCGGCCGCCGAGCACGCCGATCTCTACCTCGCGGCCGACGATGCCCGACTCGATCAGCACCCGCGAGTCGTGCGCGAACGCCTCCTCCAGCGCGGCCTCGAGCTGCTCGCGCTCGTCGATCCGGCTGACGCCCACGCTCGAGCCGGCCCGCGCCGGCTTCACGAACGCGGGCAGGCCCAGCTCGTCGAGGGCCGAGGAGGCGTCGCCCGGGTCGGCGCGCCACTCCGCCTCGGTCACGAGGTACCAGGGCGCCACCGCGAGGCCCGCGGCCCGCAGCACCGTCTTGGTGAAGTGCTTGTCCATGCCGAGCGCCGACGCGAGCACGCCCGAGCCGACGTAGGGCAGCCCGACGAGCTCGAGCATCCCCTGGACGGTGCCGTCCTCGCCCCACGGGCCGTGCAGGATCGGCAGCACCACGTCGACCTCGCCGAGCGAGCGCGTCGCGCCGTCCTCGGTCGTCACGGTGAGCTCACGCGAGAGGGCCGACTCCGGCCAGCGCACACGGGAGCCGTCGTCCTCGACGCGGGGCAGCGACGCGGCATCGAGAGCGAACTTCTCAGGACGGTCCTCCTCGAGCACGAAGGCGCCGTCGGAGGTGATCCCGACGGGGATCACCTCGAAGCGGTCACGGTCGATCGCCCGCAGCACCCCGGCCGCCGTTGCGCAGCTGATCGAGTGCTCGCTGGAGCGCCCCCCGAACAGAACGGCCACGCGGAGCTTGCTGGTCATCGAGGTTCCTCTCACCCTGTGGCTCGTCCGAATCCGTGGTCAGGTGCGGCGCGATGTCCTTCGGATCGAGCGTACCGGCGAGCACCTGCGACACCTGCTCGACGATGGGCATGTCGACTCCCCTGGCGCGCGCCAGCTCGAGGACCGGCGCGACGGAGGCGAGCCCCTCCGCCGTCTGCTGCATCGACTTCACCACGTCGGTGAAGCTGTAGCCCTGGCCGAGCAGGCGCCCGGCCGTGTTGTTGCGCGAGAGGGACGAGCTCGACGTCGCGATGAGGTCGCCGAGCCCAGCGAGTCCGGCCATCGTCTCGGCCCGTCCGCCGTACGCGACCGCGAAGTCGGTCATCTCGGCGAGACCGCGCGTGATGATCGATGCCTTCGTGTTCTCGCCGTAGCCGACGCCGTCGACGATGCCGATCGCCACGGCGATGAGGTTCTTCAGCACGCCGCCGAACTCGGTGCCGATCACGTCGGTGTTGACGTAGGAGCGGAAGTAGCGGTTGGTCGCCGCGAGAGCCACCTCCTGCGCGGTGACGAGGCTCTCGGAGGCGATGACCGCCGCGGTCGGCTGCTCCTTGGCGATCTCGAGGGCGAGGTTGGGCCCGGAGGCGACGGCGATCCGGTCGAGAGAGACCGGCAGCATCTGCGCGATCACCTCGCTCATCCGCTGGCCGGTGCCCTTCTCGACGCCCTTCATCAGGCTCACCAGCACCGTGCGCTCGGTGAGGAACGGCGTGATCGCCTCGAGGTTGCTCCGCAGCGACTGCGACGGGATGGAGAGGTAGACGTGGTCCGCGCCCTCCAGCGCCTCCTCGATGCGCGGCGTGGCCCGGATGTTGCGCGGGAGGTTGATGCCGGGGAGGTAGTCGCTGTTGCGCTTGGCCTCGGTGATCTCGCGGGCCAGCTCGGCGCGGCGCGCCCACATCACGACGTCGGAGCCGCCGTCGGCGAGGATCTTCGCGAACGTGGTGCCCCAGCTGCCGGCGCCGAGGACGGCGACGCGGCGGGGCACGGGGATGGGCGCCTTCCTACTGCTCGGACTCAAAGCGACCCGTGCCCTTCTGGTTGTGCTCGGAGGGGTTCCAGCGCTTCTCGGGCGCCGCCTCGCCGCGCAGCTCCTCGAGCAGGGCGGTGATCGCCGCCATCACGACCGCGGAGGCCTCGTTGAGTGTGGCGGAGTCGAGGCTGCGTCCGCGGAAGGCGGACAGGTCGACGGGGTCGCCGACGATCACGTCGACGCGCTTGCGGCGGAAGAGGGTGATCCGCTTGGAGTAGCGGCCCATCAGCTGCTGCGCGCCCCAGTGCGCGACCGGGACGACAGGCAGGCCGTACTGCAGCGCCATCCGCACCGCTCCCGTCTTGCCGCGCATCGGCCAGAGCTCGGGGTCGCGGGTGAGGGTGCCCTCGGGGTAGATGATGACCGAGCGGCCCTCGTCCACGAGAGCCTTGGCGGTCTTCAGCGGCTCGCTGCCGCGGACCGAGCCCGAGCGCTCGACGGGGATCTGCCCGGAGCCGCGCAGGATCGAGCCGAGCACGGGCACCGAGAACAGCGAGGCCTTGGCGAGGAAGCGCGGTGCGCGGCCGGCGCGCCACAGGGTCCAGCCCGTGATGATCGGGTCGATCTCGCTGTAGTGGTTCGGCGCGAACACGAAGGCTCCGGTGCTCGGGATCTTGTCGCCGTTCCGGATCCGCAGGTCGACCGAGGCGGTCATCACGGGGATCACCGCCGCCGCGAGGAACCAGAAGATGGACGGACGGCTTCGCTCAGACACCCGCCCATCCTCGCATCCCGCATCGGAGGGGCCGCGTCCCCACGCCCGGGAGCAGCGGGGCCCCGCGGTGAGAGGAGCGGCCCGGCCGCCGGGTACGGTACCGGCACGCCCCGTCCGCGTCGCCGCCCGTCGCCGTGGGACGCCGTCGGCCGAGCGCTCGGCCGCCTCGCCGACTCGCCGATCGCGCAGTCCGGCCTGGTGCTCCTGCTCGTGTGGGGAGTCGTGCTGCTCGCCACGCAGGCCGGACGCGACGCGGCCGCGCTCGGCGACGGCCTCCTGCTGACGCTCGCGGTCCTCGTCGGCGGCTCGGCGGCCGTCGCCCTCGTGATCGGCGGGGTCGACGCCCTCTGGCGCGTGGCGGTGGCACCGCTCGCCCACGTCGAGGCGGAGGCGACCGGCGGCGTCGCGGTCCTCGGACGCGGCCGGCTCGGAGCGGGCCTCCGTCGTGTCGAGCCGCGGTTCCCGCTGCCGACGCTGCGGCCCTACGCGGTGGTCGTGCCGCGCCGCCGGGGACTGACCGTCTCCTTCGGCGACTGGGGCGTCGTCGTGCCCTGGGCGCGGATCGCGCGGCTGGAGCGGCGGTGGGTGCTGGTGGGCCTGCGTCCGCGCGAGGCCCTCGAGGTCGTCCTGGCCGGCACGCGGCGCGGACGCCTCACGCTGGTCCTGGTCGAGTCGCCCGGACCGCTGAGCCTCCGGCCCGCGCCGGAGACGACGCTCGCGCTCCTCGAGAAGCGGATCCGGGGACGCCTGGAGGAGGACGCGGAACCGCCCGCGTGGGGCGCGCCCGGGCGCGACAGGACCCCGGGCCGCTGAGGACGGTCGTCCTCAGCGGCACCGGGGTCCCGGTGGGCGGCTACGCGTCGAGCGAGAAGTCGGCGCCCAGCAGCTCGAGCTTGGTGAGGAAGTTCTCGTAGCCGCGGCTGATGATGCCGACGTTCGAGACCGTCGAGGTGCCCTCGGCCGAGAGCGCCGCGATCAGGTGCGAGAAGCCGCCGCGCAGATCCGGCACGACGATGTCGGCGCCGTGCAGCTTCGAGGGTCCCGAGATCACGGCCGAGTGCATGAAGTTGCGCTGCCCGAAGCGGCAGGCCTGCCCGCCGAGGCACTCGCGGTGGATCTGGATGGTCGCGCCCATCTCGACGAGCGCGTCGACGAAGCCGAAGCGCTGCTCGTAGACGGTCTCGTGCACGATCGAGACGCCCTTGGCCTTCGTGAGCGCCACGACCAGCGGCTGCTGCCAGTCGGTCATGAAGCCGGGGTGCACGTCGGTCTCGATGATGACCGGCTTGAGCTCGCCGCCCGGGTGGTAGAAGCGGATGCCGTCCTCGGCGATCTCGAACGCGCCGCCGACCTTGCGGAAGACGTTGAGGAAGGTGGTCATCTCCTGCTGGCGGGCGCCGCCGACGAAGATGTCGCCGTCGGTCGCGAGGGCCGCGGCCGCCCAGGAGGCCGCCTCGTTGCGGTCGAAGAGCGCGCGGTGGGAGTAGCCGGTGAGCCGGTCCACGCCCTCGATGCGGATCACGCGGTCGGTGTCGACCGAGATGATGGCGCCCATCTTCTGCAGGATGTTGATCAGGTCCATGATCTCGGGCTCGATCGCCGCGCCCGAGAGCTCGGTGATGCCGGAGGCGCGCACCGCGGTCAGGAGGACCTGCTCGGTCGCTCCGACGCTCGGGTAGGGCAGCGACACCTTGGCGCCGTGCAGGCCCTCGGGTGCCGACATCCGGATGCCCGAGGGCAGCTTCTCGACGACGGCGCCGAAGTTGCGCAGCACCTCGAGGTGGTAGTCGATCGGGCGGTCGCCGATGCGGCAGCCGCCGAGGTCGGGGATGAACGCCTCGCCCAGGCGGTGCAGCAGCGGGCCGCAGAAGAGGATCGGGATGCGGCTGGAGCCGGCGTGCGCGTCGATGTCGGCGAAGTGCGCGGACTCGACGTTGGAGGGGTCGAGGATCAGCTCGCCCACCTCGGCGCCCTGCTTCACCTTGACGCCGTGGACTTCGAGCAGGCCCTTCACGACGCGGACGTCGCTGATGTCGGGCACGTCGCGGAGGGTGGAGGCGGTCTCGCCGAGCAGCGCCGCGACCATCGCCTTGGTGACCAGGTTCTTGGCCCCCTTGAGCTCGATCCGGCCCACCAGCGGTCGCCCGCCGTTGATGGTGATCCGCTCGGTCGTCATTCCCACCCGTGCTCCCGACGCCTTGGCGTCCTGCAGGGCCTTGGCGTCCTGAAGAAGTGTGTTCACGCTATTTCACCGGCAATGTCTTGGGCCGCCAGCTCTCGCGGCGGGTCTCGAATTCGGAAATGAGCGCTTCGTCGCGCAGGGTCAGGCCGATGTCGTCCAGGCCCTCGATCAGGCGCCATCGAGTGTAGTCGTCGATCTCGAAGTCGAAGGTCTCGCCACCGGCGGTGACCGTACGCGCAACCAGATCCACCGTCGGTTCTATTCCCGGGGTGCCCTCGATGATCTCCCACAGCCGCTCGACGTCGGGCTCCGAGACGACGGCCGCGAGCAGTCCCTGCTTGCCGGCGTTGCCCCGGAAGATGTCGCCGAAGCGGGGGGAGATGACGACCCGGAAGCCGAAGTCGCGCAGCGCCCAGACGGCGTGCTCGCGGCTGGAGCCGATGGCGAAGTCGGGGCCGGCGACGAGGATGCCGGCGCCGCGGTAGCGCTCCTGGTTGAGGACGAAGTCCGCGTCCTGCCGCCAGCCGTGGAAGAGCGCGTCCTCGAAGCCGGTCTTCGTGATGCGGCGGAGGTAGATGCCGGGGAGGATCTGGTCGGTGTCGACGTTGGCGCGCTTCAGGGGCGCGGCGATCGCGGTGACGGTCTCGAACTTCTGCACGGTCAGACTCCTGCTCTCTCGCGGACCGGCTCCAGATCGGAGGGACTGGAGAGGGTGCCGCGCACGGCCGTGGCCGCGGCGACGAGGGGCGAGACGAGGTGGGTCTTCGCCCCCTTGCCCTGACGACCCTCGAAGTTGCGGTTGGACGTGGAGGCCACGCGCTCCCCCAGGACGAGCTGGTCGGTGTTCATCCCGAGGCACATCGAGCAGCCGGCGAAGCGCCACTCCGCGCCGAACGCGGTGACGATCCGGTCGATCCCCTCGGCCTCGGCCTCGAGCCGCACCCGGGCGGAGCCGGGGACGACCATCACGCGGACGCCGGGGGCCTTGGTGCGCCCCTCGACGACGGCAGCGAAGGCCCGCAGGTCCTCGATCCGCGAGTTGGTGCAGGAGCCCATGAAGACCACGTCGACCGGGATCTCCTTCATCGGCGTGCCGGGCTCCAGCGCCATGTACTCCAGCGCTCGCAGAGCGCTGGCGCGCTCGTTCGGATCGTCGAGGACGTCAGGGTCCGGTACCGCCTGCGAGAGCGAGACGCCCTGGCCGGGGTTCGTGCCCCAGGTGACGAACGGCTCGAGCGCGTCGGCGTCGATCACGACCTCGGCGTCGAACACGGCGCCCTCGTCGCTCGGCAGCGTCCGCCAGTAGGCGACCGCGGCGTCCCAGTCCTCGCCCGCCGGAGCGTGCGGGCGGCCGTGCAGGTAGGCGAAGGTCGTCTCGTCCGGCGCGACCATGCCGGCCCGCGCACCCGCCTCGATCGACATGTTGCAGATCGTCATCCGGCCCTCCATCGAGAGCGCGCGGATCGCGGAGCCGCGGTACTCGAGGATGTAGCCCTGGCCGCCGCCGGTGCCGATGCGGGCGATGACCGCGAGGATGATGTCCTTGGCCGTCACCCCCTCCTTCAGCGTGCCCTCGACCGTGATCGCCATCGTCTTGAAGGGTTGCAGCGGCAGCGTCTGCGTCGCCATCACGTGCTCGACCTCGCTCGTGCCGATGCCGAAGGCGATCGCGCCGAACGCGCCGTGCGTGGAGGTGTGCGAGTCGCCGCAGACCACCGTGACGCCGGGCATCGTCAGGCCCAACTGGGGGCCGACGACATGCACGATGCCCTGCTCGACGTCGCCCAGGGAGTGCAGGCGGACGCCGAACTCGCCGGCGTTGCGGCGCAGCGCGTCGATCTGGGTGCGGCTGATCGGATCCTCGATGGGGCGTCCGATCTCGAGGGTCGGCGTGTTGTGGTCCTCGGTGGCGATGGTGAGGTCCGGCCGGCGCAGCGGGCGCCCCGCGGCACGCAGGCCGTCGAACGGCTGCGGGCTGGTCACCTCGTGCAGCAGGTGCAGGTCGATGTAGAGCAGGTCGGGAGCGCCGTTCTCGCCCGCGACGACGACGTGGTCGTCCCAGACCTTCTCGGCGAGGGTGCGCGGCTTCTCGGCTCTCCTGCCGGTCCCTGCTCCACTCGACGCGGGCGCGGCTGTGCCGGGTGTGGTCTCGATCATGACGGTTCCTTCTCCTCCTGGAGTCGCTGCTCGGCCGGGCGAGGCACCGCGACGAGGGAGGCCGTCAGTTCGAGGTCTCGTCGCGGCACGGAAGGAGGTGCGGGCCACTCAGCATGGACCGAGAATAGCACCGCGCTCCCCCGCCTCCCGGGCGGGCGCGGCACGGAGTCGCCCGGCTCAGGCGCGGGCGTCGAGCACGGCGTCGACGACGACGACGGTGACGTTGTCCCGTCCGCCGGCCTCGACCGCCGCACGCACGAGCGCCTGAGCGAGGTCGGCAGGGTCGCCGGAGTCGCGGCGGGCGAACAGGGCGGCGATCCGCTGGTCGGAGAGCTCCTTCGTCAGCCCGTCGGAGCAGAGCAGGTAGCTGGCGCGCGGCACGACGGGCAGCGTCCAGACGTCCGTCTCGACCTCCTCGTCGGCGCCGAGGGCGCGGGTGACGATGTTGCGGTCGGGATGCGACTCCGCCGACTCGGGGGTGAGCAGGCCGGCCGAGACGAGCTCCTGCACGGCGGAGTGGTCCACCGTCAGCTGCTGGAGTTCGGCACCGTCCCAGCGGTAGACGCGGGAGTCCCCGACGTTGAACAGCGCCCAGCGGGCCGGGCCCGCGGGCTCGGGGAGCACGAGCATCAGCCCGGTCAGCGTCGTGCCGCAGAGCGCACCGCCCACGTCGAGCGCGCGCACGGCCGTGTTGGCGCCCTCCACCAGGTCGAACACCGCGTCCACCGGACCCAGGCTCGTCGGCCGGTTCTCGCGCAGCGCCTCGACGGCGGCTGCGCTCGCGAGGTCCCCTCGTGCGTGCCCGCCCATCCCGTCCGCGACTGCCAGGAGCAGCTCGTCGGCGAGGAGGGCGTCCTCGTTGACGC
Organism: Rathayibacter sp. AY2B5; assembly: GCF_002931645.1. Taxonomy (NCBI): domain Bacteria; kingdom Bacillati; phylum Actinomycetota; class Actinomycetes; order Micrococcales; family Microbacteriaceae; genus Rathayibacter; species Rathayibacter sp. AY2B5. The sequence goes on along the minus strand of NZ_PSUE01000001.1, from coordinate 318,317 downwards.
GGCGGACGGCGCCGACGTCGGTGCTGCTGCTGACGGCGAGCCGCAGCGCCCCCTGGGGCAGGTCGACCGTGGTCGTCGTCATCGCGGGATCACTTCTCCTCGGCGGAGGACCGGGCGTCGTCCGCGACGACCTCGGGGTGCCCGTCGTGCAGCTGGATGTGGCGGTGCTCGCGGCGCATCTTCGCCAGGCTCGCGAGCGTCGCGACGGTCATGCTCAGGACGATGACCACCAGCGAGGTGATCGTGTCGATGTCCCACACCGGCACGGGATCGCCGCCGTTGATGAAGGGCAGGTCGTTCTCGTGCAGGGCGTGCAGGACGAGCTTCACACCGATGAAGGCGAGGATGAACGCGATGCCGTACTTGAGGTACTCGAGCTTGTCGATGAGGCCGCCGAGCAGGAAGTAGAGCTGGCGGAGCCCCATCAGGGCGAAGATGTTCGCGGTGAAGACGATGAACGGGCTCTCCGTGATGCCGAAGATCGCGGGGATCGAGTCGAGCGCGAAGAGCAGGTCGGTCGAGCCGATCGCCAGGAAGACGATCAGCATCGGGGTGAAGAACGTCGTGCCGTTCTTGACCGTGCGGATCTTCGAGCCGTCGAACTCGTCCGAGATCCTCACGCGCTTGCGCAGGAGGCGGATGAGCAGGTTGTCCGTGCCCTCGTCCTCGTCCTCCTTGCCGAACGCCTGGTTCCACGCCGTGTAGACCAGGAACGCGCCGAACAGGTAGAAGATCCAGCTGAAGCTCTCGATGAGCTGCGCGCCGAGGAGGATGAAGATCCCGCGGAAGACCAGCGCGATGATGATGCCCACCATCAGCACCTCCTGCTGCAGCTTCGCCGGCACCGCGAAGCGCCCCATGATGATGACGAAGACGAACAGGTTGTCGATCGAGAGGCTGTACTCGGTCAGCCAGCCCGCGACGAACTGGCCCGCGAGCTCGCCGCCGCCGAGGATCAGCATCGCCAGCGCGAAGATCAGCGCGAGCGTGACGTAGAAGCCGACCCAGAGGCCGGACTCCTTCAGGCTCGGCACGTGCGGGCGCTTGTAGACCAGCAGCAGGTCGGCGGCGAGGATCAGGCTCAGGACGACGAACGAGCCGATCACGAACCAGACGGGCAGATCGAGCATGAGGGCCTTCCGAGTGGGTGGGGGCCGAAAGTCTCTCCCCGGGGAGCGGACGGCCGTGCCGGTCCGCGTCACCCGTCCCGCCCCCGGCACCGCGCAGGGGCGGTGCGTACTGACGGGAGCGGAAAGGCGGGATACTCCCCTTCGCGGATGCGATCCTAGCGCCGATCCGGCGGGATGCGGCCCCGGGGAGACGGAGGGGGAACGAGGCGATCGGCGCGATGCGTCGAGCGGGTGCCGCGTGGCGAGCACCCGGGTGTTAAACGAGAAGAACCCCCGGTCAGACCGGGGGTTCTTCTCGTGTTGCCGTGGTGACCCCAGCGGGATTTGAACCCGCGTTACCGCCGTGAGAGGGCGACGTCCTAGGCCGCTAAACGATGGGGCCGCGTTTTTGCAACTCGAAGAGTGTTGCACACGGATCCGCATCGACGCAAATCGAGCGCCCGGCCCATCCGGTCTCCGCTCGGCCCCGGCCTTGCCCGCCGCCCGCCGAGGCGGTTGGCTCGGGGCATGAGACTGACGAAACTCGAGCACGCCGCCGTCCTGATCGAGGAGGACGGTGCCCGGCTGGTGATCGATCCGGGGTCCTTCACCCGGCCCGTCGAGGGGACGGCCGACACCGTCGCCGTGGTGCTCACCCACGAGCACGCCGACCACTGGACCCCGGAGCAGCTGCAGCGCCTGCGCGACGCGGCCCCGTCGCTGCGGATCCTCGGCCCGGCCGGGGTCGCCGCCGCCGCCGAGGGCTTCGACGTCGAGACGGTCGCCGACGGCGACCTGGTGACGGTCGGCCCGTTCGAGCTGCGCTTCTTCGGCGCCCGCCACGCGGTGATCCACCGGAGCATCCCCGTCATCGACAACGTCGGCGTCCTCGTCGACGGCCGCGTCTACTACGCCGGCGACTCCTTCACCGTCCCCGAGGGCGTCGACGTCGAGGTCCTCGCGGCCCCGTCGGGCGCGCCGTGGATGAAGATCGCCGAGGCGATGGACTACGTGCTCGAGATCGCGCCGCGGCACGCCTTCGCGACCCACGAGCAGGTCCTCTCGGAGGCGGGACGCGCGCTCGGCCACGACCGGCTCGGCTGGGCCGTGCGCGAGGGGGGCGGGGAGTACCACGCGCTCGAGCCCGGCGACGTGCTCGAGCTCTGACGCCGGGGACGACGACGGCCGGGTCGGGGGCGAGCCCCGGCCCGGCCGTCGTCGCGATCCGCTAGCGGATCAGTAGTACTCGCCCTGGCGGTAGTCCCAGGAGTTGAACTGCTCGGCGAGGTTCAGCATGATGCGCTCGTAGTCGAGGCCGCGGCGGATCAGCACGGGGCCCGGGGTGATCGAGCGCTCGCCGCCCTGCACGGGGATGAGGGCGCCCGAGGCGTCCACCATCGAGACCATGACGCCCTGCTCGTGGCGGGAGTCCTCGTCCTTGTCCGGCTGGATCGAGGAGACGTAGGAGTCGGCCGAGATGATGACGTCGGCCTCGTTCTCGATCCGCTCGCCGATGTTCGCGACGCGGCCGCGGTTGCCCACGCCCGAGGGGTTGGCCGAGCTGGCGAAGGTGAGGGTGCGGTCGCGCTCCCATATGGTGGCGACCAGCTGCTCGGCCGGGCGGCCGAAGCGGATGACGAAGCAGCTGGTGCCCCGTCCGTCGCGGACCAGCTCGCGGGCGTCCTCGTCGATCAGGTCGACGGCCTCGGCCTTCCACGGGAGGATGCAGCCGAGCAGGACGTCCTGGTCCCAGTGCTTCTGGTAGAAGGCGAGGACCTCCTCGTTGAGCTCGGCGAGCTCGGTGAGCTGCTCGATGCTGGAGCAGAGCACGACGCCCGGCTTGTTGCGGTTGCGCTGCTTGGCCGAGAACTTGCGCTCGAGGCCCGCTCCGTCGGTCGTCATCAGGATGTAGCCGACCTTGGTCGCGCAGACGACCAGTCCACCGGGGGCGTAGAGCGCGTCCACCGCTTCCGCAGGAGCCTGCTCACGCCATTCGATCACCGTCGTGCTGGTCATTCTTTCCCTTTCGTGGTGTCCAGAGACGCCATGGGCGGGGCCCCGGCCGAGCGGAAGCCTAGCGGATCGCCTCCCGTCGTCCGCGGCGGTGATGCCGCGAACGGACGCGCACCGGGCTCCGGATCGACTCCGGTGCCCGGTGCGCGCCCGTCCGCGCCGCGCGCGCCGACGGGACGGCTCAGGCGAGGGCCGTGAGCGAGCCTCGCGCGAGCGTGTTGACGGTCAGATGGAAGCCGACCAGCGAGGCCGGAGTCGACTCGTCGACCGGCAGCGTCGGCACTCCGAGCGCGTGCACCGTGAAGAGGTAGCGGTGCGGGCGGTCACCGGGCGGCGGGGCCGCACCGGCGTAGGCGAGCGACCCGAGGTCGTTGAGCGCCGGGCGCCCCACTTCCGTCGAGCCGGCGGCCAGCTCGGTGACCTCCTTCGGGATGTCGACCAGGACCCAGTGGTGGATGCCGCCGAGGGTCGGCGCATCGGGGTCGAACACGGTCACGGCGTACGACTGCGTGCCCTCGGGGCCGGCGCTCCAGCGCAGGGACGGGCTGGTGTCGCCGCTCCCCTGGGCCTCGGCGAGCCGCTCGCCGTCGGTCACGTCGTCGCTGGACACCTCCAGGGGCGCCGTCGCGGGCAGGAAGTCGAGCGGGTGCGGGGGCGTGCTCCTGGTCAGATCGGTCATGTCGTTCTCCTTCTCTCTCAGTCGGTGACTCGGCCGCGGACGCCGTCGAGCCAGTAGTCGGAGTGGCGGTCCGCGGTCGCCGCGTCGCGGAACGAGTACGTCTTCAGCAGCCAGCGGAAGCGGGTCTTGTCGCGGTCCTGGACGTCGACGAGCTGACGGCTGTGCAGGCCGTCCTGGTTCGCGATGATCAGCAGGTCCGCGTCGCGGATCCGGTGGTACTGCTCGCTGACCTTCGAGAGCGCATCGCGGAACTGCCAGAGCGCCCACAGGTGCGGCAGGTCGTCCGGGTCGGCCGGCACCGTCCGGGTGTCGTAGTAGCGGAAGCTGTGCTCGTTCTCGAGCAGAGCGTGCTGGTCCGACACGATCTGGTTCTTGTTCTGGGCGCGCGAGAGCTCGTCGAACGGGGTGATGTAGACCGCCTCGCGCAGGAGCGCCTGGTTCTCGGGTGAGATGAAGCGCAGGATCTCGCGGCCGTCGACGTACTTCGTGTAGACGAGGTCGGTCTCGGGCGTGCGCAGTCCCAGGAGCGAGATGAAGTCGGCGCGCACCGGGTGCGCGGTCCGCTCGTTGTGCCAGTACAGCTCGCCGTCGGTCTTCTGCGTCTGGGTGTTCGAGAAGCGGTTGTCGGCGTAGACGTCCTGGAAGAAGTCGCCGTTGTTGCGGGTGGCGTACGCGAGCAGCGGCGAGCCGAGGTACTGCGACTGCAGCTCGAGCAGGCCCTCGCCGACGAACGTCAGCTTCTTGCGGTACTTGTCCTCGAGCGCGTCGTCCTGGTCGAGCCAGGGGATCTCGTCGTCGACCGGGTTGTTCGAGATCAGGTGCGCGTAGGTGATCTTCTCGTCGCGCTCGCGCCGGATGCGGGCGAGCGCGTCGACGAAGCCCTGCGGGACGTCGCCGCTGTCGATCAGCGCGGCGATCGCGTCGCGGAAGCGGTCGTAGTCCTTGTAGGGGTCGATGGCGACCGCCAGCAGCGACTGCTGGAGGGTCGATCTGTCGGAATCGGAGAACGTGTAGATGGGCTGCATTGCTTCACTCCTTGCACGTGGATGAGGGACGCCGCCGGCGGGCTCGTCCCGGACTTCCTCTGTCACTCCGCTTCCGCGGTGACGGCCCTCCTCGCCTGTCGTCGCATCGAGACGGCCCCGATCGTCTGCGCGAGGACCGCGAGGACGACGAGGACGATGAGGGTCGGCGCGGTCCCTCCCGTGAGGGGGACGAGTATCCCGGCGCCGACGAGCAGGACGGCCTGGAGGATCCCCTGGTTGCGCTCCAGTCCGCGCATCACCGCGACCCGGGCGCCGTCCTCGAGCCCGTTCATCGCCGGCGCCAGGGCGATCATCGTCGCGGGCCGCACGAAGCCGCCCGCGATCCCGAGCAGGGCCAGGCCGGCGATCGCGGCGCCGAGCACCCCGAGGGTGGTCAGGGCGAGGCCCAGCACCTGGGTGAGCGCCGTCAGCCGGAAGACCAGGGGCGTGCCGGCGATGAGCGGCGAGAGCCGGGCGGCAGCCAGGCCGGCGAGCGTGTAGAGGCCGAGCACCAGGCCGAACGCGGGCAGCGTCAGACGCAGCTCCTGGAACAGCAGCAGCGGGATCACGAAGGTGTAAGCGGCGAGCAGGACGGCGCGGTTCACGGAGTAGTAGAGGGACCAGAAGCGCACCGCGGCGGGCAGGACGGCCGGCCGCACGGCGCGCGCCGCCACTCCCGAGGCGGCGTTCGCGCCGAGCGGCAGGCGGGCAAGGAGCACCACGGCCAGCGCGGCGCACGACACGAGCGCGCTGAGGAGGAACGGCAGCCGGTCCCAGAGCGCGAGCGAGGCGGCCCCGAGCACTCCCGCGCCGAAGGAGGCGAGGAACATTCCGCTCTGCACCCGCGTCTCCTGGCGGCGAGCATCGGCTCCGGCGCGCAGCGAGGAGGCCAGCGCGGCGTCCCGCCCGGCCGTCAGCGAGAAGCCGCAGCCGGCGAGCAGCTGGCTGATCACGACGGCGACCGGATCCGCGTCCAGCACGATCACGACGAGGCCCAGTGCCTTCACGCCCTCGCCGACGACGAGCGCGCCCGCCGAGGACAGGCGGCGTGTGAGCGGCGAGAGCGGGCCGTCGGCGAGCGCCGCCACCACTCCGTAGAGCGCCAGCAGCAGCGCCACGGCCAGGATCGGGTAGCCCCGCGCCAGCAGGAACACCGCGACCACGGGCAGGTGGAAGTAGGCGCGCGAGACGATCCGGTAGACCGTGATCAGCCCGGCGGCGCTGCGGCCGCGCGGGGCGTCCCCGCGCCCGAGGTCAGACAAGGGAGGGCACGACGACGCGCAGTGCGTCGGCGCCCACGTCGCCCTGACGGACGATCGACGCGCCGCCCACGAGGGAGACGATCGTGCTGCTCATCGTGGAGTCGGGGGCGGTGGTGCTGCGGATCAGGTAGTCGCTGTCGCCGCCGAGGTGCTCCGCGGCGAGGTCGAAGTCGACGAGTCCGGTCGACACCGTGCCGCTGATGTTGGCGGAGGTGGCCGCGAGCGGCAGGCCCGCGAATATCGAGAGCAGGTTGATCGGGGCGCTGAGGTTGTGCACGACCGACACCGTGTCCTGGCCCGAGGTGACCCAGTCCGGGACGACGGGCTTGCGGCGCAGGATGACGTTCAGCGGCCCCGGCCAGAACGCTGCGACGAGCGCGTCCATGTCGGCCGTCTCCGGGGCGAAGGCCCAGGTCGCCCAGTCGCGGGGCGCGGAGACGAAGAGGGTGAGCGGCTTCGCGCCGTCCCGCTTCTTCATGTCGTAGAGGCGGAAGCAGGCGCTGCGCGAGAAGGGGCTGGCGAACACGCCGTAGTTCGTGTCGGTCTGCGCGATGACGGTCGCGCCCTCGCGGAGCTCCTGCCCGACGCGCCGGAGCTCGTCGAGATCGGTCGCGTCGATGATCTGTGCCGTCATGGGTAGTGCTCCTGCTGCGCTCGGGCGCGTCCGGGCGGGGCCGGATCGCGTCGCTGTCGTGTGGCCCGCTGACGGCGGCGCCCCACGGAGGGCGCCTGGCGGGTCGGACGGCGGAGGCCGTCCGGATGCGGGTGACCACGGAGGAGAGATGCGGCTGCGTCCTCCCCCCGAGGACGTCTGCCCGGTGAAAGTAGCACGGTGCGCATCCGGCCCCTTCGTGTTCGCGACGCTGCATGACGAAAGAAGTCGTCGACGTCGGGGAGCAGGGTCGGGGATCGGTATGTTCCGCTGACGCGCCGCATCTCCGCGGCGTTCTCCCGGCTCCGCGGATCCGCGCGATCGTCCGTCTGGCGGCGCACCACGGCCGGGGCTGGACGGCTCGCGGCGACCCGGTCTCCGGGCCCTCCCGCTCCTCGACAGAAGGACCGCCCATGACCGACTACTGGCCCGCGCTCCTCATCCTGCTCACGATCGTGGCCGTCGTGGTCCTGATCGTCGTGCTGAAGGTCGAGCCGGTGATCGCCCTCCTCGTCTCGGCCCTCGGGCTCGGCCTCGTCTCGGGGCAGGGCGGCGAGGGGACTGTGACCGCGATGACGTCCGGATTCGGCGCGGTCCTCGGCGACATCGGCCTGCTGATCGCGCTCGGCCTGCTGCTCGGATCGCTCCTGGAGGCGCTGGGCGTGGCCCCGCTGCTCGCCCGCTGGCTCGTGAAGCGCTTCGGTCGGCGCGCGCTCCCGGTCGCCTACGCGCTGACCCTGGGCGTCGCCTTCCCCTCGATCTACTCCGACGTGCTGGTCGTGATGAGCGCACCGCTGACTCGTCTGGCCTCGCGGGGGCTCGGTGCCGGTGGCTACGGGCTGCTGGCCGGCTCCTCCATCGTCGGGATGATCGTGGGCGTGGTCTTCGTCGTCCCCGGAGCCGCCGCGCTGGCCACGGCAGGCATCGCGGGCGCTCCCCTGCCGTCGATGGTCGCCATCGGCGCCCCGCTGGGCATCGTCACCATCGTGCTGACCGTGCTGGTGTACAGCGCCCTGGTGAAGCGCGGCGGCTGGCGGGACGAGCGCGACCTCGAGGGCGGGGCGGTCCCGGGGCCCGCTCTCGAGCCCGAGGCGGGCGCGGCCACGGGAGGCACGGCGCTCGCGACGCGGCGGGTGCCGCTCGCGCTGGCCGTCGCTCCGATCGCCCTCACCATCGTGCTGATCGCCGCGAACTCGCTCACCCAGCTGGCCGAGCTCGACGTCCCCCTCCTGCGGTTCCTCGGCGACGCGCACATCGCGCTGCTGGCCGGCTTGGTGCTGGCCTACGCGACGGCACTGCGGACGCTCCCGAAGGGCGCCGTGGCCACGGCACTGGGCGGAGCACTGACCCGCAGCGGCCCGATCGTCGTCCTGACCGGGGTCAGCGGCAGCCTCGCCGCCGTGGTCGGAGGAACCGGGGTCGGCGACGCGCTCGCCGGCGCCTTCGACGGGCGGGCCCTCTCGCCGATCCTGCTCACCTGGGTCGTCGCGGCCGTGCTGCACGCGGCGATCGGCTCGGTCTCGACGGCCGCGATCACCGCGGTCGGCATCGTCGCCCCGCTGATCCCCGTGCTCGACGTGAACCCGGCGCTGATCGCCCTGGCCGCCGGCTCCGGCGCGCTCTTCCTCGGGATGGTCAACGCCAACGCGTTCTGGCTCTTCAAGTCCGTGCTCGGCCTCACCGTGCGGGGCACGTTCACCGCCTACTCGCTGACGCTCTCGATCGCCTCGGTGATCTCGCTGCTGGCGCTGCTGGTGGCGGGAACGTTCGTCTGAGCGTCGGCCGGCCCCCACGAGGCCACGCTCGCGAGGTCGGCGCCGAACTCGACCCGGAGGCGCACGGGCGCGCCCCCGCGCAGCACGCCCGGCAGCCAGAGGCGGGCGTCATCCCACATCCGCTCGAACGGCACCTCCTCGACCGGGACGAACGCGGCGGCTAGCTCGCTCGACTCGGTGACCTCGCCGGTGACGCGGCGGCAGAGGAAGACGTGCGAGCGCTGACTCCACGCCGGCCGGTGGGGGAAGGAGTAGTCGAGCACGCCGCGCGGCTCCAGGTCGGCCGGGAGGGCGACCAGCCCCGCCTCCTCCTCCAGCTCGCGGACGGCCGCGTCGACGGGCGACTCCCCGGGCTCGAGCTTGCCGCCGGGGGCGACCACGCGGCCCTCGCCGAGGCCCCTGCGCTTGCAGCCGAGGAGCACCTCCGCGCCCCGCGGGCCGTCGCGGAGGACGTAGACGACGCAGACCTCGGGCAGCCCCACCGCGCACCTCCGCTCCGACGGGCCGGGGGCCCGGCACCGCCGTCGTAGGCTAGCCCGGTGACGACGACCGCGCTCGAGCGCTTCCAGGCCCTGCTGCGCGTCGACACCGTGTCCCACTCGGACGAGTCGGCGACCGACTGGAGCCGCTTCCACGCCTTCCGGGAGCTCGTCGCCGAGCTCTACCCGGCGCTGCACGCGGCGCTGGAGTCCGAGACCGTCGCCGGCCACTCCCTCCTCTGGCGCTGGCGCGGTGAGGAGCCGGGCGAGCCGGCCGTGCTGATGGCCCACTACGACGTGGTCAGCGTGACGGCGGCGGAGTGGTCGCACGACCCGTTCGCGGCCGAGACGGTCGTCGCCGCGGACGGCCGCACCTCCGTCGTGGCGCGCGGCGCCCTCGACGACAAGGGCTCCCTCGTCGCCCTCCTCGAGGCGGTCGAGGCGGCCGTCCTGCGGGGCGAGCGGCCCCGGCACGACGTGTACCTCCTCTCCACGCACAACGAGGAGACGGCGGGCGACGGCGCCCCCTCGGTCGTCGCCCTGCTCGGCGCGCGCGGGGTCCGCCCGCGCCTCGTGCTCGACGAGGGCGGGAACGTGCGGCGCGGCATCCTGCCCGGCGTCACCACCCCGATCGCCGTGATCGGCGTCACCGAGCGCGGGATCATGAACCTCGAGCTGACCTGCCGCGACGTCGGCGGCCACGCCTCCGCTCCGCCGCCCCCGCCCGGGCTGCTCGCCACCCAGCGGCTCGCGAGGGCGATCCACCGCCTGACCGAGAACCCGTTCCCCTCGACCCTCCCGGAGCCGATCGCCCAGCTGGTGCGCGCGGCGGCCGACCACGCGGACGCGGCCCACGCCGTCTGGTACGCCCGCCCGCACGAGCACCCGGACGCCGTCGTCGGCGCGCTCGCCGCCCACTCCAACCGCTCGGCCGCGATGCTGCGGACGACGGTCGCGATCACCGAGCTGCGCGGCAGCACCGGAGCGAACGTCCTCGCCTCCAGCGCCAGCGCCACCGCGAACGTGCGGATCAACCCGGGCGGCACCGTGGCGGGCGTGGTCGAGCGCATCCGCGCCGTCATCGACGACCCGGAGGTCGAGGTCGAGGTGAAGGTCGCCCACGAGCCCTCCCCCGTCTCCCCCACCGGCGAGCGCGGCGACGGCGGGCCGTACGACCTGCTCCGCGCGGTCGTGCAGGAGTCGTTCCCGGAGGCGGTCGTCGCTCCGTACGTGCAGACCGGCGGCAGCGACGCGCGGCACTTCCACGCGATCAGCGACCACGTCTACCGCTTCATCCCGTTCGAGATCAGCCCGCGGCAGCAGCTCGGGATCCACGGGGTCGACGAGTCGGTCGAGGCCGACCAGTTCGAGCGCGCGATCGCCTTCTACGCGCGCCTGCTCGCGCGGCTCTGAGCCCGGCGTCGGGACCGCCGGGTCGGAGGAGGACATCGGAGCGGCGTCCCTGGCACAACCTGGGAGAACCGTTCGATGACGCGCCGACCGGTGTTGGCCCGGAGTTCACCCCGCGATGATGGACTGATCGCAGCGGGGTCGCCTCCGCTGGAGCAGTGCGCAAGTGCCGACGCCGGGTCGCGTGATCCGGCTCCCGCCGATCGTGGAACCCGAGGATCATGTCCCTCCGCCAGGCCGAGTACCCCCGGCCCAACCACTTCATCCTTCACCTGAGCGACACCCACTTCATCGCCGGAGACGGCGGCCTGTACGGCTCCGACGTCGACAGCGAGGCCCAGCTGCGGCTCCTGTTCGACGAGCTGGAGGCGTCCGGCGGACGTCCGGAGGCCGTCGTCATCACGGGTGATCTCGCCGACAAGGGCGAGCCGGAGGCGTACGCGAAGCTGCGCGCCGTCGTCGAGCCCGCGGCCGCACGCCTCGGCGCCGAGGTGATCTGGGTGATGGGCAACCACGACGACCGCGGCGCGTTCCGCTCGGGGCTGCTCGACCAGCTCCCGACCACGCAGCCGGTCGACCGCGTGCACGACGTCAACGGGCTCCGGATCATCGCGCTGGACTCCACCGTGCCCGGCGCCCACTACGGCGAGATCTCGGACGCGCAGCTCGACTGGCTGGCGGAGGAGCTCTCCAGCCCGGCCCCGCACGGCACGATCCTCGCGCTGCACCACCCGCCGGTGCCGAGCGTGCTCGACCTCTCGGTCCTCGTGGAGCTGCGCGACCAGCCCGCCCTCGCGGAGGTGCTCGAGGGCTCCGACGTCCGCAGCATCATCGCGGGCCACCTGCACTACTCGTCGACGGCGATGTTCGCCGGCATCCCGGTCTCGGTCGCGTCGGCCACCTGCTACACCCAGGACCTCAACGTGCCGGTCGGCGCGACACGCGCCCGCAACGGCGCCCAGGCGTTCAACCTGATCCACGTCTACGACGGCACGGTGCTGCACTCGGTGGTGCCGATCGGCGCCTCGACCGAGGTGTCCTACGTCTCGGCGAACGAGACGCAGCGGATCCTCGCGGACCACGGCGTCGAGATCGCCGCGGCGACGGCGGCCCCCGTCGCCCGGGACGAGGAGCTCTACCCGCCGCTCGTGGAGCGGGTGGGCGTCAGCGCGTAGCGACGCGACGGGGCGTCGGGGTCGCCCCGACGCCTCCGGGCGCCGCGTCGACCGCGTCCTCGGACACGGCCGGCGGTATCAGCGCCCGCCGGCGCGGTCCCGCGCGAACAGCCATCCGGCGAACGCCAGCGCCGCGGCCAGCGCGACGCCCACGCCGACGCCCGCTCCCACTCCGATGCCCGGGAACACGAGCGAGCTCGCCAGGCCGAGAAGCAGCCCGGCAACCGCTCCCCCGACGGCCCAGCCCACGGTCAGTCCTCGCGCTCCCACGGAGCCGGGATCGGGTAGTACTCCTCGAGGAACCCGATGACGGCCTTGGTGCGCGCCTCCGCCGAGATCTCGGGGAAGCTGCCGTCGTTGAGGCAGAAGAAGTCGACTCCGCGGTTCTTGAGGAGCTTGCGCATGTCCTTCAGCCCCTGGTGCATCGTCGTGTCGACGTACTTCACCGAGGCGTTCTCCTGCACGACCGCGCGGCCGGTCATCAGCGCGTAGTAGTGGTAGAGCGAGTTGGTGACGGAGACGTCGCTCGCGGAGCGGAAGCGGCTCGCGGCGGTCGCGGTGAACTCCGGCTCGAACTCGGCCTCGAGCTCGGCCATCACGGTCTTGCGGAGCGGCGTGGCGGCGTGCTCGAGGTGACGGGTCGTCATCGCGCCGAAGCGCTCGCGGAGCAGGCGCCGGTTGACGCGGGCCGCGTTCTCGAAGCCGCTGCGGGAGGCGTTGGAGTCGCCCATGCCGATGCGCGTCGTCGCCTCGATGAACTTCGTGATGCCCCCGGGCGAGAAGAAGATCGACGGGTCGACCGGGCGCCCGAAGAACATGTCGTCGTTGGAGTAGAGGAAGTGCTCCGCCAGCCCCGGGATGCGGTGCAGCTGGCTCTCGACCGCGTGGGAGTTGTGCGTCGGCAGCACCGAGAGGTCGCGGAAGTGGTCCTCGCTGCGCACGAGGGTGACGTCCGGGTGCTCGTCCAGCCAGCGCGGGCGCGGGGAGTCGGTGACGATGTAGATGTGCCGGATCCACGGCGCGTACATGTAGACGCTGCGCAGGGCGTACTTGAGCTCGTCGATCTGGCGGAAGCGCGCCGGAGCGTCGTCGCCCTCGCCCACCACGTAGCTCGCCATGCGGGCCGCACGGGCGCGCTGGAACTCCAGGTCGGTGCCGTCGACCCACGAGAAGACGATGTCGACCTCGAAGCGGATGTCGCTGACGAGCGGCTCGAACATGCCCTCGAACGTCGGCCAGGTGCGGCCGTACGCCTCGACGTGGGCGTCGATGGCTTCGGCGACGGGGAGGCTGTTGCGCATGAGCGCGTTCTCGGCGGGAGTGATGATCTCCTCCTCGCCCACCTTCCACAGCTCGAGGCGGACGCCGCTGCGGGCGCCGTAGCGCAGCGATCCCGTCGAGGAGACGCGCGGGCGGAAGAGCTTGAAGACGGAGGCGCGCGGATACGGCGCGAGCACGCCCTCGGCCAGGAGCTGCGGCGGGGTGCCCCGCTTGTCGACCGTCTTGGCGTAGAAGGGCTCGGTCGCGAAGGCGCGCGCCAGCAGCGTCGCCAGCTCGGCGCCGAGCACGCGGTCCACCGCGAGGAAGGGCGAGCCGTCGGTGCCGCGGATGAGGCGGTAGGGGAATTCGGCGGCGTCGAGGACCTCGCCGATGGCGATCAGATCCTCGGTCCAGGCCGCACGGGGCGTCGTACTCGAGTTCACCAGCGAGAACAGGCCGGCATGGACCACGACGTCGTCGCGGTCGAAGTGGCGCGGGCGCAGGAGCGGTGACGGAAGAGCACGGACGGAAGGCATGATTCACATTATCCGCCGTGGATTTCGTCCGTGTGACCGGGCCGTCGGCTTGACAGCGACCGCGGGGCCGCACGGTCAGCGCGAGAGCGACCCCAGACGGTCCCCCGCCTTCTCCGCGGCCTTCGCGGCCCGCCTGGCGCGGTGCCGCTCCTCGGCGGCGACGACCCCCAGCGCGAAGGCTCCCTCCCCGCTGCGATCGGCCTCCTCCAGGATCAGCGCACGGGCGGCGAGCGCGTCGCGCTCCTCCCCCAGGGCGTCGGCGAGGTCCTCGCCCGCCTCGGCGAGCGAGCGGCGCCGGGCGCCGACGGCCTCGGGGACGACCGCCCGCCACGCCTCCACGGTGTAGCGGAGCCGCTTCGCCGCCTTCCGCAGGTCGTGACGAGCCTCGAGCGAGCCGCCGGCCGCCGCGGAGCCCGCCGCGGAGATGCGCGCGAGGTCCTTCGCGACGGAGCGGCGCACCAGCGCCGTCGCGCTCGAGCCCGCCCGCGCGGTGCGGGGCGGATCCGCGAGCAGGGCGTCGAGCGAGGCGAGGAGCGCGAGGTAGCGGCCGCCGCGCAGAGTGCGGTCGACGCGGCGCAGCGCCGAGGCGTGCCGGTGCTCGATCTCCTCCAGCAGGGCGGTGGGGGTGCTCGGGGCGCCCTCGACGGCCGCCAGGGAGGTGCGGAACCGCTCGGCGAGCACCTCCTGGTCGCGGGCCGCGCCGAGGACCCCTCCCAGCCAGCGCAGCTCGTCCCGCACGGGGTCGGTCGCCGCACGGTCGAGCACGGAGCGGGAGGCGGCGAGGACGGACCGGAGCCGGCGCGCGAGCACGCGCATCCGGTGCAGGGCGTCGTCGGCCTCGAGGCGCACCCGCGGGTCGACGGCGCGCAGCTCGCGCAGGAGCGAGCGGACCGCGGCGAGCGCCGCCTCCCCGCCGTTCCGCGGATCCGGGACCGCCTCCTCGATCGGGCCGCCGGTGGCCCGGGCGAGCTTGGAGGCGCTGGCGGCCGGGCGGGCGCCCGCGGCGAGGAGGCGCTGCTCGATCGCGTCGAGGACCCGCTCGCCCTCGTCCCCAGGGACGTCGACGAGCTCGACCTCCCACTCCCTCCAGCGCCGCTCGCGGCCGGTGCGCTGGTCGCGCGCGGTCACCAGGTCGTCGGCGATCTCGGCGAGCTCCCGCCCGTGGGAGTCGAGGGCGCGGGTGATCGAGCGGACCGTCTCGAGCAGCGCCAGCGGCTCGAGCGGCGCGCGCCCCACCTGCCCGAGCACCGGCTCGCGGACGGCGGACGGGACCGTGCGCGAGGCCGTGAGCTCCGCGTGGATCTCGGTGCGGCCGGAGGAGCCGGGCAGCTTGACGTGCCAGCCCTGGTCGGATCCGCCCTCGCGGCGGCGCAGCGTGATCCGCGCCCGGGACAGAGCGCGCTCGGCGGTGTCGAAGTACTCGGCGCGGAGGGTCACCGGCTCCTCGGTGCGGACGCTCGCGACGCTCCCGGTGCCGGTCAGGTCGGGCAGCCGGGTGCCCGCGTCGACGTCGTACTTGCGCTCGACCTCGGTCTGCACTCTCCGCGCACCGCCCGCCCGGGACGTCGCCGACTCGTTCTCCGCACCGCTGGCCATGCTCCATTGTGATCACGCCCGGCGCCGCTGCGGCACCCCGGGCGGCCAGGGGCGCCCTCGCCCTAGGCTGGAGCGATGACCGCGCCCGTTCCGCCCGTCGCCCGCCGCGTCCCCCTCGAGCGCCGCCACCACGGCGACGTGGTGGTCGACCACTACGAGTGGCTGCGCGAGAAGGAGAGCCCCGAGGTGATCGCGCACCTCGAGGCCGAGAACGCGTACACCGAGGCGGTGCTGGCTCCTCTCGCTCCGCTGCGCGAGCGCCTGTTCGAGGAGATCCGCTCGCGGACGAAGGAGACCGACCTCTCGGTCCCCGTCCGGGAGGGCTCCTGGTGGTACTTCTCGTACTCCTACGAGGGCCGCCAGTACGCCGTGCACTGCCGAGCGCCGATCAGCGGGCCGGACGACTGGACGCCGCCGTCGATCGCCGAGGGCGGTCCGCTCGAGGGCGAGCAGGTCGTCCTGGACGGCAACGCGGAGGCGGAGGGGCACGACTTCTTCTCGCTCGGCAGCTTCGACGTCTCGGCGGACGGCCGACGGCTGCTCTTCGGCACCGACGTCGAGGGCGACGAGCGCTACACCCTCCGCATCCGCGACCTCGAGACCGGCGAGGACCTGCCGGACGTCATCGAGGGGACCGGCGGCGGAGCGACCTTCGGCGCGGACGCGCGCTTCGTCTTCTACCCGACCGTCGACGAGTCCTGGCGCCCCGACACGATCTGGCGGCACGAGGTCGGCGCCGGGACCCCGGACGAGGTCGTCTTCGCCGAGCCCGACGAGCGCTACTGGATCGGCGTGGGCCTCACCCGCAGCCGCCGCTTCCTCGTCATCGAGATCGGCAGCAAGATCACGAGCGAGTGCCTGCTGCTGGACGCGTCCGACCCGACCGGCTCCTTCCGCTCGGTGTGGCCGCGCCGAGAGGGCGTGGAGTACGAGGTCGAGCACGCCGTCGTCGACGGGCACGACCGCCTGCTGATCGTGCACAACGACGGCGCCCTCGACTTCGAGATCGTCGAGGAGCCGGCCGACCTGTCGCTCGACGCCGACGCCCGGGCCCGCGAGCGCCGCGTGGTGGTGCCGCACCGCGAGGGTCGCCGGATCGAGGGCGTCGACGCCTTCGCCGGGCACGTCGTCGTCTCGTACCGCGCCGACGGAGCCACCCGGCTCGGGCTGCTCCGCGAGGACGGCGCCGGAGCGCGGCTCGAGGAGATCGTCTTCGACGAGCCGCTCTACGACGCTGGCCTGGCGGGGAACCCGGAGTGGGAGCAGCCCTCCCTCCGCCTCGCCTACACCTCGTTCGTCACCCCCTCGACCGTGCTCGCGCTCGACGTCGCGACGGGCGAGCGCACGGTGCTCAAGCAGCAGCCGGTGCTCGGCGACTACGACCCCGCGCTGTACGTGCAGAGGAGGGAGTGGGCCGTGGCGGAGGACGGCACGCGGGTGCCGCTCTCGCTCGTCTGGCGCCGCGACGCCGCCGATCCGGACTCGGCCCCCGCGCCGCTCCTCCTCTACGGCTACGGCTCGTACGAGGCGAGCATCGACCCTGGCTTCTCGATCGCGCGCCTCTCGCTGCTCGACCGCGGCGTCGTCTTCGCCGTCGCGCACGTCCGCGGCGGCGGGGAGATGGGCCGCTCCTGGTACGAGAACGGGAAGACGCTGGCGAAGCGGACCACCTTCACCGACTTCGTCTCCGCGGCGCGGCACCTGGTCGACGCGGGCTTCACCTCTCCGGCCCGCCTGGTCGCGCAGGGAGGGTCGGCCGGCGGCCTGCTGATGGGCGCGGTCGCGAACCTCGCCCCGGAGGCGTTCGCGGGTGTCCTCGCGCAGGTCCCGTTCGTCGACGCGCTCACCTCGATCCTCGACCCGTCGCTCCCGCTCACGGTGATCGAGTGGGACGAGTGGGGCGACCCGCTGCACGACGCCGAGGTCTACGCCTACATGAAGTCGTACTCGCCCTACGAGAACGTCCGCGAGGGCGTGCAGTACCCCCGGATCCTCGCGACGACGAGCCTCAACGACACCCGGGTGCTGTACGTGGAGCCGGCGAAGTGGGTGGCCAGGCTCCGCGAGGTCGGCGCTCCCGCGCTGCTGCGCACCGAGATGACAGCGGGACACGGCGGAGTGAGCGGACGCTACGAGCGCTGGCGCGAGATCGCGTTCGAGTACGCCTGGACGCTGGACGTGCTCGAGCTGGCCTGAGCGCCCCGCCGCAAGCCCCTCCGCCCGTCGTCCGCGGCCAGTAGGGTTCGGGGTGCCGACGGAGGGAAGAGCATGAGCGCAGGCCTGTCGATCGACCGCATCGCCGCATGGGTGGCGGACCAGAGGTGGTACGCGAGCAAGGGGCGGCGCCCCGAGCTGGAGGTCCGCGGCGCCTGGTCGCTGCACCCCGGCGAGGCGGAGGTGGTGGACCACCTCTTCATCGACCGGGCAGGCACGAGCCCGGTGCTGTACCAGGTCCCGGTGACCGTCCACGCGGCTCCGGTGCCCGGGCTCGAGGACGCCCTCGTCTACTCCGACGACTCGCACTTCGTGTACGACGCTCCACGGGACCCGGTGTTCGCCCGCGCCCTGCTCGGCATGATCGCCGACGGCGGCCGCTCCGACGAGGACGGCGCCCAGGGCGGCGCCCGCGCCGAGGGCCACCGGCAGCCGGGTGCCGCGATCGGGGCGTTCGCGTCCTCGAAGGTGCTCAGCGGCGAGCAGTCGAACACCTCGGTGATCGTCCGCACCACCGCCGACGACGGATCCGACGCGACCCCGGTGATCGTCAAGGTCTTCCGCGCCCTCCACCACGGCGACAACCCGGACGTGACGGTGCAGTCGGCGCTCAACGCCGCCGGGAGCGCCCTCGTCCCGCCCGTGATCGGCAACGTGACCGGCGAGTGGGACGACGAGGGCGAGGAGACGGGCCGCGCCTTCGGGCACCTCGCCTTCGCGCAGGAGTTCCTCCCCGGGGTCCAGGACGCGTGGCGCGTCGCCCTCGAGGCGGTCGCCGCCGACTCCGACTTCACCGGACCCGCCCGCGAGCTGGGCCGCGCCACCGCCGAGGTGCACGCGACGCTGGCGGAGGTCATGCCGACCGAGGACACCACGTCCGAGGTCGTCGAGCGGATGGTCGCGGCCATGCGCCGTCGCCTGCGCATCGCCTCGGCCGAGGTCCCCGTGATCGCCGAGGACTCGGAGGCGATCGAGGCCGTGTTCCGCGCCGCCGAGACCGCGCCGTGGCCGAGGCTCCAGCGCATCCACGGCGACTACCACCTCGGGCAGGTCCTGTCCGTGCCCGATCGCGGCTGGGTGCTCCTCGACTTCGAGGGCGAGCCGCTGCGGCCCATGCACGAGCGCCGTCTTCCCGACGTGGCGCTGCGCGACGTGGCGGGGATGCTGCGCTCCTTCGACTACGCGGCGGGTGCGCACGAGCAGGCCGAGCCGGGCGCCTCGAGGGCGGCGTGGGCGGCGGCGAGCCGTGCCGCGTTCCTCGAGGGCTACGCCGAGCAGGCGGGCGACGCGGTCACCGCGCACCGGGCGGTGCTCGACGCGTTCGAGCTCGACAAGGCCGTCTACGAGGCGATCTACGAGGCGCGCAACCGGCCGGAGTGGCTGTCGATCCCGGTCGCCGCGGTGCAGCGCCTCGCCGGACGCTCGTAGGGTGGCAGGCATGAGCGACGACACCGACGACAAGAAGCCCCTGGACCCGCTGAGCGACTTCAGCATCCCGGGCGACACCGATCTGCACACGACCGGCGATGCCTCGGGCGCGGACGGCGACGAGGTCGCGGAGCCCGGAGCGGACGAGGACTGAGCCGCCTGCTCTGCGGGGCCGGCCGTCGGCTCCGCGGAGCCGACGGCCGGCCTAGCGCAGCGGGGCGAGCGGCTCGACCGCCGGCCCCTCCAGCACCGTCCCGTCGGCTGCGAAGCGGGAGCCGTGCAGCGGACAGTCCCAGCTGCGCTCCGAGTCGTTCCAGGTGACGATCCCGCCCAGGTGCGTACACACCGCCGACACCGCGCAGCGCCGCCCCTCCACGGTGGAGACCGCGACGGGCTGCAGGCCGTCGCGGGCGAGCGAGCCCTGGCCCTCCGCCGGCACCACCCCGGCCGAGCGGGGCGCGCGGAGCGCTGCCGACCAGCCGCGGGCGTACCAGGCGCCCACCGCCAGCCCGGCGCCGAGCCCCTCCGCCATCACCCGCGGCAGCGTGGGCCGGCGGTGCAGCGTCCTCGCCCAGGCCGGCGTCGCGCCCTCGAGGTCGGCGACGAGCGTCAGCGCGGCCTGCACCGCGTTGGTCATCCCCCACTTGTCGTAGCCGGTCGCCAGGAAGATCCGTCCGCGGCCCCGCGGCAGCCAGCCCACGAACGGCACGCGGTGGAACGGCTCGTAGTCCTGGGCGCTCCACTGCGCGACCGGCTCCGCCCCCGGGAAGGACCGCCGCGTCCAGGCGACCAGGTCGTCCACCGCCTCCGAGGTGACGGGCCTGCGCCCCACCGGGTGGCCGTTGCCGCCGATCAGGAGGAGCCGCTCGCCGTCGCGCTCGGCGTCGCGCACCGAGCGGGACGGCTCGTCGACCGAGAGGTACATGCCGTCGGGGATCGGCGCGTCGGTGCGGAACGCGACCGCGTACGAGCGCAGCGCGGCGATCTTGGCGAAGTAGAGGCCGCGGTCGAGGATCGGCGCCCCCGTGAGCAGGTAGGCCCGGTCCCCGGTCACCGGGCCCGCGCTGGTGCGGACCCGGACGGGAGCGGTCGCTCGCATCCCGAGGGCCCGGACGCCCTGCACCAGGCTGCCCCCGGCGGCGCGGAAGTCGGCGGCGAGCGCGGTGAGGACGTCCATCGGGTCGAACTGGGCCTGGTCGTCGAGGGCGACGGCCGCCGTGCTGGGGAACGGCACGTCGAGCTCGCCGACGAGGCGGGTCGCGAGGCCGAAGCGGCGCGCGGTCGCATGCTCCTTCAGGACGGCGTCCACGCCCTCGGGCGTCTGAGCGTAGCTGTAGGCGGTGCGCCTCTGCACCGGCACGCCCGCGCCCTCGCAGTAGTCGAGCAGCCAGCGGAAGCCCGCGAGGTTCGCCGCGACGTAGGCCTCGGTCACCGCGGGGATGTTGCGCTCCGCGATCCGGGAGAGGTGCGCTCCCTGCAGGAGGCTGAGCTTCGCCGTCGTGTTCCCGGTCGTGACGGCGCCGACCTCCCGCGCCTCCAGCACCAGCACGCGCCGGCCGGTCCGCTGCAGGAGGAGCGCGGTGACCAGCCCGGTGAGCCCGGCGCCGACCACGACGTCGTCGTAGTGCGCGCCCGGCACGAACTCGTCGGAGGGGATCGGAGCCGCGCCCGCCCGCCAGAGGGAGCGGGGCCGCGGGGCCGTCGTGGTCGTGTCCTCCGGAGTCATCGGGAGTCCCTCCGTTCAGGGGCCGGACGGCCCGCGAGCGACGCTACGCGGAGCCTCCGGGACCGTCACGGTGTTGACACGTCGCGGGACGCGGGCTCAGAGCCAGCCCCACCGCTTGAAGAGCCGGTGCAGCACCACGCTCGAGGCGAGCATCGCCGCGAGCGCCGCCGGGTACCCCCACGCCACGTGCAGCTCGGGCATCACGTCGAAGTTCATGCCGTAGATGCTCGAGATCATGGTCGGCGCGAAGAAGATGGCCGCCCAGGCGGAGATCCGCTTGACCTCGTCGTTCTGCTGGTTGCCCACCTCCGCGAGCTTCTTCATGTCCTCGTTCTGGCGCTGGGCGACGAGGGTCGCGTTCACCGCCAGGATCTCCCGCAGCGTGGTGCGGAAGCCGTCGACCCGCTCGGTGACGAGCGCGACGTGGTCGGCGACGTCGCGGATGTAGCGGCGCAGCTCCACATCCGACTGGAACACCTCGAAGTCGGTGACGAGCCGCCCGAGCATGCCGGTCAGCGGAGCGACCGCGCGCTGGAAGTCCAGCACCTCCTGGCTGAGCTCGTAGATGCGGCGGGACACCGCCGGGTCGCCCTCGAAGACCTGCGCCTCGATCTCGTCGATGTCGTTCTCGAGACCGGCGACGACGGGCGAGTACTGATCTACGACGGCGTCGAGGATCGCGTACAGCACGGCGACCGGGCCGACGCGCAGCAGCTCCGGATCGGCCTCCATCCGCCGCCGCACCAGCGAGAGGTCGGGCTTCTCGGAGTGGCGGACCGTGACGACGAAGTTCGACCCCACGAACAGGTGGAGCTCGCCGAAGTCGACCTCCTCGCGCTGGTCGGAGTAGCTGGCGGCGCGCAGCACCACGAACATGTCGCTGCCGTACCGCTCGAGCTTGGGCCTCTGGTGCGCGCTGATCGCGTCCTCGAGGGCGAGCGGGTGCATCGAGAACTCGTCCTCGAGCGCGGCGAGCTCGGCCGCGTTCGGCCGGTACAGCCCGATCCACGCCATCGCGTCGGGCAGCTTCTGCAGGGCGGCGAGCGCCTCCGGGATGCTGCCGGGTGAGACGACCCGGCGGCCGTCCTGGTAGATCGCGTTGTCGACCGTGCTGGTGCGGGCCGGCTCGTCGTCCGGGCGCAGACGCTGGATGGGAGCGGTGTCCTCGGCGGCGGCGCGGGTGCGCGAGCCCAGACCCAGGATCGTCGCGGGGACGCGGGGCAGCTTCACGACCATCTCCTCTGCTCGACCGACGCCCTATTGTGCACCTCCCGGTGAACGGGAGGTGTCCGCTGCGCCGCCGGTGTCGGAGGGCCTCACTAGCCTGGAGTCGCTCCCCCGGACGACGCAGAGGAAGGACGACCGTGAAGCTGCTGCACACCTCGGACTGGCACATCGGCCGCACCTTCCACGGGCACTCCACGACGGCGGCGCTCGCGACCGTGCTCGAGGCCCTTGTCGAGACGGTGCGGGCCGAGCGCGTGGACGCGGTGCTGATCGCCGGCGACGTCTTCGACTCCGCCGTGCCCGCCGCAGAGCACTACACCCTCCTCACCCGCACGCTCGAGGCGATCCGCGCGGCCGGCGCCGAGGTCGTCCTCACCAGCGGCAACCACGACTCCCCCGCCCGGCTCGGCTTCCAGGCCGGGCTCCTGCGCGGAGCGGGCGTCCACGTCCTCACCGACCCCGAGGCGTACGCCGAGCCGGTCCTGCTGCGCGACGCGTCCGGCCTCGAGGTCGGCGTCCACGGCATCCCCTTCCTCGAGCCCGCCCTCTACCGCCACCGGCACCCGGAGGAGCAGCTGCGCCGCCACGAGGACGTGCTCGCCTTCGCGATGGCGCGGGTGCGCGCCGCCGCCGAGGCGGCGGGCCGTCCCTGGGTCGTGCTCGCGCACTGCTTCGCGGTCGGAGCCCCGGCCGCGGTCCTCGAGCGCGACATCACGGCGGGCGGGCTCGACTACGTCTCGGTCGAGCACTTCGCCGCGGCCGACTACGCGGCGCTCGGGCACATCCACGGACGCGCCGAGCTGCTGCCGGGCGTGCGCTACTCCGGAGCGCCGCTGCACTACTCGTTCGGCGAGGCGTCGAAGCCGCGCGGCGCCTGGCTGGTGACGATCGGGCCCGAGGGGCTCGAGGGCGTCGAGTGGTCGCCGCTCCCCGTGCCGAGGAGGCTCAGCGTGATCGAGGGCGAGCTCGAGCAGCTGCTGCGCGATCCCTCCCTGGCCGAGGTGGAGGGCGACTGGGTCTCGGCGGTGCTCACCGATCCCGTGCGCCCGCTCGACGCGATGGCGCGCCTGCAGTCGCGCTTCCCCGGCTGCGCCACGCTCGAGCACCGGCCCCCGCACGCCGCGGCCGAGCCGCGCGCGTACGCCGAGCGGATCCGCGGGCGGAGCGACGTGGAGGTCGTCGACGACTTCCTCGCCCACGTCCGCGGCGGTCACGGCGCCACGGAGACCGAGCGCGCCCTCACCCTCGACGCGCTCGCGGCCGTCGAGGCCGAGGCTCTGCGGTGAGGATCCGCCGACTCGCCTTCGCCGGACTCGGACCGTTCCGCGCCGAGCAGTGCGTCGACTTCGACCGGCTCGAGGACGTGGGCGTGTACCTCATCGCCGGGCGCACCGGAGCGGGCAAGTCGACGATCCTCGACGCGATCGCGTTCGCGCTCTACGGCTCGGTCCCCCGCTTCGACGGCACCGCCTCGCGCCTCCGGAGCGACCACAGCGGCCCCGAGGACGAGACCTTCGCCGAGCTCGACTTCGAGGCGGCGGGGCGCGTCTACCGCGTCCGGCGCTCGCCCGAGTACGAGCGGCCGAAACGGCGCGGCACCGGCACCACGACCCAGCCGGCGAAGGTCGAGCTGCTGGAGCAGGTCGACGGCGCCTGGGTAGGGCTCTCGTCGAGCGCGAAGGAGGTGGGCGCCGACATCGGCCGGATCGTCGGCCTGACGAAGGACCAGTTCCTCCAGGTGATCCTGCTGGCGCAGAACCGCTTCCACGAGTTCCTGCTCGCGAAGAACGACGACCGGCAGCGGCTCCTGCGCACGCTCTTCGCGACCGAGCGCTTCGATCTGCTCCGCCGCCGCCTGCTCGAGCAGCGCGACGCGAGCGCCGTCGGGCTCGAGGAGGAGCGCGCGGCCGTGACGGCGCTCGCGGACGAGGCCGTCCGGCTCCTCGATGACGGAGCCGAGCCGCCTCTGCCGGACGCCGCCTGGTTCGCCGGGCTGCCGGCGCGGCTCGCCGCTCCGCTCGAGGCGGCCCGGGCCGGCTCCGCCGCGGCCGACGCGGCGCACGAGGCCGCGGGCACCGCTCTCGACGAGGCACGGCGCATCGCCCGGGGCCAGGAGCGGCGCCGGCGCGCCCTCATCGAGGCGGAGGAGCTCGTGGTCGCCGAGTCGCACGTCGAGCAGCAGCGGGCCGCGATCGAGCGCGCGCGCCGGGCCGACGGCGTGCTGCCGCTGCTCCGCTCCGCCCGGGCAGCCGCCGAGAAGGAGCGGGCCGCCCGGCAGCAGCGCGACCTCGCCGCCGACGCCTACGGGGACGCGTCCGGGGGCCCGGCCGCCGAGACGGCCGAACGGCTCGCCGCTGTCCTCGGCGCCCTCGCCGAGGCGCTGGCAGAGGAGCGCCGGCTCCCCGACGCGGAGCGCGTCACCGAGCGGTCCGCACGCGCCGAGCAGGCGGCGGCGACCGCGCTCGCGGGGATCGAGGCGGAGCTGCGCGAGCTGCCCGCCCGCGTCGACGCGCTCGCCGCCGAGGAGGAGTCCCTGGCCGGGGAGGCCGCCGCTGTCCCCACGCGCGTCGACGAGCTCGCCGCGCTCGAGCGGAGGATCGCCGCGGCCCTCGAGCGCGATCTCACTGCGGCGGGTCTGCAGCGGCTCGGCACGGCCTACGCCGACGCGGCGCGCGTCCACGGCGAGCGCGCCGCGGAGCAGGCCGCCCTGATCGCGCGCCGGTTCGCCGGGTTCGCCGGGGAGCTCGCCGAGCGGCTGGAGCCGGGCGAGCCCTGCCCCGTCTGCGGCTCGTGCGAGCACCCCCGCCCGGCCGAGCACGACGGCCCGACGACGGTCGGCACCGACGACCTCGACCGGGCCCGCGTCGCGGTGGAGCGCGCCGCCGCCGCCCTCGACGGCGCCCGCGAGCGCGAGGGAGCCGCGGCTCGGGCTCTCGCGGCGCTCGAGGAGCGCGTGGGCGAGGACGCGGATCCGGAGTCGCTCCGCCCGGCGCACGAGGAGCGGCTCGCCTCGGCGCGCCGCGCCGCCGCCCGCATGGAGGAGCTGCGGCGCGAGCGCATCCGGCTGCGCACCCGGATCGACGCTCTCACGACCGGGCGGGACGCCGCTCGCGAGGAGCACCGCGCCCGCGCCGACGAGTCCGCCCTCGCCGCTGAAGCGCTGCGGCTGCTGCGGGAGCGCGTCGAGGCCTTCCGCGACGGCGCGACGAGCGTCGCCTCGCGCGTCGAGCAGCTGAACGCCCAGCGCCGTCGTGCCGTCGCCCTGGTCGAGGCCGAGGAGGCGGCCGTCTCGCGGTCCGAGGCCGCCGCCGCCGCCCGGGAGGAGCTCGCCGAGGTCCTCGCCGAGCGCGGCTTCACGACCGCCGAGGAGGCCGAGTCGGCCGCGCTGGCCAGCGGGGACCGGGCGCGGGCCGAGGCCGTCGTCGCCGAGCACGAGCGACGGCGGAGCGCGACGGAGGCGGTGCTCGCCGACCCGGAGCTCCGCGGACTGCCGGGCACGGCCGTCGACCTCGCCGACGCCGAGGGGCGCTCGCGCGAGGCCTCCGCCCGTCGCGACGAGGCGCGAGCCGGCCTCTCCGTGCTCGAGCACCGCTCGGAGCGCCTGGCCGAGCTCGCCGCGACGGCCGCGGGCCGCCTCGCGGTGCTGGGTGAGCGCCTCCGCCGCCACGAGGAGCTGCGCGCGCTGGCCGAGACCGTCTCCGGCCGGGGGCAGAACACGCGCCGGATGGACCTCGAGGCCTTCGCCCTCGCCGGGCGTCTGGAGGAGATCGTGACCGCGGCGAACCTCCGCCTCGACGCGATGACCAGCGGCCGCTACGCGCTCGCCCACGACGACTCGCTCGCCTACCGCGGCGCCGCCTCCGGCCTCGGGATCGACGTGCTCGACGCCTTCACCGGCGTCCGCCGGCAGCCCGCCTCGCTCTCCGGCGGCGAGACGTTCCTCGCCTCGCTCGCCCTCGCCCTCGGCCTCGCCGACGTGGTGACGGCGCAGTCCGGCGGCATCTCACTCGAGACCATGTTCATCGACGAGGGCTTCGGCTCGCTCGATGCCGAGACGCTCGAGACGGCGCTCAGCACGCTCGACGAGCTGCGGTCGGGCGGTCGGACGATCGGCCTGATCAGCCATGTCGACGCGATGCGCGAGCGGCTTCCGATCGGCCTCCGCGTCGCGGTGGGGCCGCGCGGCGACTCGACGATCCTCACCGGCTGAGCGGCCGCTCACGGGCGAAGGGGCGACGACGTCCCGCTGGCTCCTCTCGCACTGCAGCAGCGAGCGCGCCCGCGCCCGCTGCTAGGGTCGTGCGCAGTGACACGGGGTGCCCGCCAGGGCTGAGAGAAGACCCGTTGAACCTGATCTAGTTCGTACTAGCGAAGGGATGTCGCGAATGAGCATTCGCACGCCTGTCCACCCGACCCTCCCCGCCGACGCGGCGCCCGACCCGGCGTCCGTGGGTCGCGATCTCGCCGAGCTCCGCGCCGCCGGGCCCCTGGTGCAGTGCATCACGAACGCGGTCGTCACCGGCTTCACCGCCAACAGCCTCCTGGCCCTCGGCGCCAGCCCGGCGATGTGCGACCTGCCCGGCGAGGCGGGCGTCTTCGCGGGCCTCGCCTCGGCCGTGCTCGTCAACCTCGGCACGCCCGGAGCGGAGCAGCGC
Organism: Rathayibacter sp. AY2B5; assembly: GCF_002931645.1. NCBI lineage: Bacteria > Bacillati > Actinomycetota > Actinomycetes > Micrococcales > Microbacteriaceae > Rathayibacter > Rathayibacter sp. AY2B5. The sequence continues at coordinate 292,096 of NZ_PSUE01000001.1, read as the reverse complement.
GAGGGTGCTCGCGAGGCGGTCGCCGCGGCCGGACGCGCCGGTACCCCGTGGGTGCTCGATCCGGTCGCCGTGGGCCCGCTGCCCGTCCGCACCGCTCTGGCGGTGGAGCTGCTCGAGGCGCGGCCCGCGATCATCCGCGGCAACGCCTCCGAGATCCTCGCCCTCGCGGGAGCCGGTGCGGGCGGCCGCGGCGTGGACGCCGTCGACACCGCCGAGCAGGCGCTCGACTCCGCCCGCGTCCTCGCCCGCCGCACCGGAGGCGTGGTCGCCGTCTCGGGAGCGGTCGACCTCGTCACCGACGGCGAGCGGATCGTCCGGGTCACGGGGGGCCACCCGCTGCTGACCCGCGTGACCGGCGGCGGCTGCGCGCTCGGCGCCGTGATGGCGGCGTTCCTCGGCGCGGGCGCCCGCCCGCTCGACGCGGCCGTCAGCGCTTCCGCGGTCTGGGGCCTCGCCGCCGAGCGGGCCGCCGCCGAGAGCAGCGGTCCCGGATCCTTCGCCGTCGGCCTCCTCGACGCCCTCGCTGCCCTCCAGCCGGCCGACGCCGAGGCCGGGGCGCGCATCGCATGAGCCTCGACCTCTCGCTCTACCTCGTCACGGACACCGCCCAGTGCGGCCAGCGCGGCGTGCCCGCGGTGGTCGCCGCCGCCGTCCGGGGCGGAGTCACGACCGTGCAGATCCGCGATCACGACGCCCCCGCCGCCGAGCTCGTCGCCCTGACCCGGGCCGTCGCCGCCGTCCTCGACGAGCGCACGACCCTGCTGGTCGACGACCGCGTCGACGTCGCCCTCGCCGCCCGCCTCGCGGGCGCCCGCGTCCACGGCGTCCACCTCGGGCAGTCCGACCTCCCCGTCACCGCCGCCCGCTCGCTGCTCGGTCCCGACGCGGTGATCGGGCTCACCGCGAACACCCCCGAGCACCTCGCCGCCGTCCGTGCCCTGCCCGCGGGGACGGTCGACTACCTCGGCGTCGGCGTCATCCGGCCCACCGCGACCAAGCCCGACCACCCCGCTCCCCTCGGTGTCGACGGGTTCGCCGCCCTCGCCGCGGCCGCGGCGCTGCCCTGCGTCGCCATCGGCGGAGTCGGAGCCGCGGACGCGGGGCCACTCCGCCTCGCCGGTGCGGCCGGCCTCGCGGTCGTGTCGGCGCTCTGCACGGCCGCCGACCCCGCGGCGGCCGCCCGCCTGATCCGAGCGGAGTGGGACCGGTGACCGCCGGCGCCCGCGTCCCCCGTGTCCTCAGCATCGCCGGCACCGATCCGACCGGCGGTGCCGGCGTCCAGGCCGACCTCAAGTCGATCGGCGCGCTCGGCGGCTACGGCATGGCGGTCGTCACCGCGCTCGTCGCGCAGAACACGCACGGGGTCCGCTCCGTGCACCTGCCGCCCGCCGCGTTCCTCCGCGAGCAGCTCGACGCGGTGAGCGACGACGTCACGATCGACGCGGTGAAGATCGGGATGCTCGCCACGGCCGAGTACGCCGGAGTCGTCGCCGAGTGGCTCGATGAGGTCCGCCCGCCCGTCGTGGTCGTGGATCCGGTGATGGTCGCGACCAGCGGTCACCGGCTGCTCGCTCCCGAGGCGGAGGACGCCGTGCGCGACCTGCTCCGCCGCGCCGACCTGGTGACGCCGAACCTCCCCGAGCTGGGCGTGCTGGCCGGAGAGCCGACCGCCTCCGACTGGCCGGCCGCGCTCGCGCAGGGGGCGATGCTCGCCCGCGCCCTCGACGCCGCCGTGCTGGTGAAGGGCGGCCACCTCGACGGCCCCGCCACCCCGGACGCGATCGTCACCCCCGACGGCCTCGTGCGCGAGGTCCCCGGCGAGCGCGTCGCCACCTCGAACACGCACGGCACCGGGTGCTCGCTCTCGTCCGCGATGGCGACGCTCCTGGCCGGGCGCGACGCCTCCTCCGACGCCCTGGTCGAGGCGCTGACGGAGGCCAAGGAGTGGCTGACCGGCGCCCTGCGCGCCGCCGACGCCCTGGAGGTCGGCACCGGCAACGGCCCGATCGACCACTTCCACCGGCAACGTCCTCCGGCGTTCTGCGCGGACGTCTGGGAGCGGACCCGGACCCTCCGCGACGAGATCGACGCGCTCCCGTTCGTGCGGGCCCTCGGCGACGGCTCCCTCGGGCGGGAGGACTTCGAGTGGTACCTCGAGCAGGACGCTCTCTACCTCACCGAGTACGCCCGCGTCCTGGCCGTGGCGGCGCAGCGCGCGCCGACCACCGCCGAGCAGGTCTTCTGGGCCGAGGGCTCGGCGTCCGCCCTCGCGGCGGAGGCGCAGCTGCACCGCGACCGGCTCGGGACCAGGGACGCGGCTCCCGCGCCCGTGACCCGCGGCTACACCGACCACCTGCTCGCGGTCGCCGCGCGGGGCGGCTACGGCGAGATCGTCGCCGCCCTGCTCCCCTGCTTCTGGCTCTACGCCGACGTCGGGTCGCGCCTCGCCGCCTCCGGGCACCCCGAGCACCCCTACGCGGACTGGCTGCTCACGTACGGCGACCCGGTCTTCGCGACGGCCACCGAGCGGGCGATCGAGTTCACGGAGCAGGCCGCCCGCGACGCCTCACCGAGGCAGCGCGCCGCGATGAGGGACGCGTTCCTGCGGTCGAGTTCGTTCGAGAAGGACTTCTTCGCCGCACCGCTCGCCCGGACCGGCTGAGCTCTCAGCCGGCCCGGCCGGGTGCGCTCAGCCGGCCCGGTCGGGTGCGCTCAGCCGATCGCCTCGCGCAGGACGTGCATGAGGGCGTCCAGCTGCACCGTGTCGGCCGAGGCCGTCTCGGCGTCCGCGCCGTCGAGCGCCCGGGCGGCGAGACCGGCCTTGGCGTCGATGAGCTCGGCGATCTTCGCGTCGATCGTGTGCGCCGCGATGATCCTCCACGCCGTCACCGGCTCCTCCTGGCCGATGCGGTGCACGCGGTCGATCGCCTGCGTCTGCTCGGCCGAGGTCCACGACAGCTCGGCGAGCACCACGTTGGAGGACGCCTGCAGGTTCACGCCGACTCCCGCCGCGGTGAGCGAGCACACGGCGACAGAGACGTCCGGGTCCTCGTTGAAGGCGTCGATCTGCGTCTGGCGGAACGCCGCGGTCTGGTCGCCGCGGATGGAGACGGACGTCAGCTCGCGCTTCTCGAACGTGTCCTCCGCCTGGTCCATCACGTCGATGTGCTTCGCGAAGAAGACGACCTTGCCCACCGAGCGGGCCAGCTGCGAGGCGTAGTCGGCGGCCAGCGCCGCCTTGGCCTGGCCGATCCGGCGCACCATGGTGAAGACGTTCTCGCCGGTCTTGGCCGACTTCGACTCCTCGAGCTCGCTCTGCGCCACGATGCGGATGAACCGCTCGCGCTCGTCGTCGTCGAGCTCGTGCGTGATCGAGGAGGTGACCGCCCTGAAGCGCTGCAGCATGCGGGCGCCGAGCTCGCGCTCGGCCTTCTGGATGGAGCGGCCGAGGTCGTCGTCCAGCTCGACGGGCAGGTCGACGATCCGCTTCGACGGCAGGTCGGCGGCGACGTCGATCTTCTTGCGCCGGACGATGCCGAGGTCGATCACGGCCTCGCGCGCCTCCGGGTAGAAGCCCGTGTCGGCGGGGGTGAGGCCCGTCTCCTCGAGGCGGCCCATCAGCTCCGGCCCCGGCTTGGTCTCGTCGATCCAGCCGAGGAAGCGCCAGATGGCGCGGAAGTCGTCGACGTCGTTGATCAGCGGGGTGCCGGTCAGCGCGATCATCAGCGGATCGTGCCCCGGAGTGGTCTCGCGGATCCTCGACGCCAGCGCGAGCACGCTCTGCGAGCGCTGCGAGCGGAGGTTCTTGATGAAGTGCGCCTCGTCGACGACCATGCCGCGGAAGCCCAGGCTCCCGAGCCAGCCGATGTGCCGGTCGAGGATGTCGTAGTTGACGATGACCACGTCGGCGAACGCGTCGAGCGTGCCGCCGTCTCCGTGGATGACCGTGGCGCGCCGCTGCGGGGTCCAGTGCTCGACCTCGCGCGCCCAGTTCATCTTGACCACGTTCGGCACCACCGCGAGCAGCGGGTACGCCCCGACCACCGAGGCGGCGAGGAGGCTCTGCGCGGTCTTGCCCAGACCCGGCTCGTCGGCGAGCAGGAAGCTGCGGTGCCCCTCGCGGGCGCTCTCGATGAAGCGCGCCTGGTGCGGCATCAGCTCGCGGCCGCGCGGCGAGACCCGGTCGAGCTTCGGCGGCTCCGGGAGCTCCATGCTCGCGGCCCGTCCGCCCGCTCCGTACTCGAACGCCTTGAAGAGCGGCCCGAGCAGCTCCCAGTCGTCGAGCCTGCGGCGCGGCGCCGGAGCCGAGGCCTCGGCGATCGAGAAGTCCGGCGGGAGGAAGGGGTTCGCCAGCTGGCGGGCGCGCACCGACTGCGGCACGACCTGGTTGACCGGCACCTCGGGCTTGGGCTCCGGCTCGGTCACGATGAGCAGCTCGTCGGGGCTGAGCTCCGCGCCCGCCTCGAGCAGCCAGTCGCGGCGGAGCTTCTGCGCGGCCGCCGTGACGCCGGCCTCCGATTCGAGCAGCGCGATCAGGCTGGTGTCGCGGGCGGCCGTCTTGGCCAGGATCGTGGCGATGCCGTCGAGGCGCTTCATCTCCTCGGCGCGCTGCGCGTCGCTGAGCGAGGGATCGACCTTGACCCGCTTGCGCTCCTCGCGCATCAGGAGGGCGATCACCAGGAACTTCGTCCGGTTGGTCGGCCCGACCTTGCCGGTCTGGGCCTTCGCCTCCACCTCGCGGACGCGGCGGGCGAGGATCGGGATGATCCCCGCGTTGTCCACGCCGCGCGAGCGCGATCGGGGTCGGCTCCCGGCGGCGTTCGACGCTCGTCGCGTCTGACCGGACTGACGCTGGCCGCTGCGAGCCATGCTCCTCCTCGATGTGTGACGGGGGGCGGAGGAGGGGTTCCCGCGCGCTGCCGTCGCCGTGCATCCGCCGGATCGCCTCCGGGGAGGCGTCGGGCGTCGGTGCATCCGGTGGCCGTCGGGAGCTCCGAGCAACGGGTCTGGGACCCGGTCGCAGCATCCCCGGCGTGCGGGTGCGGCGCCAGTCTACTCCTCGGGGCGGTCCGGTCGGCGCTCCGCCGCGCGGACGGTCGCGCTCGTCGTCATTCCGGGGTCGGGACGCGGATCACGAGACCCGCCGCCACGAAGACGCCGACCGCGGCGAGGCTCAGCGAGAACCAGATCGCGTCCGGGAACGCGAACGGCAGCACCGGGTTCCACAGCACGAGCACGGGGACGAGCCCGATCAGCCAGAGGAGTGCGCGCGCCTGGATCGCGAACCAGCCGATGACCGCCGCGAGGATCGCGACCGGGTAGCGGATGAAGTCGTAGGCGTCGGAGCCGACGAGGGCGAGCCCGGCCAGCAGCACGATCGCGCCGAGGATCCCGGGCGCGAGCGCCATGCGGGCGCGGTCGCGCGAGGGGTAGCGGGCGGCGGTCGCGCGGGACGGCTTGCGGGTGCTCACCCCTCGATCGTAGGCGCGCATACCCCGCCCGGGTACCGCCTGCGGCGCGTAGGCTGGAGGAGTGATCGAGGACCTCAAGAAGCGCTCGCTGCACCGTGCCCGGATCCTGGGCGGCCAGATGCGCGGCCTCGAGCGGATGATCGAGAACGAGGACTACTGCGTCGACATCGTCACGCAGTCCCTCGCGATCCAGAAGTCGCTCGGCTCGCTCAACAAGCTCATCGTCGAGAACCACCTCCGCACGCACATCACCGCGATGTTCGAGGAGGGCGGAGACGCCCGCGAGGCGGCCATCGCCGAGCTCGTGAAGATCTTCGAGCTCTCCAACAACCGCTCGTGACCGCCGGCCTCGTCGCCGCGGCGCGGGTGCGCCCGCTGCTGCTCGACGGGGGCCTGGGCACGGAGCTGGAGGCGCAGGGCGCCGCGGTGGACTCCTCGCTCTGGAGCGCCCGGGTCCTGCTGGAGGAGCCCGGCCGGGTCGTCGCCGCGCACCGCGCCTTCGCCGAGGCGGGCGCCCGGGTCGCGGTGACCGCGAGCTACCAGGTGTCCGCGAGCGGATTCGCAGTCGCGGGGCTGGCCCCGGGCCTCGTCGAGCGCGCCCTCCGGGAGAGCGTCGACCTGGCCCGGCGCGCGCAGAGCGGCTGGGTCGCCGCCTCCGTCGGCCCTTTCGGTGCGAGCCTCGGCGACGGCTCCGAGTACCGCGGCGACGACGGCCTCACCGTCGGCGAGCTCGCCGCCTGGCACCGCCCGCGCCTGGAGACCCTGGCCGCGGCCGGGCCCGACCTGCTCGCCGTCGAGACCATCCCGTCGGTGCGGGAGGTGCGGGCCGTCGTGAAGGCCCTCGCGGGCTCCTCGGTCCCCGCCTGGATCTGCGTGAGCGGCCGTTCGGGCCGCACCGCGGCCGGCGAGCCCCTGGCCGAGGCGCTCGCCGTCGCCGCCGCCTCCGAGGAGGTCGTCGGCGTGGGAGTGAACTGCTGCCCGCCCGGCGACGTCGCCGAGGCGGTCCGCATCGCCCGCTCCGTCACCGGCAAGCTGGTCGTCGTGTACCCGAACAGCGGCGAGGAGTGGGACGCCGTCGAGCGTCGCTGGGCAGGCGACGCGGCCTTCGACCCCGCGCTGGTCGCCTCCTGGCGCGCGGCGGGAGCGGATCTGATCGGCGGCTGCTGCCGCGTGGGACCTGCGGCGATCGCTGCCCTCGGACGAAGCCTGGAGGAGGAGTCGTGACCACCCTGAGAGCCGTGCGCGGCGACCTCACCCGCGAGCACGTCGACGCGATCGTGAACGCGGCGAACTCGTCGCTCCTCGGCGGCGGCGGCGTCGACGGCGCGATCCACCGCGCGGGCGGACCGGAGATCCTCGCCGAGTGCCGCCGGCTCCGCGGGACCGAGCTGCCGGACGGCCTGCCCGCCGGCTCCGCGGTCGCCACGACCGCCGGCCGCCTCCCCGCCCGCTGGGTCGTGCACACCGTCGGTCCCGTCCACTCGCGGTCGGAGGACCGCAGCGCCGTCCTCGCCTCGGCCTACCGCGAGTCGGTGCGCACCGCCGTCGGTCTCGGTGCGCGGACGCTCGCCTTCCCGGCCGTCTCGGCGGGCGTCTACGGCTGGCCGATGGACGACGCGGCGCGCATCGCGGTGGAGACGGTCCGCGAGGCGACCGCGGACGGCGCACTCGACGAGGTCCGGTTCGTCCTCTTCTCCGCGGACGCCCTCGCGGCCTTCGAGGCCGCCCTGGCCGCGGAATGACGGAAGGGGAGCCGACCCTGCGGTCGACTCCCCCTCCACGGTGCTGCGCTAGGCCGTCTTCGGCCGCGCGAACTCGTCATAGGGCAGCGTGATCGGGCGGGTCCGCGGAGGCATCCGCACGACCGCCTCGAGCGCCGGGCCCAGTGCCTCGCGCCAGGCGCGGTAGCCGTCCTCGTTGAGGTGCAGGCCGTCCGGCGAGTACTGCTCGAGCAGTCCGCCGTCCTCGCCCGCGAGCACCGGCCACAGGTCGAGGTAGCCCGCGTGCGCCGTGGGCGCGAACTGCCACAGGTGGCGGTTGATCTCGCGGATCTGCGGCGCGAACTCGTGTCCGCGCGGCAGGACCGAGGTCACCAGGATGCGCACGTCCGGGAGGTCGCGCCGGAACGTCGCGACGATCGTCTCGATGTTGCGCACGACGTGCTCCGTCGTGCGGTGCCAGGCGAGGTCGTTGGTGCCGATCAGCAGCACCACCGTGTCCGGCTCCTGCGCGACCAGCTCGGCGAGCCGCGCGACGACGTCCGCCGTGGTGGCCCCTCCGACTCCCTCGTCGACGACCGTCGACTCCGTCAGCCACTCGCCCCAGGCTCCCGCCTGGATGATGCTGTCCCCGATGAAGAGGACCTTCCCCAGCTGGAGTCCGCGCCCCGCGTCCGTACTCGACCGTTCGCTCATCGTGCTCCTCTCGTCGGCGTCCCGGGCGGCCTCGCCGCCGCCGGACCCCTCCATTGTCACCGCTGCACCCGGCGCCCGCCAGGGGAGCGCTCGTCGCCGGAGTCCGGCAGGTCGGCCGCGGTGGCCGTGATGCGGTTGGCCATGCCGTTGAAGATGATGCCGTGGAAGGGCAGGATCGCGAACCAGTAGAGCCTGCCCGCGAGGCCCTGCGGGAAGAACACCGCGCGCTGCGTGTAGACCGAGCCGCCGTCTCCGGAGGGCTCGGCGCGCATCTCGAGCCAGGCCCCGCCGGGCACCTTCATCTCGGCGCGCAGGCGCAGGAGCTTCGGCCGCTCGATCTCCTCGACGCGCCAGAAGTCGAGGGCGTCGCCGGCGTGCAGGCGCGCGGAGTCGCGGCGCCCGCGCTGCAGGCCCACTCCCCCGACGAGGCGGTCCATCCAGCCGCGGATCACCCACGCGAGCGGGAAGGAGTACCAGCCGTTGGTGCCGCCGATGCCCTCGATGACGCGCCAGAGCTTGGCCGGGTCGGCCTGGGTGCGGCGCTCCTTGAGGTCCACGTAGACCGTGTGGCCGGCCCACTCCGGGTCGCTCGGCAGCGGATCGCTGGGAGCGCCGACGACCTCCGCGTTCTGCCAGCTCGTCTCGATCTCGCCCGCCTGCATCTTTCCCAGCGCGAGCCGGACGGCGCGGCGGTAGGAGGTCAGCCCGCCCTCGGGGTCGGGGATGAGCGCGTGGATGTCCTGCTCGTGCACGACGCAGTCGTACTGCAGCGAGGCGATGATGGGCACCGCGAGCGAGCGCGGGATCGGCGTGACCAGGTTGACCCACTGAGAAGCCAGCCACGGGGTGAACACCGGCAGGGACGCGATCGGCCGCTGCGGGAGCCCGGCCTCGACCGCGTAGCCGTTCATCATCTGGCCGTAGCGGAGCACGTCGGGCCCGCCGATGTCGAAGGTGCGGTTGAGCGTGGCGTCCTCGAGCGACGCGGAGCCGATCAGGTAGTGCAGCACGTCGCGCACGGCGATCGGCTGGATGAAGTTGCGCACCCACTGCGGCGCGGGCATGTACGGCAGCACGTCGGTGAGGTGGCGCACCATCTCGAACGAGGTCGACCCGGAGCCGATGATCACGCCCGCCTGCAGGGCGATCGTCGGCACTCCCGACTCCATCAGGATCCGGCCCACCTCAGCGCGCGAGCGGAGGTGCTTCGAGAGCTCCTGGCCCTCGGGGTGCAGGCCGCCGAGGTAGACGATGCGGCCGACGCCGGCCGACTCCGCGGCCGTGGCGACGTTGTGCGCGGCGCGGCTCTCGACCTCCTCGAAGTGGGCGTGGTCGTTGCCCGAGCCCATCGAGTGGACGAGGTAGTAGAGGACGTCGACGCCCTCGACCGCGGCCTCCAGCGACTCCGGATCGCCGAGATCGCCCTGGGCGACCTCGACCTCCTCCGCCCACGGCACGTCGACCAGCTTGCGCGGGTCGCGCACCAGGACGCGCACCCGGAAGCCCGCCTCGAGGAGGCGCGGCGTCAGCCGGCCGCCGATGTATCCGGTCGCGCCGGTGACGAGCGCGAGGGGGCGCGCCGAGTCGGAGGGGGTTTCGCTCATGCGGCCACGGTACGCCGATGGCCCCGGGACCTCTCCCGCTGGTGCGGGCCCGCGGCCCCTGCTAGGCGGCGCCCGGCATCCCGCTCAGTCGATGCCGAGGACCTCGCGGACCTGCACCACGTCGTGGTTCATCTGGCGGATGAGGGGCTCGACGCCCTCGTAGGCGACCTGGCCGCGGATCCGGCCGACGAACGCCACGTCGACCACGCGGTCGTAGAGGTCGAGGGTGTCGAGCGTCTGATCGAGCACGTACGCCTCGACCTGCTTGGGCGGCACTCCGACGAAGGTCGGGTTGCTGCCGACCGAGATCGCGGCGGGATGCGTGACGCCGTCGGTGGTGAGCCGGCCCGCGTAGACGCCGTCGGCCGGGATCAGGCCCTGCGACTGCGGCGAGAGGTTCGCGGTCGGGAAGCCCAGCTCGCGGCCGCGCTTCGCTCCGTGCACGACCACGCCGCGGACGACGGGCTCGTGCCCGAGCAGGCGCGTCGCGTGCTCCACGTCGCCCTCGGCCAGCAGCTCGCGGATCCAGGTGGAGGAGACGCGGCGCCCGTCCTCGGGCCGCACGTCGTCGATCAGCTCCACCTCGAATCCGTGCTGCCCGCCGAGCACGCGCAGCAGGTCGACGTCGCCCGCTCCCCGGGCGCCGAAGCGGAAGTCGGAGCCGACGAGGACCACGCGGGCCTCGAGCGCCTCCACCAGCACCTGCTCGACGAACTGCTCGGGCGAGAGCGCCCGGAACGCCTCGTCGAAGGTGAGCAGCAGCGTCGCGTCCACGCCGGTCCCGGCGAGGAGCTCGAGCTTCTGCTCGTTGCCGACCAGGACGGGCGGGCACTTCTCCGGCGCGATCACGCTGAGCGGATTGCGGTCGAAGGTGACGACGACGGCGGCGAGCCCCTGCTCGCGGGCCCGCTCGTGCAGCCGGCCGATGACGGCCCGATGCCCGGAGTGGACGCCGTCGAACTTGCCGATCGTGACGGCGGAGGGTCCGATCCCGGCCAGGTCGCCGGGGCGGGTCTCGACGCGCATCAGGCGGCCGCCCGGGCCGTGCGCCGCCCCTGCACGCGGAGCCACCAGAGACCGAGCACGGGCAGGACGAGCGGGATGAGCAGGTAGCCGGCGCCGAAGGCCGCCCACACCGTCGACTGGCGCCCGAACGGGTCGGCGCTCGCGAGCCCGAGGAGCTGCGGAGCGAGGAGGCTGAGCGCGCCGACCACGAGCACGCCCACCAGCTCGAAGGTGATCGTCACCCACGCGACCCGCTGCCAAGCGCGGCCCGGGACGATCAGGGCGACCGTCGCGACGATGTACACGACGGCCGAGAGCGCCGAGAGCGAGAACGCCAGCGGCGCCTCGTCGAACCGGTCGATGATCTGGAAGACGGAGCGCCCCGTCGCGGCGAGCGCGAGGATCCCGTAGACCACGACCAGGAGGCTGCCGATCCCGCGCGAGCGGGCGGAACGGGTCGGCTCTCCGCTCCCGGGGGCTGAGGGGACTGAGGGGTCGTGAGCGGCCCGTCCGGACGCATCGCTGGCTGGTTTCGACATCGCACGTCCATGCTAGGCGCTCGCCGGGCCGGGCCCGGTGGCGGGCCCGATCAGGCGCTCTGGAAGAACCAGATCTGGTGCATCCGGTAGACCATGACCGCGATCGAGAGGCAGGCGACGCCCAGGATCACGGTGCTCCAGCGGCTCCGCTCGATGAGCGCCCAGAACCCGGCAGCGAGCGGCAGGAGCAGCGCCGAGATCAGGTAGATGTAGTACTCCGGCAGGCTCCCCGACGGGCGGTTGCCGACCAGCGGCGACACGATCGCGACCGCCAGCTGGACGATCAGCAGCAGCTCGACGATCGCCGTCGCGCCGACCGAGACGTCCGAGGGACGGCGGGCGAGCAGCCCGAGCACGAGGCAGAGCAGGCCGGCCGCGACGGCGATCCCCACCTGGAGGATCGTGAACCACTCGATCACGAGGCGGCCGTCCGCAGGTCCTCGGTCGGGAAGTTGACGACGCTCTTGAGCTGGGTGCCGCGCCGCTCGGCGAGGCCGATCAGCCGCTCCCCCGGGCCGACCGCGGCGAGGAGGCCCTTCGCGCCCGCCACCGCCTCCGGGGCCGGGATGCGCTTGCCGTTCGCGAGATCGCCCGCCTCCTGGGCGTCGAGGCGCAGCAGGGGGAACAGCTCGCCCGCCACGAGCGTCGGCGGCAGGAGCGCGGCGGGGACGTCGAGCTCGTCGATCTCGCCGGCCTGGGCCACGGAGAAGGGGCCGACCGCGGTGCGCCGCAGCGCGGTCAGGTGGCCGCCGACTCCGAGGGACGCGCCCAGGTCGCGGGCGAGCGCGCGGATGTAGGTGCCGGAGGAGCAGGTGACGCGCACGTCCAGGTCGAGGAACCCCTCGACCGGGCGGCTCGCCAGGACGGCGAACTCCGAGACGGTCACGGGGCGGGAGGCGAGCACGACCTCCTCGCCGTCGCGGGCGCGGGCGTAGGCGCGGCGGCCGTCCACCTTGATCGCGCTGACCGTGCTCGGGACCTGCTCGATCGCTCCGGTGAGGGCCGCGATCGCGTCGGACACCGACTCCGGGGCGAGGGCCGCGACGAGGGCGGGCTCCGCCGAGGCGAGCACCTCGCCCTCCTGGTCGTCGGTGGTGGTGGAGGAGCCCAGCCGGATCGTCGCCTCGTACTGCTTGTCGAGGCCGACGAGGTAGGTGAGCAGGCGCGTCGAGGGGCCGAGACCGAGGATCATCAGCCCGGTCGCCATCGGATCGAGCGTCCCCGCGTGGCCGACCTTGCGGGTCCCCGCGCGGCGGCGGGTCCGCGAGACGAGGTCGTGGCTGGTGATGCCGCCGGGCTTGTCCAGCAGGAGGATCCCGTTCGGAGCCGGGGCGGGGGTCTCGAGCACGGGTGCGAGGATACACGGACGGATCGGGAGTACCCCCGGGGTGGAGCCGGAGCCCTCGCCCGCCCGTCCTAGGCTGTCCGGATGAGGATCGCAGTACTCGGAGCAGGCGCCGTCGGCGGCACCATCGCCGCCCTTCTCGACCGCGCCGGGCACGACGTCGAGGTCACCGCCCGAGGCGACCACCTCACCGCGATCCGCCGGTCGGGGATCCGGCTCGACGGGGCGTGGGGCGAGCACACCGCCTGGGTCCGCTGCGGCGAGTCCCTCGACCTGGTGCCCGATCTCGCCTTCGTCTGCACGAAAGCGCAGGACGCCGAGGACGCGCTGCGCACCAACCGCCGCACGGTCGACGGCACCCTCGTCGTCGTCGTCCAGAACGGACTGGACGGACTCACCGCGGCGGCCCGGCAGGTGCGCGACGCCCGGCTCGTGGGTGCTCTCGCCCTCTTCGCCGCGAGCCACCTCGAACCCGGCCGGGTCACCGTCACGGCTCCTGCCACGACCACGCTCGGCGTCCCCGGCCGCCCGGCCGACGACGACGTCCGACGGGCCGCCGCCGTGCTCGGCGAGGCGGTCCCCACCGCCGTCACCGACGACTTCACCGGAGCGCAGTGGACGAAGCTGCTGATCAACGAGGTCAACGCCCTGCCCGCGATCACCGGGCTCTCGGTCCAGGAGACGATCGACGATCCGGGGCTGCGGCGCGTCCTCGCCCGGTCGATGCGCGAGGCCGCCCGGACGGGCCTCGCGTCTGGCGTCCGCTTCGGCTCGCTGCAGGGACTCTCGAACACGTCCGTCCGCGCCCTGGCCGCCGCTCCCCTGCCCCTGGTCGAGCTGCTCCCCCGCCGGATGGCCGCGCGGATGGGCGAGGTGCCGAACCCCGGGTCGACGCTGCAGAGCGTCCGCCGCGGAGTGCCGAGCGAGATCGACCACCTGGCCGGGGCCGTGGTCCGCACCGCTCACCGCGGCGGGCGTGAGGCACCGGTCAACCAGCTGCTGGTCGACCTGGTGCACGAGGTCGAGCGGGCGGGCGCCTTCGTGCCGCCGGCTGAGGTCGTGCGCCGCGCCGCCCTGGTCTGAGCCCGCGGCCCTGTCGGACGGATGCCGCCCGCGGCGGCGGCCTCCGTCCCGAGGCTCAGCAGGAGTCGGCGAAGAGGCGCCGGGGCTGCTCCGGGTCGCGGATGTCGACGAGGATCCCCGCCAGTCGGCGCGGATCCGTCGTGGCGCGGTACGCCGCGTCCACCGGCGGCTCCTGCGTGTCGAGGCGGATGCTGGTGCTCCACGCGCCGCGCAGCTCCGGCCGGAGGGCGAACTCGCCGTCGACGAGCAGCACCGCGTCGCGGCCGGCGGTCCGCCAGCGCGCCTGCCGCGCCTCGTCGCGCACCGCGTCGAAGCCCGCGAGCACGAACCCGGTGCTGCCGCCGAGGGTGAACGGATCGAGCAGCACGCGGCGCAGGAGCTCGTAGTCGTACCCGGCCGCGTAGGAGCGCTGCTCCTCGGGCACGGCGGGGTCGTCCCGATCGGCGCGGGGACGTCGGAAGTCGGTGAGGTGCGCGACGATCGCGTCCTTGCCGGCCCGGCGGAGCGCCTCCGCGAGGTCGAGCGCGAACGCCGCGCTCACCGCGGGGTCGTCGCCGTCGATCCCGACCTTGACCCGTCCGCGCCCGTAGTTGTGCAGCACCTCCGCCGCGAGAGCGTCGAGCACATCGGCCTTCTGCGGAGCCCACCTGGTCATCCGCCCACGATACGCGCCGCCGCCTAGTGTGGGCTGATGCCATCCGACCCTCTCGCCGACGCGATCACCGCCTGGTTCCACGCGAGCGCCCGCGACCTGCCGTGGCGCCGAGAGGGGTTCCCCGCCTGGGGCACGCTCGTCAGCGAGTTCATGCTGCAGCAGACCCCGGTGGTCCGCGTCGTCCCGCGTCTGGCGGAGTGGCTGGAGCGCTGGCCGACACCCTCCGCGCTCGCCGCCGTCCCGCCCGGCGAGGCGGTGCGCGCCTGGCAGTCCCTGGGCTACCCGCGGCGGGCCCTGCGCCTGCACGCCTGCGCCGTGGCGATCGCCGAGGAGCACGGCGACGTGGTCCCCGACGACGTCGAGACCCTCCTCGCGCTGCCCGGCATCGGCGACTACACCGCCCGCGCCATCGCCGTGTTCGCCTACGGGAGGCGGCACCCCGTGGTCGACACCAACGTCCGCCGGGTCCTCGCGCGCGCGGTCGACGGAGCGGCGGAGCCCGGTCCGCCCCGCGCGAGGGCCGACCTCGCCGCGATGTCGGCGCTGCTGCCCGAGTCGCTCTCCGAGGCGGCGGCCTTCAACGCGGGCGCGATGGAGCTGGGGGCGATCGTCTGCACCGCCCGCGCTCCGCGCTGCGACGAGTGCCCGATCCGCGACCTCTGCCGCTGGCGGGCGGAGGGGTACCCCGAGCACACCGGGCCCGTGAAGGCGAAGCAGAAGCGGTTCGAGGGCTCGGACCGCCAGGTCCGCGGCCTCATCCTCGCCGAGCTGCGCGCCGCGCACGGCCCGGTCACCGCGGCCGAGGTGGAGTCTCTCTGGCCGGACGCCGACCAGCGCGGTCGCGCCCTGGCCGGGCTCCTCGCCGACGGCCTGGCGACGGGCGGCCCGGAGGACGGCTACCTCCTCCCCGGCTCCTGAGGGCCCGTCGACCGCCGTCCGCGTCGGAGGAGGCGGGTAGGGTCGGCGCCGTGACCGGTCGCCGCCTCCGCCTCCCCCGCCCCGACGCCGCCGTCGAGCGCGCCCTCGACGTCGACCTCGCCCAGGACGTCCAGCGCGCCCTCGCCGCGGTCCGCGTCGAGAACGACATGCCCGGCCCGTTCCCGCCGGCCGCGCTGGCCGAGGCCGAGCACGCGGACGCCGGAGCGGACGACGAGGACCGCGTCGACCGGACGGACCTCCCCTTCGTGACGATCGACCCGCCCGGCTCGCTCGACCTGGACCAGGCCCTCCACCTGGAGCGCACGTCGGAGGGCGTCGTCCTCCGCTACGCCATCGGGGACGTTCCCGCGGTCGTCCGCACCGGCGGGGCGCTCGACGCCGAGACGCGCCGCCGCGGCCAGACCTACTACCTCCCGGACGGCCGCGTCCCGCTGCACCCCGCGGTCCTCTCCGAGGGGACCGCGTCGCTCCTGCCGGACGAGACGCGCCGAGCGCTGGTCTGGACGCTGACCCTCGACGAGCGGGCGGAGCCGCGCTCGGTGCACCTCGAGCGGGCGCTCGTCCGCAGCGTGGCCCGGCTCGACTACGAGGGCGTGCAGCGCAGCGTCGACGCGGGCGATCCGCACCCCTCCCTCGCCCTCCTCCCCTGGTTCGGACGCGAGCGCCTGGCGCGCGAGGCCGAGCGTGGAGGAGCGAGCCTGACGCTGCCCGAGGAGGAGATCGTCGCCGCCGACGGCGGCTACCGGGTCGAGCGCCGCGCTCCCCTGGCCGTCGAGGGCTGGAACGCCCAGGTCTCGCTGCTGACCGGTATGGCGGCGGCGACGATGATGCTCGACGCGGGGGTGGGCATCCTCCGGACCATGCCCGAGGCCGACCCCGCCACCGTCGCGGCCTTCCGCTCCCGAGCCGCGGCGCTCGGCGTCCCGTGGCCCGAGGAGGAGGCCTACGGCGCCTACCTGCGCCGCCTCGACACCGCCGACCCCGCCCAGCTCGCCATCATGTACGCCGCGGCGAGCCTGTTCCGCGGCGCCGGCTACACCGCCTTCGACGGCGCCCCGCCGGAGCATCCCGAGCAGGCGGCTCTCGCCGCGCCGTACGCGCACGTCACCGCGCCGCTGCGGCGCCTGGTCGACCGGTTCGGCCTCGCCGTCTGCCTCGCGGTGTCCCGCGGCGGAACGATCCCGTCGCAGCTGCGCGAGGCGCTGCCCCTGCTCCCGCCGCTCCTCGCCGCGAGCGACCGCCGGGCCGGAGCCGCCTCCCGTGCGGCGACCGCGATCGTCGAGGCCGCCGTCCTCCGCGGCCGCGAAGGAGCCTCCTTCAGCGGGATCGTCGTCTCCTCGACGCGCACCCGCTCCTCGGTCCAGCTGCTCGACCCGGAGATCACCGTCGACGTCCCGGCCCCGCTCGAGCCGGGAGCCCGTGTCGTCGTCGTCCTGGAATCGGTCGACGTCGCCACGGGCTCCGCGGTGTTCGCGCTCGGCGCCTAGTCCTCGTCGTCCTCGCGGGGCTTCACGTAGGGGTCGGCCTCGCCGGCGTAGTCCGCCTGAGCGGCGAGCGACTGCACCTGCGAGTCCTGGCTGCGCGCGGCGGCGAGCAGATCCTCGATGTGCTTCGCGTTCTCGGGCACCGCGTCGAGGATGAACTCGAGCGACGGCGTGAGCCGGGACGTGATGTTCCTGCCCACCTCGGTGCGGAGCATGCCGGTGGCGGCCTTGAGGGCCGCGGCCGAATCGGCGCGCTCCTCATCGGTGCCGTAGACCGTGTAGAACACCGAGGCGTGCTGCAGGTCGCCGGTCACCTGGACATCGGTGATGGTGACGAAGCCGAGGCGCGGGTCGCGGAGACCGCGCTCGAGCCGCTTCGCGACGATCACCTGGATACGTTCGGCGAGCTTCCTCGCCCGGGCCGGATCTGCCATGGCTGGTCCTCACATCTCTCTCGGCGAACCGTTCAGCTCGCCATTCAACCACTCTCCGCCCGGACGACCGGTCGCGTCCGAGGGGGCCTTGCTTCTGGGGCGTGATGCCCCTCGACCGCGCGTCTGCGACGGCGCGGGTGGGGTGCCTCCTCGCGGCTCCCTGATCCTCGGGGACCGGGGTGGGAAGGCTCAGGTGCTGGATCGGGAGCCGGACATCGCCCGCAGGCTCGCTGCTCACGAGCTGCTCGCTCAGCGGGCGCACCCACCGAGACGGGAGCGCCTGATCTTCGACGGCCTTCCACGCCCGAGGTGCGGAAGCGCCCTCTGGAGGGTGCGCACCTCCGGGACACGGGCCGCCCCCGATTCCTCCCGCAGGGCGCGAGAGGACGAGAGTCCCCTCCCGATCCCGCACGAACAGCGCCGTGAGACGCCGGAAGGCCCGGGCGGACCCGGGCCTTCCAGTGGAGCGGATCAGCCTCGCGGCTTCTCCTTCATCTCGATCGTCTCGATCTCGTCGCCGATCTGGATGTCGTTGTACTTTCCGAGACCGATACCGGCCTCGTAGTCCGTACGGACCTCCGTGACGTCGTCCTTGAAGCGACGCAGCGACTCGATGGCCAGGTTGTCCCCGACCACGACGCCGTCACGGATGACGCGCGCCTTCGAGTTGCGGGTGATCGTGCCGGAGCGGACGATGACACCCGCGATGTTGCCGAACTTGGAGGAGCGGAACACCTCGCGGATCTCGGCGACACCGGACTGGACCTCCTCGAACTCGGGCTTGAGCATGCCCGTGAGCGAGTTCTCGACCTCTTCGATCGCGTTGTAGATGACCGAGTAGAAGCGGATGTCCACTCCTTCTCGAGCAGCGCGCTCGCGGGCCTTCGGGTCGGGGCGGACGTTGAAGCCCACGATGATCGCGTTGTCGATCGTCGCGAGGTTGACGTCCGACTCCGTGATCGCACCGACACCGCGGTGGATGATGCGCAGCTGCACCGAGTCGTCGACCTCGATCTTGACGAGCGACTCCTCCAGCGCCTCGACGGCACCGGACACGTCGCCCTTGATGATGAGGTTGAGCGACTCGACCTTGCCCTCCTCGAGAGCACGGGTGAAGTCCTCGAGCGAGATGCGCTTGCGGGCCTTGGCCAGCAGGGCGTTGCGCTGAGCGGCTTCGCGCTTCTCGGCGATCTGACGGGCCGTGCGGTCCTCCTCGGTGACGAGGAAGGTGTCGCCGGCGCGGGGCACGGACGAGAGTCCCTGCACCTGCACCGGACGCGACGGCACGGCTTCGAGGACGGCGTTGCCGTTCTCGTCCGCCATCGCACGGACGCGGCCGTAGGCCGTTCCGGCGACGATCGCGTCTCCGACGCGCAGCGTTCCCGACTGGATGAGCACGGTCGCGACCGCACCGCGTCCCTTGTCGAGCTTCGCCTCGATCGCGACTCCGCGCGCCTCCTTGTTGGGGTTGGCGCGCAGGTCGAGACCGGCGTCCGCGGTGAGCAGCACGGCGTCCAGGAGGTCCTGGATGCCGGTGCCCGCGCGAGCCGACACGTCGACGAACATGACGTCTCCGCCGTACTCCTCGGCGACGAGCCCGAACTCGGTGAGCTGCTGGCGCACCTTGGCCGGGTTGGCGTCGGGCTTGTCCACCTTGTTCACCGCGACCACGATCGGCACGTTGGCCGCCTGGGCGTGGTTCAGCGCCTCGATGGTCTGCGGCATGATGCCGTCGTCCGCCGCGACCACGAGGATCGCGATGTCCGTGACCTGGGCACCGCGGGCTCGCATGGCGGTGAACGCCTCGTGACCCGGGGTGTCGATGAAGGTGATCGGGCGCTCGATGCCCTCGTGCTCCGCGACGACCTGGTACGCACCGATGTGCTGCGTGATGCCGCCCGCCTCGCCGGCGACGACGTTGGCGTTGCGGATCGCGTCGAGCAGGCGCGTCTTTCCGTGGTCGACGTGACCCATGACGGTGACGACCGGCGGACGGATCTCGAGGTCCTCGTCCGTCTCGTCGTCGAGCTCCTGCTCGAGGTCGAGACCGAAGCCCTCGAGGAGCTCCTTGTCCTCGTCCTCGGGCGAGACGACCTGGATCTTGAAGCCGAGCTCGGAGCCGAGCACCTCGAAGGTGGCCTCGTCGAGCGACTCGGTCGCCGTCGCCATCTCGCCGAGGGCGAAGAGGACGGTGACCAGGTTGCCGGGGGGCACCGGCACGCCGGTCATGGCCTCGATCTTGTCGGCGAAGTCCGAGATCGACGCGCCGCGGCGCAGACGGATGACCGTCCTGCCGTCGCCGCGGGGGACGCTGACGCCGCCGAGCGACGGGGCCTCCCTGAGCTCGAACTCCTGACGCTTCGTGCGCTTGGACTTCCGGGCCTTGCTCTTGCCGCCGCCGCGACCGAAGGCTCCTGCGGTTCCACCGCCGGGGCCGCGACCGCGACCGCCGCCGCCACCGGGACGCGGGGCGAAGCCGCCACCGGCACCGGGAGCGCCGCCGGGGCGCTGGAAGCCGCCGCCGGCCGGACGACCGGCACCGCCGGGACGTCCTGCTCCGCCGCCGGGTCCGCCGGGACGCTGGCCGAAGCCGGCGGGGCGCTGGCCCATGCCGGGTCCGCCGGGTCGGGGCGCGCCGGGGCGCGGAGCAGCCGGGCGGGGGATGTTGCCCGGGGTCGGACGCGATCCCATGCCCTGCGAGCTGGCGAAGGGGTTGTTGCCGGGGCGCGGGGCGGCGGGACGCTGTCCCATGCCCTGGTTGCTGGCGAACGGGTTGTTGCCCGGGCGCGGGGTGCCGCCGGGGCGGTTGGAGCCGCCCGAGGCGCCGCCGGGGCGCGGGGTGTTCGCGGCGGGAGCCGGACGCGGGGTCACGGGCTTGGGTCCGCCGGGGGTCGCGCCGGACGCCGGCTTCTCGGCGGCGGCCGGAGCCGCGGGGGCCTCGGTCGGAGCCGGAGCGGCGGCCTCGGCGGGCGCGTCCTTGGCTGCCTGAGCGCGCTGAGCGGCCGCGGCCTCCTGGGCGGCCTGAGCCTGGGCCTGGCGCTCGGCGACCGACATCGGCGGTGCCGGCGCCGGAGCGGGCGGCTTGGCCGGTCCGGGCGTGGGCGCGGACGGACGCGCGCCGGAGGGGCGCGGGGCCCCGGGACGGGCGCCGGCGGCGGGGGCGGCCGGGGTCGCCGACGCTCCCGCGGAGGAACCGCCCTGGCCCTGGAGGGCCTGGCGGAGCTTGCGCGCCACCGGGGGTTCGATGCTCGAGGACGGGCCCTTGACGAACTCGCCGAGCTCCTTCAACTTCGCAAGTGCGACCTTGCTATCGACACCCAGTTCGGATGCGATCTCGTGTACGCGTGGTTTTGCCACTTCTCTCCTGTCTTGGGCCTGCACCCAAGACGGGGGCAGGCGTCACGAACGGACGGGTCTCATTTCGAGCCGCTCATCAGTCTTCGCTCATGATCAGTTCACGGGCCGTTCTGCCTGTTCTCTATGGTGTGATCGTGCGCTGCTCCGGCCCCTCCGGTCGAGGGGCCGAGCCGGTCGGATCGTGCGATGTACTGCTCCAGCTCGCTCGCGTCCACGCTCTCGCGTGTCCGGAACGCTCTTCCGAACGCGCGGCGCTTGACCGCGAGCTCGTAGCAGTCGGCTGTGTCGTGGAGCCACGCTCCCCGACCAGGACGGACGGCACGCGGGTCTACCGCGAGGACGTTCGAGTGGAGGACCAGCCTCAGAAGAGAGGCCCGGGGGGCGCGCAGACGGCAGCCGACGCACGTTCTGACGGCTTCCACTCTACTCCCTCCCCTCCGGGACCGCTCCCCCGCACGGCCGATGCTCGGGGATCACTCCCCGTCCATCACCGAATCGGGCTGGATGTCGATCTTCGCGCCGGTCAGCTTGGCGGCGAGGCGGGCGTTCTGGCCCTCCTTGCCGATGGCGAGCGAGAGCTGGTAGTCGGGGACGAGCGCGCGGACGGCCTTGAGGCTCTGGTCGATCACGAACGCGCTGGTCACCTTGGCGGGCGAGAGCGCGCTGGCGACGAAGGTCGGCAGGTCGGAGGAGTAGTCGACGATGTCGATCTTCTCGTTGTTGAGCTCGGCGGTCACCGCGCGCACGCGCTGGCCGAGCTCGCCGATGCAGGCGCCCTTGGCGTTCACGCCGGGCTCGGTCGCGCGCACCGCGATCTTGGTGCGGTGGCCGGCCTCGCGGGCGAGGGAGACGATCTCCACCACGCCGGACGCGATCTCGGGGACCTCGAGGGCGAACAGCTTGCGCACCAGCGACGGGTGGGTGCGGGACACCTGGACCGACGGGCCCTTGGGTCCGCGGCCGACGCTCGTGACGTAGACGCGGATGCGGCGTCCGTGGCTGTAGTCCTCGCCGGGCACCTGCTCCTCGGGCGAGAGGATCGCCTCGATGGAGCCGAGGTCGACGTGGATCATCCGCGGGTTGGGGCCCTGCTGGATGACGCCGGCGACGATGTCGCCCTCGCGGCCCTTGAACTCGCCGAGCACGTGCTCGTCGGCGATGTCGCGCAGGCGCTGGTTGATGACCTGCTTCGCGGCGAAGGCGGCGATGCGGCCGAAGTCGCGCGGGGAGTCCTCGGCCTCGCCCACGACGGCGCCCTCCTCGTCGAGCTCGGGCACGAAGACCGAGACGTGACCGGTCTTGCGGTCGAGGTGCACGCGCGCGTCGACGGCGGTGGCCTTGTCGGCGTCGTCGGCCTGGCCGATGTGCTTGAGGTAGGCGGTCAGGATCGCCTGCTCGATGATCTGCACGAGTTCCTCGAAGGGGATCTCGCGCTCGCGCTCCATGAGTCGCAGAACGCTCAGGTCGATGTCCACGGGCGGGCCTTTCTCTCTATTCACTTGGATGCCGCGGTGGTGACCGCGGTCGTTCGCCTGCCGGGCTCTCACCCGGATCAGCCCTCAAGGGTACCCGACGCGGCCCGGGGTTCCACCCGCGGTTCCTGCCGAGGCACGGAGGGCCCCGCCTGCCGCGGGAAGCGGTGGCGGGGCCCTCGGCGTGTCGGGTCTAGGCGCCCAGCCGGGCGAGCGCCTCGGCGACCGGGAGCTGCTCGCGCTCGCCGGACCGGCGGTCCCACAGCTCGACGATCCCGTCTGCCGCTCCTCGCCCCGCGATGACGATCACGGGCACCCCGATCAGCTCGGCGTCGCCGAACTTGACGCCGGGCGAGACCTTCGGGCGGTCGTCGATCAGCACGTCGCGGCCGGCGGCCTCGAGGGAGGCGCCGACCGACTCGGCGAGCTCGAGAGCCGCCGCGTCCTTGCCGGTCGCGATGACGTGCACGTCGAACGGCGCGACGTTCGCGGGCCACAGCAGTCCGCGGTCGTCGTGGGTGGCCTCGGCGATGATGGCGAGGATGCGGGTCACGCCGATGCCGTAGGAGCCCATCGTGACGGTGACGAGCTTTCCGTTCTCGTCGAGCACCTTCAGCCCGAGGACGTCGGCGTACTTGCGGCCGAGCTGGAAGACGTGGCCGATCTCCATGCCGCGGGCGGTCTCGATCGGGCCCGAGCCGTCGGGCGCCTCGTCGCCGGTGCGGACGTCCGCGACCTCGACGGTGGCGTCGCCGTGGAAGTCGCGGCCGGCGACCAGGTCGAGGACGTGCTGCCCGGAGACGTTGGCCCCGGTGATCCAGGCGGTGCCGTCGACCACGCGCGGGTCGAGCAGGTAGCGGACGCCGGTCGCCGACTCCTCGCCCAGGACGGCTCCCTCGGCCGACCAGGGTCCGATGTAGCCCTTGACCAGTCCGGGGTGCTTCGCGAAGTCCTCCGCCGTGGCGGCCTCGACCTCGGCCGGGGCGAACGCCACTTCGGCGCGCTTGAGGTCGACGTCGCGGTCGCCGGGCAGGCCGACGATCACGAGCTCGCGGGTGCCGTCGAGCGCGGTGAGCGCGAGGACGACGTTCTTCAGGGTGTCGGCGGCGGTCCAGGCGCGGCCGTCGGGGCGGGGCTGCGTCGCGTTCGCCAGGTCGACCAGGGTCTGGATGGTCGGGGTGTCGGGCGAGTCGAAGACGCGCGCCTCGGGCAGGCCCTCGACGGGCAGCGCCGCGGGGACGGGCGTGCGGTACGCCTCGACGTTCGCCGCGTACCCTCCCGCCGACCGGACGAAGGTGTCCTCGCCGACGGGGGTGGGGTGCAGGAACTCCTCGCTCCGGGAGCCGCCCATCGCTCCGGCGTCGGCCTGCACGATCACGTACTCCAGGCCCAGACGGGCGAAGATCCGCTCGTAGGCGTCGCGCTGGCGCTGGTAGCTCGCGTCGAGCCCGGCGTCGGTGTAGTCGAAGGAGTACGCGTCCTTCATCGTGAACTCGCGGCCGCGCAGGAGGCCCGCGCGGGGCCGCGCCTCGTCCCGGTACTTGTCCTGGATCTGGTAGATCGACAAGGGCAGGTCCTTGTAGGAGGAGTAGAGGTCCTTCACGAGCAGCGTGAAGAACTCCTCGTGCGTGGGAGCCAGCATGTAGTCGGCGTCCTTGCGGTCCTTCAGGCGGAACACGCCGTCGCCGTACTCGGTCCAGCGGCCCGAGAGCTCGTAGGGCTCGCGGGGCAGGAGCGCGGGGAAGTGCACCTCCTGGGCGCCGGCCGCCTCCATCTCCTCGTGGATGATCCGCTCGATGCGGCGCTTGACGCGCAGGCCCAGCGGCAGCCAGGCGAAGACGCCGGGCGCCTGACGGCGGATGTAGCCCGCGCGGACGAGGAGGCGGTGGCCCGCGACCTCGGCGTCGGCGGGATCCTCCCGGAGCGTGCGGACGAACAGATGCGAGAGACGGGTGACCACGAGGGACGATCCTATCCGCTGCGCTCCCCCGGCTCGCGAGGGCGCCGGGAGCCTCAGTCGGGGATCCGCGAGAAGACGACCGCTCCGCCCGTGCCGTCCAGCAGCACGTCGTCGGGGGTGCCGCCGATCGTCATCGGGCCGGAGAGGAGCGCCCGGAGCCGGATGGCCTCGGGGCTCGGCGTGTCGGAGCAGGTGTCGGAGCCGGTCACCTCGTCGCCGGGGATCAGCACGCCGTCGTCGATCCGGTAGGCGGCGCTGACCACGAGGCAGCCCGTGCCGACGACCAGGGTCGGCGCACCCCCGACGCTCTCCGAGCGGAGGCGGACGCGGGCGTCCTCGACCCAGGCCGTGTACGGGGTCTCCCCCTCGGCCGCGGTCAGCACCCAGCGGTCGCAGCCGAAGGGGTCCTGCGGGGTGCGGCTGTCGATGCACTCGCCGGCCTCGGAGGACGGGCCGCTGCGGAGCGCGGCGACACCGGAGGCGAGGAGCGCGGCGGCGACGACCACGAGCGCGAGGCGCAGTGCGGGGCGGACCACGCCGATCCGCCCCGCACCGTCAGTTCGCGCCGACGGTGACGACCGGGGCTCCGGTCGAGGTGTCGTCGGCCGGCATCTCGGCGGCCAGGCGGTTGGCCTCCTCGATGAGGGTCTGGACGATCTCGGCCTCGGGGACGGTCTTGATGACCTCGCCCTTGACGAAGATCTGGCCCTTGCCGTTGCCGGAGGCGACGCCCAGGTCGGCCTCGCGGGCCTCGCCGGGTCCGTTGACGACGCAGCCCATGACGGCGACGCGCAGCGGGACGCTCATGCCCTCGAGGCCGGCGGTGACGTCGTTGGCGAGCGTGTAGACGTCGACCTGCGCGCGGCCGCAGCTGGGGCAGGAGACGATCTCGAGCTTGCGCTCGCGGAGGTTCAGCGACTGGAGGATCTGCAGGCCGACCTTGACCTCCTGCGCGGGCGGGGCCGAGAGGGACACGCGGATGGTGTCGCCGATGCCCTCGCCGAGGAGGATGCCGAAGGCGGTGGCGGACTTGATGGTCCCCTGGAACTCGGGGCCGGCCTCGGTGACGCCGAGGTGGAGGGGCCAGTCGCCGCGCTCGGCGAGCTGGCGGTAGGCCTTCACCATGACGACGGGGTCGTTGTGCTTGACCGAGATCTTGAAGTCGTGGAAGTCGTGCTCCTCGAAGAGGCTGGCCTCCCAGACGGCGCTCTCGACGAGGGCCTCGGGGGTGGGCTTGCCGTACTTCTGCAGGATGCTCGGCTCGAGCGAGCCGGCGTTGACGCCGATGCGGATCGAGACGCCGGCGGCCTTCGCGGCGGCGGCGATCTTGCCGACCTGGTCGTCGAACTTGCGGATGTTGCCGGGGTTCACGCGGACCGCGGCGCAGCCGGCGTCGATCGCGGCGTAGACGTAGTTGGGCTGGAAGTGGATGTCGGCGATGACCGGGATCTGGCTCTTCTTGGCGATGATCGGCAGCGCCTCCGCGTCGTCGCGGCTCGGCACCGCGACGCGGACGATGTCGCAGCCGGACGCGGTGAGCTCGGCGATCTGCTGGAGGGTCGCGTTGATGTTCGTCGTCGGTGTGGTGCACATCGACTGGACGCTGACCTGCGCGTCACCGCCCACGAGCACCTTGCCCACCTTGATCTGGCGGGACTTGCGGCGGGGGGCGAGGGTCATGGGGACCTTGGGAAGACCCAGATTCACTGCTGGCACGCGCCCCATCGTACGCGCGCCGCGGGACCCCTCGTCCGCTCGCCGCACCTTCCCAGCCGCCGCCCCTCCTGCGCGCCTCGGAACCCGTCCACCGCACCTGCTCTCAGCCCGAGACCGCACGACGATCCGCGGTCGCCTCGCTCCCGAGCCGAACCGCCGATCCCGTCCGAGCGATTAACCGCAGACGCTGCCAGCCCGCTCCCTTCACAGAGCGGACCGCGCCACGCCGGTCAGCGACCGCCCTGCCACCCTCGAGGCGAACGGGTGAATCGCGTCCCAGCGATTCGCCCCAGCCGTTCGCACCCCGCTCCACCCACGCCCCACCCCGAGAAGCCGACCGCGCCACGCCGGGCGAGGCCCGGCGTGGAATCCAACTCAGAACAGCGTGATCGGCTTGACGATGTCGGCGTAGATGAGGAGGGCGCTCATGCCGCCGAGGACGAGGACGACGACGTAGGTGAGCGGGAGCAGGCGGGCGATGTCGACGGGGCCGGGGTCGCGGCGTCCGAAGAGCTTGGCGATCCGGCGGCGCAGGCCCTCCCAGAGGGCGCCGGCGATGTGGCCGCCGTCCATGGGGAGCAGCGGCACCAGGTTGAAGACGAGGAGGGCGACGTTGAGCGAGGCGAGGACGCCGACCATCGTCTGCACCTTGGACACGACGGGGAGCTGGTCGGAGGCGGCGATCTCGCCCGCGATCCGGCCCACTCCGACGACGCTGATCGGGCCGTTGGCGTCGCGCGCCTCCGAGCCGAACGCCGCCTGGGCGACGTCGATGAGGCGCTGCGGCAGGTTGAGGATCACATGGGCGACGCTGGTGATGTTCGACCAGACCGTCTCGGGCACCGCGGTGACCGGCTGCTGCGCGAGGGCCGACGTGGGCGAGATGCCGATGAAGCCGACCGTCTGCGTCTCGATCGCACCGGAGGCGTCGGTGACGGGGGCGCCGTTCGCGTCGGTCACCGCGACCTCGTTCTCGGCCGGGGTGATCGTGAGGGTCAGCGGGGCGCCGTCGCGCTGGACGGACACGCTGAGCGGGACGCCCGCGGAGCGCTGGATGATCGGGGTCAGGTCGTTCCAGGTGCTCACCGGAGTGCCGTCGATCGCCGTGATCGTGTCGCCCGGCAGCAGGCCGGCCGCGGCTCCGGGTGCCAGCGGGTCGTCGGCGGTGCAGGTCGCGGTCGCGCGCTGCGACTCCGGGACCACGCACTGCGAGACCGCGGCGAGGGTGCTGGTGCTCTGCGGGATCCCGATGCCGCAGAGGAGGACGGTGAAGAGGACCGTGGCGATCACGAGGTTCATGAAGGGGCCGCCGGCCATGACGACCACGCGCTTCCACACGGGGAGCCGGTAGAACGCGCGATGGTCCTCGCCGTCGCCGATCGTCTCCGCGCTGGCGGCACGGGCCTCGTCGATCATCGTGGCGTAGGCGCCGCGCCGGGGCTCCTCGAGCTGGGCCTCGGAGGACGCCAGGCCGTTGAAGAAGCCTGTGCTCGACTCCGTGGGCCGGTCCCCCGGGTGCTTCGGCGGGTACATGCCGATCATGGCGATGTAGCCGCCGAGCGGGATCGCCTTGACGCCGTACTCCGTCTCGCCGCGTCGCCGGGAGAAGAGGGTCGGCCCGAACCCGATCATGTACTGCGTGACCTTGACCCCGAACAGCTTGGCGGGGAGGAGGTGCCCGACCTCGTGCAGGGCGATGGAGAGGGCGACGCCGACGGCGATGATGACGACGCCGAGGACGAAGAGCAGCACGGATTCCACCGACACACTGTAGGCCGGGCCCGCCCGTCCACGCTGGGGTGCGCCTGCACGGATCCGATGAACTCCGCGGCCGAGCGGATCAGCGGCGCGACGTCCGCCGACACGGATCCGCGGAGACGGAGCCCGTCCGGATGACCCCTGGTCAGACTCCGGCGATCCGCTCGTCCGCCGTGCGGCGCGCCCACTCCTCCGCCGCGGCCAGCGACTCGCGGGTCAGCGTGCCGTCGACGCTGTGCGCGTCGACCACCGCCTCCACCGTCTCGAGGATGTCGAGGTAGCCGATCCGCCCCGCGTGGAACGCCTGCACGGCCTGCTCGTTCGCCGCGTTGAACACGGCCGGGTAGGAGGCGCCCGCCTCCCCGACGCGCTTCGCGAGCCGGACCGAGGGGAACGCCTCCTCGTCCAGCGGCTCGAACGTCCAGGAGTGGGAGCGGGTCCAGTCGAGCGGGACGCCGACCCCGGCGACGCGGTGCGGCCAGTCGAGGCCGAGCGAGATCGGGAGCCGCATGTCCGGCGGCGAGGCCTGGGCGATCGTCGAGCCGTCGACGTACTCGACCATCGAGTGGATCACCGACTGCGGGTGCACGGTGACGTCGATCCGGTCGTAGGGGACGTCGAAGAGCAGGTGCGCCTCGATCACCTCGAGCCCCTTGTTGACCAGGGTGGAGGAGTTGGTCGTGACGACCAGGCCCATGTCCCAGGTCGGGTGCGCGAGCGCCTGCGCCGGGGTGACGTCGCGGAGGGAGGCGCGGTCGCGTCCCCGGAACGGCCCGCCGGACGCGGTCAGCACGAGGCGGCGGACCTCGCGGTGCTCGCCCGCGAGGAGGGCCTGGGCGATCGCGGAGTGCTCGGAGTCGACCGGCACGATCTGGCCGGGACCGGCGAGCGAGGTGACGAGCTCGCCGCCGACGATCAGCGACTCCTTGTTGGCGAGGGCGAGCGTCCTGCCCTCCTCGAGCGCCGCGAGCGTCGGGCCGAGCCCCACCGAGCCGGTGATCCCGTTCAGCACGACGTCCGCATCGACCGAGCGGATCAGCTGCTCGGCCTCCTCCGCGCCGAACGCCGTGTGCTCGACGCCGAACGCGGACGCCTGCTCGGCGACCGCCGCCCGGTTCGAGCCGGCGGCGAGGCCGACGACCTCGAACCGCTCGCGGTTCGCGCCGATGACGTCGAGAGCCTGCGTGCCGATGGACCCGGTCGAGCCGAGGATGATGACCCTGCGCATCCGCCCATCCTGGCACGGAGCGCCCAGCGCCTCCCGGTCAGCTGATGGCGAGGATGTCGACCACGAAGACGAGGGTGTCGGTCCCGCTGATCCCCGCGTTCTGGTTGCCCTGTTCGCCGTAGCCCTTCGACGGCGGGATGGTGACCAGCACCTGCGAGCCGACGGTCTGGCCGACCACGGCCTCCTTGAAGCCCTCGATCACGTCGCCGGTGCCGAAGGCGGCGGGAGCGGGCTTCCCCCAGCTCTGGTCGAACACCTCGCCGGTGCCCCAGACCACGCCCTGGTACTGCACGATCAGCTGGTCGCCGTCGGCCACGGTCGCGCCGCTCCCCTTCTTGAGGACGGCGAGCTGCAGGTCGGCGGGCGGGTCGGTCGAGGGGATGGTGACGGTGGGCGCCCCGTCCTCGGCGAGCGCCACCGTCGGCAGGCCGTCGACCGGGGGCTGCGGCTCGCCGTCGGCGGCGGTCGGCACGATCTGCTCGACGTCGATCACCATGACGATCGAGTCGGTCGCGGCGATGCCGAACTGGCTCTGCCCGGCGTCGCCGAACGCGTCGGCCGGGGGAACGACGGCGACGACGCGCGAGCCGACGGTCGCGCAGTTGACGGCCTTCACGAGACCGGCGAGGTACTGGTCGGTGTCGACCTCGAAGGCCGCGCGGCCACCGGACGCGTAGCTGCTCGCCGAGAACTCGGCACCGCTCGTCCCGTTGTAGAGCGTGTAGTCGACCAGCACGGTGTCGCCCTCGGCGACCTCCTCGCCGGTGCCCTCGATCGCGACGGAGCGCTCGGTGGCGTCCACGCTGACCGGGCTGGGGAACACGGTGACCGGCTTGGTGGCGAAGTCGCCGCTGGTCTGCACTGCGGCGGTCGCCTCGCCCTCGGTCGCGCAGCCGAGCGGGGTGGCTGAGGCGGACGGCGCTGCATCCGGCTCCCCGGGGGTGCAGGCCGCCAGGCTCAGGGAGGCGCCGAGGACGGCGAGGATCGCGAGGGTTCTGCGCACAGGGGCACCTTTCGTGACCGGCGGCGGCCGGTGGACGTTCGGGGATCGCCTCCATCCTGCACGGCTCGCCTCGCAACGCGCTGGGTGCGGGTCCTCGAACGGTCCCAGGCCTACCATCGGGGCATGCGTGAATTCTCGGTCCCCCAGTCCCGAGAGCTCGTCACCGAGCTCCCCGGCCCGCGCTCCGTCGCCCTCCAGGAGCGCCGCGTCGCCAGCGTCTCCCGCGGCGCCGGGACGCTCGCGAACATCTACATGGACCACGCGTCGGGCGCGGTCCTGGTCGACGTCGACGGCAACCGCCTGATCGACCTCGGCTGCGGCATCGGAGTGACCACCATCGGCCACGCGCACCCCGCGGTCGCCGCGGCGGCCGCCGCGCAGGCCGAGAAGCTGACGCACACCCTCTTCACCGTCACTCCGTACGAGAACTACGTCCGGGTCGCCGAGAAGCTCGCCGAGATCACCCCCGGGGACTTCGAGAAGCACTCGATCCTGGTCAACTCCGGCGCGGAGGCGGTCGAGAACGCCGTCAAGATCGCGCGGAAGTTCACCGGCCGCCGCGCCATCGCGACGCTCGACCACGCCTTCCACGGCCGCACCAACCTCACGATGGCGATGACCTACCGCCCCTGGCCGGAGCGCGCGGGCATGGGCCCCTTCCCGGGCGAGATCTACAGCCTCCCGATCAGCTACCCGTTCCGCGACCCCGAGGGCATGACGGGCGAGGAGGCGGCCGAGCGCACCATCGACTACATCACCACCCACATCGGCGCGCAGGAGCTGGCCGCGCTCTTCGTCGAGCCGATCCAGGGCGACGGCGGCATCATCATCCCGGCGCCGGGCTACTTCCGCCGCCTGTCCGAGTTCTGCACCGAGAACGGCATCGTCTTCGTCGCGGACGAGATCCAGGCCGGCATCGCCCGCACCGGCACCTGGTACTCCATCGAGCACCACGGCGTGGTCCCGGACCTCATCACGACGGCCAAGGGCATCGCCGGCGGCTTCCCGCTCGCCGCCGTCACCGGCCGCGCCGAGATCATGGACGCCGTGCAGCCCGGCGGCATCGGCGGCACGTTCGGCGGCAACCCCGTCTCCACCGCCGCGGCGCTCGCGACGTTCGAGGCGATCGAGTCCGAGGGCCTGCTGGAGGAGGCGCAGCGGGTCGAGCGCCTGCTGCAGGCGCGGATCGGCGACTGGGCCGAGCGCTTCGCGGTCGTGGGCGAGGTCCGCGGCAAGGGCGCGATGTGGGGCGTCGAGCTCGTCCACCCGGGCACGAAGAAGCAGTACCCGGAGGCGCTCACCGC
The DNA here is from genome assembly GCF_002931645.1 of Rathayibacter sp. AY2B5. Taxonomy (NCBI): domain Bacteria; kingdom Bacillati; phylum Actinomycetota; class Actinomycetes; order Micrococcales; family Microbacteriaceae; genus Rathayibacter; species Rathayibacter sp. AY2B5. The sequence goes on along the minus strand of NZ_PSUE01000001.1, from coordinate 261,325 downwards.
GATCCTGAAGCACGCCACCACGAACGGCGTGATCGTCCTCGACGCGGGCAGCTGGGACAGCGTGCTGCGGATCATGCCGAGCGTGGTCATCAGCGAGGAGCTCATCGACGACGCCGCGACGGTCATCGAGGAGGCGCTCGCCCAGTTCGGCTGATCCGCCGCATGACCGGAGCGGCATGGACGCCCCGGTAGCTTCGTCGGAATGCGGATCGACGACGACCACGAGAGGCCGACTCCCCCGGGGATCGGCCTCTCCGCGCGTCTGGCGCGCCTGTCCATCGGCGGCGTCGGCCGGCTGGTCTACCGGCCGATCGTGGAGGGGCGCGACAACGTCCCGGCCGAGGGACGCGTGATCCTGGCGGCCAACCACCTCTCGTTCATCGACTCCCCGGTGCTGACGCTGCTCGCCCCGCGGCCGGTGCAGTTCCTGGCCAAGTCGGACTACTTCACGGGGACCGGCGTGCGGGGCGCCCTCTCGCGCGCGTTCTTCACGAGCGTCGGAGCCGTCGCGGTCGAGCGCGGCGCCGGCCAGGCCGCTCAGGAGGCGCTGGACCTCGGCCGGGCGATCCTCGAGCGGGACGAGGCGTTCGCCGTCTACCCCGAGGGCACCCGCTCCCGCGACGGGCGCCTCTACAAGGGCCGCACCGGAGTGGCATGGCTCGCCCTCACCACGGGCGCGCCGGTGGTCCCCGTCGGCATGATCGGCACGCAGGAGCTCCAGCCGGTGGGCACGAGGGTGCCGCGCCTGCACCGGATCACGGTCCGCTTCGGGGCTCCGCTGGACCTCTCGCGGCACGGCTCCGCCGACTCCGGCCGCGCCCGACGCCACGCCACCGACGAGGTGATGGCGGCCGTCCACGCGCTCTCCGGGCAGGAGCTCGCCGGTGCGTACAACGAGTCGCCACCGACGACCACGGTCGAGCGCATCCGCCGGGCGCTCCCGCACGAGCGCCGCTGAGCCTCAGCGCGCGGACGCCTCCGGCTCGTGGGCGACGGGGAAGTTCACCGAGTTGGCGATGAAGCAGAGCCGGGAGGCCTCGGCGTGCAGCGTCTGGGCGATCGCCACCATCGACTCCTCGGCGACAGTGACGCGGGGCCGGAGGGTCACCGAGGTGAAGCGGCCGCTCTCCCCCTCCTGCAGCATCGAGCCCACCGCGTCGTCCGTGTAGCCGGTGACGACGACTCCGTTCTTGACCGCCACGTGCAGGTAGGAGAGGAGGTGGCACTGCGCGAGCGCCGCGAGGAGCAGCTGCTCCGGGTTCCAGCGGTCGGCGTCGCCCCGGAAGGGCGTGTCGGCCGAGGCGAGGATGGGCGCCGGGCCCTCCGCCGTGACGGTCAGCTGGCGCCCGTACTCGCGGTAGCCGCTCGTGCCGGTGCCCCGGTCGCCCTCCCAGACGACGGACACCGCGTACTCGTGCTCGGACTTCATCGGGCTCCTCCTCGACGGCGGTGGATCAGGCCGGTCGCGCCGGTCTGGACCTCTGGACGCGGAACCCCCGCGGGTAGACTCCGAGGACCATGACAGACACGCTCGCCCCCCAGGTTCCCACGTCCGCAGTCCCCCAGGAGCGGCGCGTCGCGACCGAGATCCCCGGGCCGCGATCCCGGGCCCTGCACGAGCGCCGCCTCGCCGTCGTGCCCACCGGCGTCGGCACCGCGCTCCCCGTCTACATCGACCGCGCGCACGGCGCGATCCTGGTCGACGTCGACGGCAACAGCTTCATCGACCTCGGCGCCGGCATCGGCGTGACGACGATCGGGCACACCGACGACTCCGTCGTCGCGGCCGCCGCGGAGCAGCTCGCGCGCCTCACGCACACCCTCTTCACCGTCACTCCGTACGAGCCCTACATCCGCGTCGCGGAGCTGCTGGCCCAGCACACCCCCGGCGACTTCGCCAAGAAGACCGTCCTGGTCAACTCCGGTGCCGAGGCGGTCGAGAACGCCGTCAAGATCGCGCGCAAGCACACCGGCCGCCCCGGCGTCGCGGTGCTCGACCACGCGTACCACGGACGCACGAACCTCACGATGGCCATGAACTTCAAGGCGCTGCCCTACGGCCTGGGCTTCGGACCCTTCGCCAGCGACGTCCACCGTGCGCCGAGCTCGTACCCGTACCACGACGGCCTGTCGGGAGCCGAGGCCGCCCAGCGCGCGATCTCGTACCTCGAGAAGACCGTCGGCGCGTCCGCCCTGGCCTGCCTCGTCGCCGAGCCCATCCAGGGCGAGGGCGGCTTCATGGTCCCCGCCGACGGCTTCCTCCCGGCACTGCAGGAGTGGTGCACGGCCAACGGCATCGTCTTCGTCGCCGACGAGATCCAGTCGGGCATGGCCCGCACCGGCGCCTGGTTCGCCAGCGAGCACCTCGGCCTCGTCCCCGACCTCGTCCTCTCGGCCAAGGGCATCGCCGGCGGCCTGCCGCTCGCGGGCGTGACGGGCCGCGCCGAGATCATGGACTCGGCGCAGGCCGGCGGACTGGGCGGCACCTTCGGCGGGAACCCCGTCGCCGCCGCCGCCGCCGTCGCGGTCTTCGAGCGCATCGAGCGCGAGGGCCTCCTCGCCGAGGCCGACCGGATCGGCGCCCGCCTGGGCGCGGCGCTGCGAGGCCTGCAGGAGCGCTACGACATCATCGGCGACGTCCGCGGAATCGGCGCGATGATGGCTATGGAGCTCGTGCAGCCCGGCACCGCCGGCACCACGAAGGAGCCGAACGCCGTCGCGGTCCAGGCGATCATCGACTACGCCGCCCAGCACGGGGTCCTCGTGCTGAGCGCCGGCACCTACGGCAACGTGGTCCGCTTCCTGCCGAGCCTCGCCCTCACCGACGAGCTGCTCGACGACGCCGTGTCGGTCATCGCCGACGCGTTCGCCACCCTCTAGACGCGATCCTCCGAAGGCCACCGCGGGCGCCGAGGCGCTCCCCGGTGGCCTTCGGCGTGTCCGGGAGCGCGGGACCGGTCGGCGCATCGGGCAGGATGGGGGGATGCCAGCAGGAACCTTCACCGTCGCCGAGTCCGTCGAGCTGGCCGTCGTCGAGCGATCCGGGTTCGTCGAGTCGCGCCACGCCGGCTCCGCCGTCCTCCTCGACTCCGAGGGCCGCGTCGCCCGCAGCCTCGGCACCCCGACGGCTCCCGTCTTCCCCCGCTCCTGCCTCAAGCCGTTCCAGGCCCTCGCGGTGATGACCGCCGGAGTCGAGCTGAACGGCGCGGAGGCGGTCATCGCCACCGCGAGCCACGCCGGCATCCCCCAGCACGTGGCGCTGGTGCAGAACCTGCTCTTCCGCGCCGGCCTGGACCACACCGCCCTGCAGTGCCCGGCCGACTGGCCCGGCGACTCCGGGACCCGCGCTCAGCTGCTGCGGGCGGGCGCGACTCCGGACCCGCTCTACATGAACTGCTCGGGCAAGCACGCGGCGATGCTGCTGGCCTGCGTGCAGAACGGCTGGAGCACCGAGGACTACCTCGAGCGGACGCACCCGCTGCAGCAGCACATCGTCGACACGATCGAGCGCCTCACCGGCGAGCGCGTCGTGGCCTCGGGGATCGACGGCTGCGGAGCTCCCGTGCACGCCCTTCCTCTGACCGCGCTGGCGAAGGGCGTCTCGCGGATCGTGTCCTCCTCCCCCGCCTCACCGTTCGGCCTCTACCGCCAGGCCGGCGTCCTCACGGCCGCGATCCTCGAGAACGCGTGGGCGATCGACGGCCCGGGCCGGGACAACACCGTCGTGATCGAGCGCCTGGGCCTGGTCGCCAAGCTCGGCGCCGAGGGCGTGCTCGTGATGGCCTCGCCCGACGGCACCACCGTCGCCCTGAAGATCCTCGACGGGAGCCTGCGCGCCGCGACAGTGGTCGCGCTGAAGCTCCTGGTCGAGGCGGACGCGGTGGACCGGACCGCGGCGAACGACGTGCTGGTGCGGCTGAACCCGGTCGTGTCGGGCGGCGGGCGCCCGGTCGGCGCGATCCGTGCCTCCTACGTCTGACCGCACCTCCCGGCACACCCTGAGCTACTGCTCGCGCGCGAGGCGCTTCGCCCGGGCCGCCGCGGAGACCTGCGTGATCACCACCACGAGGATCGCCAGGACGAACACCGCCGACGCGATGACGTTCGCCTCCGCCGGGATGCCGCGCGCCGCCGCGATGTAGATGTACTTCGGGAACGTGGTGACCGATCCGGAGTTGAAGTTCGTGATGATGAAGTCGTCGAAGCTCAGCGCGAACGAGAGCAGCGCCGCGGCGAGGATGCCGGGCAGCAGCAGCGGGAAGGTGATCCGCCAGAAGACCTGGTTCGGCGACGCGTAGAGGTCGCGTCCCGCCTCCTCCAGCTTCGGGTCCAGGCTCGCCACCCGCGCCTTCACCGTGACCACGACGAAGCTGATGCAGAACATCGTGTGCGCCAGCACGATCGTGACCAGCCCCTTCTCGGCGCCCACGCTGAGGAACTGCGCGGCGAGGCCGGCTCCGAGCACCACCTCCGGAGTCGCCATGGGGAGGAACAGCAGCAGGCTGATCGCCGACCGGAACCGGAAGCGGAACCGCACGAGCGCGATGGCGATCATGGTGCCGAGCGCAGTGGCCAGCACGGTGGCGATCACACCGACCAGCAGGCTGTTCCCGAAGGCGGTCATCACCTCTTCACTGGTCCAGGCCGACACCCACTTGTCGAGGGTGAAACCGCGCCAGGCGAGGTTGCTCTTCCCCGAGTCGTTGAAGGAGAAGACGAAGGTGTACCCGATCGGGATGAGCAGGAAGAGCAGCGCCAGCGCCGTGTAGACGCCGAGCCCGAGGCCGCGGAAGCGGCGGCGGCCCCGGACCGGGGCGGGGGGCGGCGCGCCGAGCGCCTCCTGGGCGCTCGCGAGCGGACGGTCGGCCGTCGCGGTCACAGGAGGTCCTCCGTTCCACTGCGCTTCACGTAGAAGCCGACGATGACCAGGATCACGGCCATCAGCACGATCGAGAGCGCGGCTGCCGCCGGGTAGTTCTCGAGCGTGAGGAAGTTCGCCTCGATCGCGTTGCCCACCATCGAGGTCTGCGACGAGCCGAGGAAGTCCCGGCTCGCGTTGATGTAGTCGCCCGCCGCCGGGATGAACGTCAGCAGCGTGCCGGAGACGATGCCCGGCATCGACAGGGGGACGGTCACGCTCCAGAACACGGAGGCGGGGTGCGCGTAGAGATCCGACCCTGCCTCCAGGAAGCGCACGTCGAGGCGCTCGAGCGTCGTGTACAGCGGCAGCGTCATGAACGGGATGAAGTTGTAGGTGATGCCGAAGATCACGGCGATCGGCGTCCCCGTGAGGTGGCCGTCGCTCGGCAGGACCGCCACGGCCTTGAGCGCCTGCACGAGCGGGCTCTCGTCCGCGAGGATCTGCTTCCACGCCAGCGTCCGGAGCAGGAAGCTGATGAAGAAGGGCGCGATCACCAGCGTCAGGAGCAGGTTCTGCAGCAGCGGCCAGGGCCGCGCCTTCACTCCGATGAAGTAGGCCAGCGGGTAGCTGATCACCAGCGCGAGCACCGTCGCGATCAGCGCGTAGCCGAAGGAGCGGAGCACGTGCGGCCAGTAGTCGCCCATCACCACGAGGTAGTTCTGCCAGGCGAAGCCGGGGGCGTACTCGCCGATGTCCCCGTCCGGCACCTCGGCCTGGAAGGAGGTGAGCACGAGCGAGATGAGCGGCGCCAGGAAGAACAGCAGCATGTAGGCGATGCCCGGCAGCAGCAGGACCAGCGCGATCGTCGACCGCCGGCGGACCGGAGCGTCCTGAGGATCCGCCTGCCCCGTGGCGAAGGCGGCGAAGGCCATGCCTACGCTCCCCCGCTGCGACCGGCCAGGAGCCCCCGGCGCTGCACGGCGATGGCGCTGGTGGAGTCGTCCGCCTCGAAGCGCGGGACCGAGCCCGGTTCGTCCGCGAGTCCGAAGCCGTGCTCGGTGCTGAAGCCGACCCACACCTCCGCTCCCTCGCCGACGACCGGCCCGAAGACCATGTTCTGCGCGAAGACGACCACCGGGCCCAGGCCCGGCATCCGGATCGTGTACTGGGTGCTGACCCCGCTGAAGGAGACGTCGACCACGCGACCGGGCCCGAGCACGTTCCGGCCGGAGTCCGCCGGCGGCTCCTGCGTCAGCAGCAGGAGCTTCTCGGGGCGGACGCCGACCGTGATCTCCCCGCTCGTGCGGGCGCAGCGGGCGACGGGCACGACGATCCGGTGCCCGCCCGCGTCGACGGTGAGTGCGCGGTCGGTGCTGCCGACCACCTCGCCCGTGAAGAGGTTGGACTGGCCGAGGAAGTTCGCGACGAACGCGGTGCGCGGGAGCTCGTAGAGCTCCTCCGGCGCGCCCATCTGCTCGATCCTGCCCTTGTTCATCACCGCGACGGTGTCGGCCATCGTCATGGCCTCCTCCTGGTCGTGCGTGACGTGGAGGAAGGTGAGGCCCACCTCCTCCTGGATCGACTTGAGCTCCAGCTGCATCTGCCGGCGGAGCTTGAGGTCGAGGGCGCCGAGCGGCTCGTCGAGCAGGAGCAGGGCGGGCCGGTTGACGAGGGCGCGCGCGAGGGCGACCCGCTGCTGCTGACCACCGGAGAGCTGCGCGGGGCGGCGCTGGGCGAGGTGGTCGAGCTCGACCAGGCGGAGCGCCTCGTGCGCCTTGCCGACGGGGTCGGCGATCCTCCGCCGCTTCAGGCCGAAGGCGACGTTCTCGAGGATCGACATGTGCGGGAACAGCGCGTACGACTGGAACACGGTGTTGACGGGCCGCTGGTACGTCTTCGTCTCGGTGACGTCCCGCCCGCCGATGAGGATCCGGCCGGCGGAGGGCTCCTCGAGCCCGGCGACCAGGCGCAGCGTCGTCGTCTTGCCGCAGCCCGAGGGGCCCAGCAGGGCGAAGAAGGAGCCCGCCGGGATGGTGAGGTCCAGGGAGTCGATGGCCGTGAAGCCCGGGTACTGCTTGCTGATCCCGACCAGCTGGAGGTCGGCGCCGCTCTCGGCGAAGGTCCCGATTGCCATCAGATGCCCAGGAGCACCTTCTGGAACTCGGCCTGGTACTCCTTCTCCTCCGCGGCGGTCAGGGTCCGGAACACGTGCGCCTGCGCGAGCGTGTCCTCGTCGGGGAAGATCAGCTGGTTCTCGGCCAGCTCCGGATCGATGCTCTCCATGACGTCCTTCGCTCCATCCACGGGGGTGATGTAGTTGACCCAGGCGGCCACCTCGGCGGCGACCTCGGGCTCGTAGTAGTAGTTCATCAGGGCTTCGGCGTTGGCCTTGCGCTCGGAGCCCATCGGGACCACGAAGGTGTCGTTCCAGAGTGCGCCGCCCGAGTCGGGGAAGGCGAACTCCCACTTGTCGCCGGCCTCGGCGTTGATCAGGGTGATGTCGCCGGACCAGCAGATCGCCGCGAGGGTGTCCTCGTTCTGCAGGTCGTTGAGGTACGCGTTCCCCTTGATGTTGCGGATCTGTCCGGCGTCGACCTGCTCGCGGAAGACGTCGATCGCGTTCATGTACTCGTCGTCGCCCCAGGAGCCGGCGATGTCCGTCCCCTGAGCGAGCATGATGAGCCCGATCGTGTCGCGCATCTCGCTCAGCACGCCGACGCGGCCGCGGAGCGACGGATCCCACAGATCCTCGATGCTCGAGAGGCCCTTCGGCAGCTTCTCCCTGTTCCAGCAGATGCCCGAGAACCCCGCCTGGTACGGGAGGGAGAGCCGGCGGCCCGGATCGAAGTCGGGGTTCGCCAGCGAGGGGGTGAGGTTGGCGATGTTCGGGATGTTCGCGTGGTCGAGCTCCTGCACGTAGCCGCGGCGGACCAGGCGCGAGACCATCCACTCCGTCAGGCAGACCGTGTCGGCGCCGATGTACTGCCCGAGCGCGAGCTGGTCCTTCACCTTGCCGTAGTACGAGTTGTTGTCGTCGACGGCGACGTTGTAGGTCACCGCGATGCCCGTCTGCTCCTCGAAGCCCTGGAGCGTGGGGTGGTTCCCGTCGTCGTCCTCGTCCATGTAGGCGGGCCAGTTGTCCCACACCAGGCGCGGGTCGCCGGCCGATCCGTCGGCGGCGGCGGTCGGAGCGGCACGGGTCTGCGGGGCGCAGGCGGCCAGGGCGAGGGCACCCGCTCCGAGGCCGATCCCGCCGAGGACCGCCCGACGCGAGAGGACCGCCCGGCGCTCGCGCTCGTGCGAGCGTGCCGCGGCGACGGCCCGGCGGAGGACGGGATCCCTCGGGAGGGGACGGGTCATGGCGGGGGCTCCTGACTGCGTCGGGGCTCGTGCCTCGGGGGCCGAACGTGGGGAAATACTGGCACAGCGCTCATCCGCCTGTCACGGCGAACGGAGGAGAACGCTCATCCGGAAACATGATCGTCACGAATTCCGCACCCGGAGTCCGTGTCGACCGCCGATTCGGTCCCCGGAGGCCGTGCCGTCAGCGGGTGAGGGGCGGGCGTCCCGAGCCGCCGGCGGACCCGTCGACGCGCTCGACCGCCATCTCGACGGAGGAGAGCAGGATCCGGCTGCCGAGCTTCGCGCGGTAGCGGCGGCCGGCCTCGAGCGGGAGCGGCGCCTGGGTCGGTGCGACCAGCACGGACCCGTTGGCCGACCAGCGGTCCCTGACCCAGAGCCCGCCCTCGTCGAAGCCGAACTCGAGGTGGGTCTTGGAGAGGGATCGCGACGGATCCGGGATCGCGAGGATGTGCCGGAACGTCTCGTTGGGGTCCGGGAGCGGCTGGCGTCCGATCAGGCCGTTGCCGGTCACGATCGCGTGCTGCCCGGTCGCGAAGCTGAGGCGCACGAGCCCCTGCGAGGGCGGCGCCATCGGTGCGCCGGGGGCGGGACGCCGGTGCCGGCCGGGGGCCAGGCCCGGCAGCCAGGCACGGCGGGACGGGTCGAGGACCGTCGTGTCGCCGGAGGACGAGGGGCGGGACGCACCCGTCGTGGCATGCGCCGCCACCGACGAACCGCACTCGCCGCAGAGGATCGCCCCGGGAGCGAGGTTGGAGCCACACGTGCTGCAGATCACCGAGAACGCCCTTCCGCTCACCATCGTACCCAGCGCCGGCGCGGGGAGCCCCGAGCCGGCCGAACCCGACGCGAACCGGCAGGCGCCGGACCGTCGTACGGCCGTTCGGCGCGTGCGGGCGGTCCGGCGGCACCACGACCGCGGCCGCCCCGTGCCGGGGCGCTGCTCGTCAGACCGGTGCGCCGGCCTCCTCGTCGCCGGTGACCGCGAGGACGTCGACGACGATCACGGTGACGTTGTCGCGCCCGCCGTTGTCCAGCGCGGCGTCGACCAGGGCGTCGGCCGCCTCCTGAGCGGAGCCGGTGCCGCTGAGCAGGTGGCCGACGCCGGCATCGGTCAGCTCCTTCGTGAGTCCGTCCGAGCAGATCAGCAGACGCGATCCGGCGAGGACGGGCACGAGCCGGTAGTCGGGGACGGGCGCCTCGTGGAAGCCGACCGCGCGGGTGATCACGTTGCTGTGCGGATGCACGTCGGCCTCGTCGCGGGAGATCAGGCCCGCGTCGACCAGCTCCTGGACGATGGAGTGGTCCACGGTGAGCTGCACGAGGGTCCCGGCGACGCTCAGGTACACGCGCGAGTCGCCGATGTTGAAGACGGACCAGTAGGGCTCTCCTCCGACCACCGTGAGCGCGATCCCGGTGACCGTGGTCCCGGTGCCGACGTCGGCCGTGTGCGACTGCCGGGCGATGTCCCCGACCGCCTCCCGAAGCGCCCGGTCGATCTCCTCCGCTCCGACGGTCGCGCCGAGCGCCGCGGTGGACAGGCGCGACACGACCGCGTCGCTGGCGACCTCTCCTGCCGCGTGCCCGCCCATCCCGTCGGCGACAGCGAAGAGCGGGCTCTTGGCGAGGTAGCTGTCCTCGTTCGCGCTGCGCACGTGGCCGGTCTCGGTGCGCGCGGCCCAGCCGAGGGTGACTTCGGCCGAGGGTGCGTCGGAGCTCCAGGCGGAGACGGGGACGGTGACGGACGCGCGGCTGCGGCCGATCTGCGTCATCGCTGCTCCTCGCATCCCCGTGGCCCGCGGCCGTCCGGTCCGACGGCCCGTGACCGCCGGCGCCAGGGGTGCCCGGCCGCCTCCCGATGGTAGTCGCTGACGGCCCTCCGCCGAGCCGGCCGCCATCGCTGTCGCCCGATGTCCGTCGCGCAGACGGGTCGACGCTCCGACCACCGGATCCGATGCCGGATCGAGCTCCGACGTGCGGATCCACTTGCCCGGGCATCCGTGGACTGCCAGAATCGCCGCATGGCCCCGTCTCGCCCGCCCTCTCAGCGTCCTGTCCAGCTCGACGAGGTGTCGAAGGCGATCATCGAGCAGCTGCAGGCCGACGGTCGGCGCTCGTACGCCGAGATCGGCAAGGCCGTGGGCCTGAGCGAGGCGGCCGTCCGGCAGCGGGTGCAGAAGCTCACCGAGTCGGGCGTCATGCAGATCGTCGCGGTGACGGATCCGATGCAGCTCGGCTTCTACCGCCAGGCGATGATCGGTGTGCGCGTCACCGGCGACACCCGCGACGTCGCGGACCGGCTCGCCTCCATCCCCGCCGTCGACTACGTCGTGCTGACGGCCGGCTCCTTCGACATCCTCGCCGAGGTCGTGTGCGAGAACGACGACGATCTGATCGCCCTGCTCAACCAGGAGATCCGGTCGCTTCCCGGCGTGCTCTCGACCGAGACCTTCGTCTATCTGAAGCTCCACAAGCAGTTCTACAACTGGGGAACGCGGTAAAAGATGACCACCGAGACAGCCTTCTCGACCTCCGGCCTCGAGTCGGGCGATCCCGTCCGCGGGACCGACGCGCCTGGGGGGACCGACGACGCCTCCCTGCAGAAGAAGGCGAAGGACCACCTCTGGATGCACTTCACCCGTCAGTCGACGATGGACTCGGGCGCGGGCGTGCCGATCATCACGCGCGGCGAGGGACACCACATCTGGGACAGCACCGGGCGCAAGTACTTCGACGGCCTGTCCGGCCTCTTCGTCGTCAATGCGGGACACGGGCGGCGCCGACTGGCGGAGGCCGCGGCGAAGCAGGCGTCCGAGCTCTCCTTCTTCCCGCTCTGGTCCTACGCGACCCCCTCGGCGATCGAGCTGGCCGACCGGCTCGCCGACCACGCGCCGGGCGACCTGAACCGGGTCTTCTTCTCGACCGGCGGCGGCGAGGCGGTGGAGACGGCGTTCAAGCTCGCCAAGCACTACTGGAAGCTGCAGGGCAAGCCGGGCAAGCACAAGGTCGTCTCGCGCTCGGTCGCGTATCACGGCACTCCCCAGGGAGCGCTCGCGATCACGGGCATCCCCGGGATGAAGTCGATGTTCGAACCGCTGGTGCCGGGCGGCTTCCGTGTCCCCAACACCAACTTCTACCGGGCTCCCGAGCACGGCGACGACCTGGAGGCGTTCGGCCTGTGGGCGGCGAACCGCATCGAGGAGATGATCGAGTTCGAGGGGCCGGACACGGTGGCCGCCGTGTTCCTGGAACCCGTGCAGAACTCGGGCGGCTGCTTCCCGCCCCCTCCCGGGTACTTCCAGAGGGTCCGCGAGATCTGCGACAAGCACGACGTGCTGCTGGTGTCCGATGAGGTGATCTGCGCGTTCGGCCGTATCGGGCACATGTTCGCCTGCGACGAGTACGGCTACGTGCCGGACATGATCACCTGCGCGAAGGGGATGACCAGCGGCTACTCCCCCATCGGCGCGACGATCGTCAGCGATCGGATCTACGAGCCCTTCCGCCACGGTCAGGTCGTCTTCCCGCACGGCTACACCTTCGGCGGCCACCCCGTCTCGGCCGCGGTCGCGCTCGAGAACCTCGACATTTTCGAGGAGGAGGGCCTGAACGAGCGCGTGCGAGAGAACTCGCCCGTCTTCCGGTCCACGCTCGAGAAGCTGCTCGACCTGCCGATCGTCGGCGACGTCCGGGGCGACGGCTACTTCTTCGGCATCGAGCTGGTGAAGGACAAGGCGACGAAGGAGACGTTCGACGAGGACGAGTCGGAGCGGCTGCTGCGCGGATTCCTCTCGAAGGGGCTCTTTGACGCGGGGCTGTACTGCCGGGCGGACGACCGAGGCGATCCCGTCGTGCAGCTCGCACCGCCGCTCACCATCGGCCCGCGCGAGTTCGACGAGATCGAGCAGATCCTCCGGAGCGTTCTCACCGAGGCCTGGTCGCGGCTCTAGCGACCTCACGCGGCGCGCTCCCGCCGATCGGCGGCGAGTGCGGCCGCGACCCGGCGCGCACCTGCGTGGTGCGGATCGAGAGCGACGGCCTCGTCGGCGAGCCGTCCGGCCTCGTCGGCACGGCCCTCACCGGCCAGGATCCGCGCGAGGAGGACGAGCACTCCGGCTCGCTCGCTCGCGGGTGCGACGACGGCGGCACGGCGGAGCAGCGGGGCGAGCGCTCCCGCCGCGCCGGGGTCACCGCTCCGCGCCGACCGCAGCACGCGGTCCGCACCGCGGCTGCGCTGCACGGCCACGACGAGCGCAGCCAGGCCCGCAGGCCGGACCTCGGGATCGGGACCGGTGAGAGCTCGCCGGACGAGGTCGTCGACGCCGTGCAACAGCACGTCGGGCAGTTCGGCCCGCGGGTGGCGGTCGAGGAGACGGTCGACCGCGGCGGCCACCGCTCGCGGGTCGTCCCGGTCGCCGGCCTCGAGCCCGTCGTCGCGGCCGGACGACGGGAGCACGGCGACGCGGAGGGCGAGGCCGGGGAGCCGGCGCGCACGCTCCTCGAGGGCGGCGACGAGTCCCTCGCACGACTCCGGACCCGCCTCGCCGGGATGCACCAGCGCGAGTGCTCGCTGCACCCGCCCGAACCGGCCGAGCGCACCGAGGCTGGCCCGCGCGATCAGGGACGGATCCGCCCCCGACAGCTCGAAGCGGAGCGAGCCGCTCGGCGCGCCGGCCCGGAACGGGACGAGCACGAGGCTCGCCTCGGCCGCACCCCGCCGGGACCCGTGAGCGGCGTGGAACAGGGCGGCGTCGTCGGGTGAGGCCGGGACACGCGAAGCGGGAGCGGGGTGGAGGAAGATCGCTGAGGAGGTCATGCTGCGATCCTGCCGACCCTCGCACCCGCCGGGAGCGACGGCCCTCGGGATCATCGGAAGGATCTCGAGATCGCCGCCTGTGGAGGGAGAGGTCCCATCGACACCGAATCGCCGGCGCACGGATGGCGCCCTCCGGCCCCCAGGAATCCCTCCACAGGGACCGATCGGCCGAGTTCTGCACCGGTGTCCGATTCCCGCCGGTCGGTGGGGAGTCCCGCGGATACTCTCGACGCATGAGAACGACTCCCCTTCACGTCCGACGGACGACGAGCCCCCTCGGCCGCATCGAAGTGGGCAGCGACGGCGATGCGATCGTCTCGCTCGCCATCGAGCAGGCCGGTCTGCTCCCGCACGAGCACCTCCCGGAGTCGGACCTCCCGGTGCTCCTGCGGGCCGTCGAGCAGCTGGACGAGTACTTCGACGGGACCCGCCGCTCTTTCGATCTGCCGGTCGCTCTGCGCGGCACGCCCTTCCAGCTCGAGATCTGGCAGCGGCTCCAGGCTCTGGGCTTCGGGGAGATCACCTCCTACGGCGCACTGGGCACGGCCGCCGGTCGCCCCCGGGCGGGCCGGCCGATCGGCGGAGCGGTAGGTGCGAACCCGGTGCCGATCATCGTGGGCTGCCACCGCGTCCTCGCGAGCGACGGACGGATCACCGGCTTCAGCGCGGGCGAGGGCGTCGCCACGAAAGCCTGGCTTCTCGATCACGAGGGGATCCCCCACCGATGAGCACGGCCGACGGACTCGTCGAGGGAGAGGACGGCCTGGTCCGCTGCGCCTGGAGCGGCGCGGATCCGGAGTACCGCCGCTACCACGACGAGGAATGGGGCACCCCGCTGCACGGAGATCGCCCGCTGTTCGAGAAGATCTCCCTCGAGGCGTTCCAGTCCGGCCTCTCCTGGATCACGATCCTCCGCAAGCGGCCGAGGTTCCGCGAGGCCTTCGACGGCTTCGATCCGGCCCGCGTCGCCCGGTACGACGACACCGATGTCGAGCGGCTGATGGAGGACAGCGGCATCATCCGGAACCGCGCGAAGATCATCGCCACCCGGGACAACGCCCGGGCCGTGCTCGCGCTCCTGGAGCAGAGAGGCGAGGGCGCGCTCGACCAGCTCGTGTGGTCCTTCCACGATCCGGACGTCGAGGACCGGGTGGTCCGAGCCGCCGACGTCCCTGCGACGACGCCCGGGTCGACGGCGCTCGCGCGAGCGCTGAAGGCCGCTGGGCTCCGCTTCGTCGGACCGACCACCGCGTACGCGCTGATGCAGTCGGCCGGAGTCGTCGACGACCACCTCACCGGCTGCTGGCGCCGACGCTGACGCCTACGACTCCGGCACGACGAGGTCGAGCTCTCCCGTGTGCCGGTTCTCGGCGAGCAGGAACCCGCGCCCGGCCGCCCACGCCGAGAGCTCGCCGAGCGACTCCGTCGCCACCCGGTCCTCCGCCAGCGCCCTGACGAAGCGTCCCTTGCCCTGCTTGTTGAAGTGGTTCAGCGACCGGAGGACGCCGTCGGCCCCGCGCGAGCGGACGCGGACGAAGAACCGCCCCTCGCCCGCAGGGACCGGTCCGAGCGCCGCGTACGCCTCACTCCGCAGATCGAGGACGAGCCCGTCGAGCGCGCTCAGCACCCGCCCGGCCTCCGCCGCCCACCACCGCTTGAGCGGTTTGCCCGGCACACGGGAGTCGTGGGACAGACGGTATGCAGGGATCAGGTCGAGGGCGCGGATCGGCCCCCAGAGCGCGGACTGCACGATCGCCGTCCGACCGAGCACCTCCCGTGCACCGGAATCGAGGCTGCGCGCGTCGAGCGCATCGAACAGCACCCCGTCGAAGCGGTCGACCGCGGGGAGACCTGCCGCGGTCGCGAGCCCCGCGTTGCGATCGATCTCGCCGAACTGACGCGGACCGAGCTTCAGCGCCCGGGCAGAGAGCTCGGGGTCCCCGGCCAGCGCGATCAGCGCCTCCGCCAGCTCGCGCCGCTTCGCGTGGAGCTCGGGGAAGGCGAGCGACTCGAGCACGAACGGCTCGTCGCCGCCGTCGCGCTTCGTCTCGGACGGTGGCAGCAGGACGTGCACAGGACTCCTTCGGAGAAGAGGGACGGGCGGCACGACGAAGGGGCCGGACGATCGCGATGATCGTCCGGCCCCTCCGAGCCGCGGTGAGCGGCGGTGTACTAGACCAGCGATGCCTGACGGGCGACCACGGTCACCACGTCGTTCTCGACGGACAGGAAGCCGTCGTCGGCCTGCGCGGTGAGACGCGTGCCGTCCAGGGCCGTGACGCGCACCTCGCCGGTGGCGAGGATCGCGAGCATCGGCTCGTGGCCGGCGAGGATGCCGATCTCGCCCTCGACCGTGCGAGCCGTGAGCTGCTTCGCCTCTCCGGACCACACCTCGGCGTTCGCGGACACGACGCTGACCTTCAGGGTCCCGGCCATGATCAGCCGTTCTCCTTCTGGATCTGGGTCCACTTCTCCTCGACGTCCGAGATCGAGCCGACGTTGAAGAACGCCTGCTCGGCCACGTGGTCGAACTCGCCCTTGGTGATCGCGTCGAACGACTCGATCGTGTCCTTCAGCGGGACGGTCGATCCCTCGACACCGGTGAACTTCTTCGCCATGTAGGTGTTCTGCGAGAGGAACTGCTGGATCCGGCGCGCACGCGACACCGTGATCTTGTCCTCCTCCGACAGCTCGTCGACACCGAGGATCGCGATGATCTCCTGCAGCTCCTTGTTCTTCTGCAGGATCTGCTTCACGTTCGTCGCCACGCGGTAGTGGTCGGCGCCCAGGTAGCGGGGGTCGAGGATGCGCGAGGTGGACGTGAGCGGGTCGACGGCCGGGTAGAGGCCCTTCGACGCGATCTCACGGGAGAGCTCGGTGGTCGCGTCGAGGTGGGCGAAGGTGGTCGCCGGCGCCGGGTCCGTGTAGTCGTCGGCGGGGACGTAGATCGCCTGCAGCGAGGTGATCGAGTGTCCGCGCGTCGAGGTGATGCGCTCCTGGAGCACACCCATCTCGTCGGCGAGGTTCGGCTGGTAGCCCACCGCGGAGGGCATGCGGCCCAGGAGGGTCGACACCTCCGAGCCGGCCTGCGTGAAGCGGAAGATGTTGTCGATGAAGAGCAGCACGTCCTGCTTCTGCACATCGCGGAAGTACTCCGCCATGGTCAGTGCCGACAGGGCGACGCGCAGACGCGTTCCCGGCGGCTCGTCCATCTGGCCGAAGACGAGCGCGGTCTTGTCGAAGACGCCCGCCTCCTCCATCTCGGCGATGAGGTCGTTGCCCTCACGGGTGCGCTCGCCGACGCCGGCGAACACGGACACTCCACCGTGGTCCTGCGCGACGCGCTGGATCATCTCCTGGATGAGGACGGTCTTGCCGACGCCCGCGCCGCCGAACAGGCCGATCTTGCCGCCCTGCACGTACGGAGTGAGCAGGTCGATGACCTTGATGCCGGTCTCGAACAGCTCGGTCTTGGACTCGAGCTGATCGAACTGCGGGGGCTTGCGGTGGATGGGCCAGCGCTCGGTGATCTCGAACGACTCGCCGTTGATCTTCCCGTCGGCGTCGGCGTTGAGCACCTCGCCGATCACGTTGAAGACCTTGCCCTTGGTCACGTCGCCGACCGGGACCGAGATCGGCAGGCCGGTGTCGTGGACCTCCTGGCCGCGGACGAGTCCGTCGGTGGGGTTCAGGGAGATGGCCCGGACGAGGTCGTCGCCCAGGTGCTGCGCGACCTCGAAGGTCAGCTTGCTCGAGACGCCCTCGACCTCGACGTGCGTGTAGAGCGCGTTGTAGACCTCGGGGATCGCGTCGTGGGGGAACTCGATGTCAACGACGGGGCCGGTGACGCGGGCGATGCGGCCGATGGCCCCGCCCGACGTCCCGGTCGCCGCCTCAGGTGCGGTCAGTGTCATTGCTACTTCCTTCTGTGGTCTCACCGCTCCCGGAGGGCGGAGTCGAAACTGTGTGGAGCGGAGCCCTCTTACTTGGAGGAGGACAGGGCGTCGGCGCCGCCGACGATCTCGGCGATCTGCTGCGTGATCTCGGTCTGGCGGGCGTTGTTGGCGAGACGCGTGTATGTCTTGATCAGCGTGTCCGCGTTGTCGCTCGCCGACTTCATGGCCTTCTGGCGTGCCGCGTGCTCCGAGGCCGCCGACTGCAGCATCGCGTTGAAGATGCGGCTCTCGACGTACACGGGCAGGAGGCGGTCGAGGACCGTCTCGGGGTCGGGCTCGAACTCGTAGAGCGGGTACAGCTCGCTGTTCTGCTCCTCGGCGCCCTCGACGACCTCGAGCGGCAGCAGCCGGACGACGGTCGGCTGCTGGGTGACCATGCTGACGAAGCGGTTGTAGACGAGGTGGATCTCGTCCACGCCGCCCTCCTCGTCATCGAGGTTGTACGACTCGACGACCGCGTCCGCGATCTCCTTCGCCGTCTCGAACACGGGCTGGTCGGTGCCGCCCGTCCAGACGCGGACGCTGGCCCGCTTCCGGAACGAGAAGTACGCGTTCGCCTTGCGGCCGACCAGGTAGAAGACGACCTCCTTGCCCTCGCTGCGCAGCAGCGCGGCCAGCTCCTCGGCCTCCTTGAGCACGCTCGAGGAGAACGCGCCGGCGAGGCCGCGGTCGGAGGTGAAGATCACGATCGCGGCCGTGTCCAGCTTCTCGCGCTCGGTCGTGAGCGGGTGCTCCACGTTCGAGTAGGTCGCGACAGCGGACACGGCGCGCGTGATCGCGTTCGAGTACGGCGCCGCGGCAGCGACGCGGTTCTGCGCCTTCTGGATGCGCGAGGCCGAGATCAGCTCCATGGCCCGAGTGATCTTCTTGGTCGTCTGGGCCGAGCGGATCTTCGACCGGTAGACCCGGAGTTGCGCTCCCATGTGTCTCCTGTTGTCCTAAAAGTGGCGAATCGACGGGGTGCCGCTGGTCAGCGACGGCCCTTGACGATCTTCTCCTGGCCGACCTCGTCGGCCGCGATGGCCTGGTGCTCCTCGCGCCCGACCGAGGCGAGCGGCTTGCCCTCACCGGTCTGGAACTCCAGCTTGAAGCCGTCGACGGCACGGTTGAGCTCGGCGACGGTGTCGTCGGAGAGCACGTTGGTGTCGCGGAGGGTGTTCAGCACCTGGGTGTTGCGGCCCAGGTAGTCCAGGAGCTCGCGCTCGAAGCGCAGCACGTCGGGGACCGGGACCTCGTCGAGCTTGCCGTTCGTTCCGGCCCAGATCGAGACGACCTGCTCCTCGACGGGGTACGGCGAGTACTGCGGCTGCTTGAGCAGCTCGGTCAGGCGGGCGCCGCGGGCGAGCTGACGGCGCGAGGCGGCGTCGAGGTCGGAGGCGAACATCGCGAAGGCCTCGAGCGAGCGGTACTGCGCCAGCTCGAGCTTCAGCGTGCCGGAGACCTTCTTGATCGACTTGACCTGCGCGTCGCCGCCGACCCGCGAGACCGAGATGCCCACGTCGACCGCGGGACGCTGGTTGGCGTTGAAGAGGTCGGACTGGAGGAAGATCTGGCCGTCGGTGATCGAGATCACGTTGGTCGGGATGTAGGCCGAGACGTCGTTGGCCTTGGTCTCGATGATCGGGAGACCGGTCATCGAGCCGGCGCCGAGCTCGTCGGACAGCTTCGCGCAGCGCTCCAGCAGACGGGAGTGCAGGTAGAAGACGTCACCCGGGTACGCCTCGCGTCCCGGCGGGCGGCGCAGGAGGAGCGACACGGCGCGGTAGGCCTCGGCCTGCTTCGACAGGTCGTCGAAGATGATCAGGACGTGCTTGCCGCCGTACATCCAGTGCTGGCCGATGGCCGAGCCGGTGTAGGGGGCGAGGTACTTGAAGCCGGCGGGGTCGGAGGCCGGGGACGCGACGATGGTCGTGTACTCCATCGCTCCGGCGTCCTCGAGCGCGCCCTTCACCGAGGCGATGGTCGAGCCCTTCTGGCCGATGGCGACGTAGATGCAGCGGACCTGCTTGTTGGTGTCGCCCGACTCCCAGTTGGCCTTCTGGTTGATGATCGTGTCGATCGCGATGGCCGTCTTGCCGGTCTGGCGGTCGCCGATGATGAGCTGGCGCTGGCCGCGGCCGACCGGGATCATCGCGTCGATGACCTTGATGCCGGTCTGCAGCGGCTCGTGGACCGACTTGCGCGACATGACGCCGGGAGCCTGGAGCTCGAGGGCGCGGCGGCCCTCGGAGGCGATCTCGCCGAGTCCGTCGATCGGGTTGCCGAGCGGGTCGACGACGCGGCCGAGGTAGCCGTCGCCGACGGGGACCGAGAGGACCTCGCCGGTGCGGGTGACCTCCATGCCCTCCTCGATGCCGGAGAACTCGCCGAGGACGACGACGCCGATCTCGTTCTCGTCGAGGTTCTGGGCCAGGCCCAGGACGCCGTTGGAGAAGCGGATGAGCTCGTTGGCCATGACGCCGGGGAGGCCCTCGACGTGGGCGATGCCGTCGGCGGCGTCGATGACGTAGCCGACCTCGGTGGTGGAGGCCTTGCCCGGCTCGTACGACGAGACGAAGTCCTTCAGCGCGTCGCGGATCTCATCCGGGCTGATGGTGATATCTGCCATGGGAATTCCTATTCGTTGGGTCCGTGCGAGCCGAAGAGGTCGTCGGGGCCTGACCTGGATGGTGCGGGGGTCGAGGGCAGTGCCCTCTGAGGATACGTGCGCCCGTCAGGACGCGAGCTGGAGCTTCAGGTCGGACAGCCGTGCGGAGACGGTTCCGTCGATGACCTCGTCGCCGACGTGCAGGCGCATCCCGCCCAGGAGGGAGGGATCGACCACGACGTTGACGGAGACCGGTCGGCTGTACTGGCGCGTGAGCGCCGAGCGGAGCCGGTCGAGCTGCTCGGGGGCGATCGGTGCGGCGACCGAGACCGTGGCGAGGATGAACCCGCCCTGGTCGGCGACCACGCCTGCTGCGAAGCGGACGAGCTCCGGGATGCGGCGACCGCGCGGGTGCGCGATCAGCTGCCGGAGGATCGCCAGCGTCTCGGCCGCGGCCTTGCCCTCGAGGAGGCGCTGCACGAGCGCGACCTTCGAGTCGGCGGCGGCGAGCTTGCTGCCGAGCGCGAGCTCGAGCTGGGCGTCGGAGGCGACGACCTCGCCGAAGGAGTGGAGCTCCTTCTCGAGGTTGACGCCCTCCGGAGCGGACGACGCGATCGCGCGGACCCCGACCTCCTCGACCCCGGCGACCATGTCGCTCGGGCTCGACCAGCGGTGGCCGACGATCACGGTGAGCAGGCGCTTGGCCGGCTCGCCGAAGGGACCGAACACGCGGGCGACGAGAGCCTGCTTGCTGCTCGAGTCGGCGCTCGGGTCGGCGAGGGCCGCGCGCAGCTGCGCCTGGCCGTCGATGACCCGTGCGGCCTCGAAGAGCTGCTGGGCCGTGTCGAGGGACGCCTGACCGGCGAGGGCGGAGAGCTCCGCCTTCGCCGATGCGAGTGCCTGCCTGGACGCGCTGCCCATCAGTTGTTCGCCTTCTCCGAGGCCTCGAGGTCGGCGAGGAAGCGGTCCACGATCGCGGACGCCTTCGCGTCGTCGTTGAGGCTCTCGCCGATCACGCCGGAGGCGAGGTCGATGGCGAGGGTTCCGACTTCGGAGCGGAGCGAGACCACGGCGGCCTGACGGTCCGCCTCGATCTGAGCGTGCGCGTTGTGGAGGATGCGCTCGGCCTCGACCTGCGCCTGCTCCTTCTTCGCCGCCACGATCGCGTTGCCGTCGGCGTTCGCCTTCTCACGGATCACTCCGGCCTCGGCGCGGGCCTCGGCCAGCTGGGCGGTGTACTTCTCGAGGGCGGCCTCGGCCTGTCGCTGGGCCTCGTCGGCCTTCGCGATGTTCCCCTCGATCGCGGCGGAGCGCGCGTCGAGCATCTTCTGCAGGCGCGGCAGGACCAGCCTCCAGAAGAAGAACAGCAGGATGAGGAAGATCACCCCCGACCAGAAGAAGTCGTAGAACTCCGGGATCAGAATGACCGCGGGGACGTCACCTTCTTCCGCAGCGATGTTCACAGCGGTGCTGAACACGACTACGCCGCGAAGATGAAGTAGGTGGCGAGGCCGATGAGCGCGAGCACCTCGGTGAACGCGATGCCGAGGAACATCGTGGTCTGGAGGCGGCCGGCCATCTCGGGCTGGCGCGCCATGGCCTCGACGGTCTTGCCCGCGACGATGCCGACACCGATGCCGGGGCCGATCGCTGCGAGGCCGTAACCGACCGTCGCGATGTTGCCGGTGAGTTCGGCGAGAACGGTGACTGAGTCCACGAGTGGGTCCTTTCAGTGGGGTGATCGTGAGAACGGGCGGGAGCCCGTGAGTAGTGGGGTCAGTGCTCCTCGGCGACGGCCAACTGGATGTAGACCGCAGCGAGGAGGGTGAAGATGTAGGCCTGCAGCACGGCGACGAGGAGCTCGAAGAGCGTGAACGCACCGCCGAAGGCGAAGGTCACGACGCCGAAGAGCTTGAAGCCCGGGTCGATCTGGGAGCTGAAGAGGAAGAACTGCGTGGCCGAGAAGCACAGCACCAGCAGGAGGTGGCCGACGATCATGTTCATCACGAGCCGCAGTGCGAGCGAGAGCGGACGGATGATGAACGTCTGCAGCAGCTCGATCGGCGTGAGGATGAAGTAGATCAGGAACGGCGCTCCGGGCGGGAACAGGGCGTTCTTGAAGAAGCCCATCCCCCGGTCCTTGATGCCCGCGTAGATGAACGTCACGTAGGCGACCAGGCCGAGGAAGAGCGGCATGCCCACCACGGAGGTCCCCGCGATGTTCAGGAACGGGACGATGCCGGTCAGGTTCATCGAGATGATCGCGAAGAAGATCGTCACGAGGATCGGGAGGAACCGGCGCGCGTCCTTCTCGCCGAGGATGTCCTTGGCGATGGTGACGCGGACGAAGTCGAACGCGAGCTCGACGACGTTCTGGAAGCGGCCGGGGACGAGGCGCAGCTTGCGCGTCCCGAGCCAGAAGAACAGCATCAGTGCGATGACCGCGATGAAGCGGACCAGCATGACGCGGTTGATCTCGAAAGGGGTTCCCTCGAAGAGGAAACCGGGCGGGAAGAACTCGGAGATCGACGGGGTGTGGAAGTCACTCTCACCGGTCGAGGACGAGACCAACAGGGTCACAGCGTTAGCAAACAGCGCTAGCTCCTGGAATTCGGGGCGTGGCACGTTGCAGCCGACCGAATCGAATCATTCGGACGCAACGCTCTCGCGACGACGAAAGGTGGGGTTTTCCGCTCGGACGGCGATCGTGCTCGACGACCGCCATCAACGATGAGACGATCTGAGGACACGTTCGCCTGCGGGATTCGTCCCTACTGTAGCAACAGAACGGCCTGAGAGCCGAATCGTGGTCCTCTCAGGAACCGTTCGGCTCGTCCTCATCGAGCGATGTCGCTGACGTTCGGCATGCGCGAGCGCGAGACGACGAGGACGTCGATCACCAGGGACCCCAGGACGGCGACGATGATCGTGACGAACATCGCGGTGCTGTTCAGCCACGGCTGATCGCGCAGGACCAGGGCGGCGATCACGAACAGCACGAACTTGGCGAGCCACGTGCCGAGGACGACGGCGAAGAACCCGCCGATGTCGAGGCGGTTGGCGACGAGGATGCTCGCGGCGGTGAGGAGCACCATCACGCCGCCGACGATCGCGCCGAGGAGGGCTCCGATCGCGCCCTCTCCCCCGGCGGCGATCCCGCCGACGACGGTGCCGAGAACGGCCAGGGCGAGCACGAAGAGGCCGCCCACGACCAGCGCGCGGCGCAGGACGGGGACGGACGCGGGCTGCGGACGGGGGGTGGCCGGGGAGGCTCCGGTCATGATGCTTCCTTCCGCGCCGTGGTCGGCGCTGTCGTGTCCCGGTCGATCGGGAGTCCGGCCGGCGGACGGAGCAGCTCCGTCGAGGACGCGCGGTCGAGGGGGTCGAGGACGGGTGAGGCCTCCGCGGACTGCGCCGCCGCCTCGAGCCGCTTGCGGCGGCTGAGCGGGGCGAGCGTGACGACGGTGCAGACCAGCAGACCGACTCCGAGGAAGACGAGCGGGACCCACAGCACGTCGACCACGAACATCAGCAGGCAGCTGACGGCGACGACGGCGGTCCACGCGTAGAAGATCAGCACGGCGTGCAGGTGGGAGTGCCCCATGTCGAGCAGGCGGTGGTGCAGGTGCTTCCGGTCGGCGCTGAACGGCGACTTTCCCGCGCGCAGGCGCCTGATCACAGCGAGGCCGAAGTCCATCAGCGGCACCACGAGTATCGCGAACGGCAGGATGATCGGGATGAACGCGGGCAGGAGCTCCTTCGCCGCGAGCTGGGCCGGGTCGATCTGGCCGGTGACCGCGATCGCGGAGGTGGCCATCAGCATCCCGATCAGCAGTGCGCCGCTGTCGCCCATGAACATCCGCGCCGGACGCCAGTTGATGGGGAGGAATCCGGCGCAGGCGCCGACGAGCAGGACCGCGATGAGCGAGGCCAGGTTGAAGTAGTCGGTGGGCGAGGTCTGCTGCACCAGCAGGTAGCTGTAGAGGAAGAAGACCCCGTTGGCGATCAGGGCGACGCCCGCCACGAGGCCGTCGAGGCCGTCGATGAAGTTGAGAGCGTTGGTGACCAGGACGATCGCGAGCACGGTGATGATCAGCGACATCCACGGCGAGCCGACGGTCAGGCCGCCGATCGGCAGGGAGACGATCTGCACGCCCTTCCAGGCGATCAGGCCCGCGGCGATCAGCTGACCGGCCAGCTTCGTGGTCCAGTCCAGGTCCCAGATGTCGTCGGCGACGCCGATGAGGACGATGAGCAGGCTCGCGCCGAGGATCGCGAGGATCGGCTCGGGATTGGCGAACACCAGCCGGAAGTAGGGCAGCTGGGCCGCGATGCCGAAGCCGACGAGGATCCCGAGGAACATCGCGATGCCGCCCAGGCGGGGGGTCGGCCGCGTGTGCATGTCCCTGACGCGGATCTTCGGGTAGAGCCGGTACTTCAGGCTCAGCTTCCAGATGACCCACGACAGCGCTCCGGTCACGAGCGCGACCGCGAGCGAGACGAGGGCGAAGGTGATCACCGGTTACTCACCCGGAGCGGAGTCGGTGCGGGCGGCGCCGGTGCCGGTGTTGGGCGTCGGCGCGTTCGTGCTCGACGAACCCGTGTCCGGCGCATCGGCGGAATCGACGGGAGCGGAGTCGTCCTGCAGGCGGGCACCGGAGGCCCAGTCGGGGCGCGCTGTCGGGGTCCGCTCGAAGGCGTACGGGTCGCTGCCGGTCGCGGTCTCGGCGGGCTCCTGCTGGTCCCCGGCCTGCGCCGCGCCGACCGTGGAGGCGTCGGGCTCCGACGTCTCGGCGCGGGGCGCGTCCGGATCCGGCAGCAGGTCGCCGACGACCTCGCGGATCCGCTCGGCCGACACGACGCCCTGGCGCAGGATGCGCAGGGTGCCGCCCTCGAAGCTCAGCGCTGTCGCATCGACGATCGTCGAGGACTCGCTGGCGCCCGCGGGGCGGTCGCTGTAGCGCGATCCGGCGGCGCCGGCGTCGAGATAGACGTCGACGGAGTCGCCGAGCTGGTCGAACGCCTCCTGTGCGGTCGTGGCCGAGGGCTGCCCCGTGCGGTTGGCGGAGGAGACCGCCAGCGGACCGGTCTCGGCGAGGAGCTCGATCGTCACCGGGTTGTCCGGCATGCGCAGCGCCACGGTCCCGCGCGTCTCGCCCAGGTCCCAGACCAGGGAGGGCTGGGCGTGCAGGACGATGGTGAGCCCGCCGGGCCAGAACTCGCGCGCGAGGTCGCGCACCGCCTCCGGCACGTTCTCGGCGAGGGCGTCGAGGGCGGCCACGTCCCCGATCAGGACGGGCGGCGGCGACTGCCTCGTCCGTCCCTTCGCGTCGAGCAGGCGCTGGACCGCGGCGGCGTCGAACGCGTTGGCCGCGACGCCGTAGACGGTGTCGGTGGGGATCACCACGAGCTCGCCGCGGCCGATGGCCGTCCGCGCGAGACGGGTGCCGGTCAGGAGGTCCGTGTCGACGGAGCAGTCGTAGATGCGTGCCATAACGGGTCGATGATACCGGCGCGGTCCGTGTCCGGACCGGCTGCGGCGCGGCGGTCGCGTCAGCGCCGCCCGAGGCCGGGGCTCGGCGGCCGTCGCAGCGGCGCCCGACCCGCGCCGGCCGAGGCCGCCGGAGCGCTTCCGTGAGGCACTCGGCCCGGCGTGGCGGGCGCCTCCGCCGACAGGACGCCCACGAGCGCCACGGAGACGGCGAGCGTCGCGAGCGAGTGCTGATCGCCGAACCAGGTGGTGTTGTCGGCCATCCCGTGCAGGAACGTCCAGAGGACGGCGACGGCGAGCGCCCCGACGGCGACGGCCTCGTTCCGGGCGACCCGGAGGAGCAGGCGCACGACGGCGATGGTGGCGAGGAGGAGGAACGCGAGGACGGGGAGCGCGATCAGGAGCCCGCCGTTGGTCCACGCGGTGACGAGGAGGTTGTGAGGCGGGCGCGGCTCGCTGTGCTGGGTGAACTGCGACCCGCGCGCCAGCCACAGCTCCTGCCATCCGCCGTACCCCAGCCCCAGCAGCCAGTTGTCGGGGAACGCACTCGCAGCCAGGCGCAGGAAGTCGCCGCGGGCCCCGAGCGTGAGCACGCCCGCCTCCGCCAGCTGCGGGAAGGACACGGCGACGGCGTACACGGCCGTGATCCCGGAGGGGATGGTGATCATCCAGGCGACCGGACCGAGGCTGCGTCCCTTGAGTCCGCGGATCGCGGCGACCAGCAGGGGCAGGACGATCGCGAGGACGATCGCGGTCTTGGACAGCGTGAAGAGGGCGCCGACCAGCCCGGCGACGGCGACGAGCAGGAGGAGACTCCCCCGCTGCCGTCTCCAGACGGCGAAGGCCAGCGCGCCGGTCGTGGCCATGTACATCGAGGCGATGTTGCCGTTGAGGAAGAACCCTCCCGACTTCTCCTGCAGGACGTTGTTGAAGGACGTCGTGAAGATGTCCCGCACGTAGATGTCGGAGAACAGCACCGCTTCCGGCCACCGGAGGTAGGCGGTCTCCTGCACGGGATCGAGCTGGAAGAGGATCGTGAGCGTCACCTGGAGGAGGAACACGGGCGCCGCCCAGTTGAGGGCGCGGCCGACGACACGCCAGGCGCCGTCGCCGAGCCCGCGGACGGCCAGGTACGGAGTGAGGAAGGAGACGACGGAGACCACGTCGCGCAGCGCGGCCGCGCGTGCTCCGGAGTAGGTGAGCGCGAAGAGGGTGCCGGCGATCACGAGGAGGACCACGACCACGAACCGGTCGATCCGCCCGCCGCGCAGCCGCGCCACGGAGTACGGGAGGAAGAGCAGGCTCCAGGCGACCGGAGCGGTGACGGGGCCCAGGGTGTAGAGCTGCACGACGCTCAGCGCCAGGAGCACCGCGAGGAAGACGAGGACGATCCGCTCGTGCCGCCGCTGAGCGGGATCCGCCGGCGCGCGCGACGGCCGCCCGCGGGTCTCCGGAGCGTCGGTGACGCGGGTCGCGGCGATGACGGAGGGACGAGAGGCGGTCGGGCGGCGGAGGAGGGCGTCGTCGGCGTGGCGGCCCATGTCAGAGCCGTTCCGCGGAGGTGCTGGTGGCGGCCTCCGTCTGGCGGAGCGGAGGAGCGGCGCGCCGATTCCGGGACGACGGGCCGACCTCTCGCGGCGGGAGGGTCGTCCGCGGGCGCCGGTCCGGGGCGGGAGGCGGATCGAGCAGCACGGGAGAGGCGGTGGCGTCGGCGGACGCGGGCGGGAGAGGGGATGCAGGTGGCATGTCGCGCCGACACTAATCGCGCGGCACGAGCCTCGACGGGCTTGGCGCGGAACGTCGATCCGCGTGCGCGCGGCGGCCCCGCGCCTCAGCCACGGGGGTCTGCCAGCAGCTCGTCCGCGCGGCGGGCGATGCCCGGCCAGCCGAAGTCCGCCGCTCGGCGCCGCGACGCCGCAGCGACCTCCGCGCGTCGCCGGGGATCGCGCAGCGAGGCGATGAGGGCGGGGAGCTCCGCGAGGACGGCGTCCGCGACCTCCTCCTCCGTGCCCGGCGGGACGAGGACGGATCCGTCGACCACTCCGTCGGAGGTGCGCAGGATCTCGGAAAGGCCTCCGCGCTCGACCGTCACGACGGGGATCCCCCGCGAGAGCGCCTCCACCACCACCATCCCGAACGGCTCGTCCCAGCGGCAGGGGTAGAGCAGGAGCGCCGAGGAGCCGAACAGCTCCAGCAGGTCCTCGTGCCGGAGGAACGGGAGCCGGCGCACGACGCCGGGCAGGGCGGCGACAGCCTCGTCGAGCGCTCGGACGTACGGGGTGGGCGTCGCGTCGTCCCCGAGGCCCGATGCGCCGGCGATGACCAGCCGCAGATCGGCGCCGTGCTCGGTCCGCATCCGCCTCACGATCTCGACGGCCTCGCGGGCTCCCTTCTCGGCCACCAGCCTCCCGGCGAAGACCGCCTCCGCAGTACCGCCGAGCGGCGCCGGCGGGACCTCGGGCGGAGGGACGACCCCGTTGTACAGGACGGCTGTGGCGATCAGGCCGTACCGGTCGACCGCCCGGGCGCGCAGGAACTCGCTGCAGAAGATCCACTCGTCGACCGCGTCGAGGTAGCGCCGGGCGGCGGCGGGATCGGGTGGCAGGTGATCGAGCAGGTCGTTGTGCAGGTGTGCGACGATCCGCCCCCGGTAGCCCAGGCGGCGCAGGCGCACGGCGTAGCGGGGGCGGTTGTGGATCCAGACCGTCGGGACACGGCGCAGCGACGGAGCGAGCACCAGCAGCCAGAAGCGCCCGCCGAAGGACAGCCGGCGCAGCTCGGCGCCCGGGTCGCTGTCGCGCCGATGCGCCAGGAGGAGTGCCGCGCGCCGCTGAACCGCGTAGATCCGCCGGTACAGACGATGGGGCCTGACGTCCACGCCCGGTGACGCCGACGACCACGGCGCGTGCACGGCGATCCGGAGCGAGGACCGGGACACCGTCTCGCGGACCCAGGTCGCCACGGCTCCCCCGCTGCCGTCGAAGCGCTCCTCGGCGGCCAGCACCACGGCGACCTCGACCGGGGCGGCGGAGCCGAGCCGGAGCCGGGCGGGCAGTCGCGACAGGACGAGCGATCGCGCCTCGGCGATGTCGCGGCCCGGCGCCAGGAGGGCGGTCGCTCCCAGCACGAGGCCCGCGAGCGCCAGCTCCACCGGGAGCAGCCGCAGGGGCGCGCCCTCGGGGAGCAGGCGGAGCAGGAGCAGCACGATCGCCATCGGTGCGGCGAGCAGCGGCCCCGCGGCGCACGCGCGCAGGAACGCGCCGAGGCGCACTCCGAGCACCACCCGCAGCACGGCGCAGGTGACGGCGAAGCCGAGAGCGCTCGAGAGCAGCAGCCCGCCGATCAAGCCGTCGAGTCCGAACAGCACTCCCCCGCCGACGATCATCGGGACCGTGATCGCGGTCTTCACGATGTTCACGACCAGCCCGAACCGCACCCGGTCCATCGCCATCAGGATGAAGCCGACCGGATTGCCGATCGCCCGCACCGCGCCCACCACCGTCAGTGCGCTCGTCATGCCCGCGATCCAGCCCCAGCCGGGTCCGTAGAACAGCCGCACGATCTCCTCGGAGCGCAGCGCCACCAGCATCAGCGGCGGGATGCTCGCCATGCTGAGCACCGCGGTGACGCGGAGGTGGTTCCGCGCGACGCGCTCACGGTCGTGCTGGATCGAGGAGAACACCGGGAACATCACCCGCGTCACGATCGGGTTGACCCTCGCGGGGAGGTTCACGGCGAGGTTGTATCCCAGGGTGTACCCGCCCAGCTGGGCCGGTCCGAGCAGGCGGCCGATCGCGAGCGAGCCGGCGTTCGAGCCCAGGTAGTTGACGATGCCGTCGAGGGTCTGGAAGACGCCGAAGGAGAGGAAGCGGGCGGTCTCGCGGATCCGGAACCGGAACCGCAGCCGGAACCAGCGGCGGGCCTGCACGAGGGCGAGCACGGAGCGCAGAGCCGCGGTCGCGACGAGCCCCCACGCATAGGAGAGCGCCCCCGCGCCCGAGACCGCGAGGCAGACCGTCACGGCGAAGCCGCCGACGAGAGCGGTCGTCTCGGACACGGCGACCGCTCGGAACCGGATCCCCTTCTCGAGCACCGCTCTCGGCACCTGCCCGGCTGCGCTGCCCACGAACACGAGCGAGGCGACGCTGAGGACCGGCGCCGCGGCGGCGGACCCGAGCAGGGAGGCGATCGGTGCGGCGCCCAGGAGGACGGCGACGGTGACCAGGAGCCCGACGGAGAGGTTGAGCCAGAAGACCGACGAGAGCTCGAAGCTGGTCGCCCGCCGGCGCTGGATGATCGCCTGGGCGACCCCCATGCCGAGGAAGATGTCGACGAACGCGTTGAGCAGGGCGACGATCGCGATGATCCCCATCTCGGAGGGGTCCAGCAGTCTCGCCAGGAGCGCGAACTGCCCGAGCTGCACGACGAGCGCGACGGCGAACGAGACCGCCGTCCAGGCGGTCGCGTCGACGGTGCTCCGGCGCAGGCTCACCTCTCCCGCCCGGCGGAGGCTGGACGGAGGCCCGGTCGCGGATCGCCGGCGCGGTGCTCGGCGCGGCTCATCCGCGATCTCCGTCCGTCGTCGTCGGCATCGATCGGCCGGCCGCCCGGTCGTAGAGGTCCTCGAGGTCGCGGATCCGCTCGGCGAGGTCGAACGAGGCGAGCACGCGCTCCCGCCCCTCCGCGGCCATCCGCTCCGCGCGGTCCGGGTCCCGGAGCAGGGCGGCGAGCGCCCCGGTCAGGCCGGGCACGTCCCCCTCCGGGACGAGCAGCCCGGTGACGCCGTCCTGGACCGCCTCCGGGACGCCGCCGTGGCGGTACGAGACGACAGGGACGCCTGCGAGCGCGGCCTCGAGGAAGACCATGCCGAAGCCCTCGGAGTCGCCTGTCGCCGCGGTCCGCGACGGTGCGCAGAAGACCGCGGCGCCGGCGAGGATGCGGGCGACCTCGGCGGGGGGCAGGGAGCCGGTGAAGGTCACCTGCAGGCCCAGCCGCGCCGCCTGCTCGACGAGCGCCCCCCGCAGGTGGCCGTCGCCGACGACGGTCAGGGGGACGTCGCGGATCGGTCCGGGGAGGGCGGCGACCGCCTCGAGCAGATCCGGAACGCCCTTCTTGTCGGTGAGGCGTCCGACGAAGACGATTCCCGCGCGCTCCGCAGCCGGTGCGGCCTCGGGGCGGGAGGTCGGGACGCCGATGTAGCCCACTCCGGTGCGCCGCGGGTCCGCCCCCAGGCGCAGGAGCCCGTCGGTGATGAAGCGGGAGACCCCGATCACCGCGAGCGCGGTGCGGAAGACGGCGCGGGCCT
The DNA here is from genome assembly GCF_002931645.1 of Rathayibacter sp. AY2B5. Taxonomy (NCBI): domain Bacteria; kingdom Bacillati; phylum Actinomycetota; class Actinomycetes; order Micrococcales; family Microbacteriaceae; genus Rathayibacter; species Rathayibacter sp. AY2B5. Next base: position 230,949 of record NZ_PSUE01000001.1, on the reverse strand, counting down.
CGAGGGCGCGGTGAGCTCGGGCGAGGGGGCGGAGCAGGCGCGGAGCTCCGGTCGCGAGCGGCCAGCTGGTCACGTCGTAGCCGTGCCCCGTCACGACGAGCGGGAGGCGCCTCCTCCGTGCGTACCGCGCGATGAAGACGGCGTCGATGAGGAAGTGCGCGTGGATGAGGGCGGGCCGGTGCTCATCGACGATCGCGTCGAGCCGTCGTGACACTCCGAACCACCGCAGGAGGAGGGACCGCCGCCCGCGAGGGGTGATCGGATCGTGCAGGACGATGTCCGTGCGGTCGTGGAGGACGCCCGAGCCGGTGCGCTCGAGGCCCACTCCGAGGGCGCGCCAGCGCTCGAGTCCGTGCATCTGATTGCGGACGAACGTCTCGGAGTCCTGCAGCCACGCGCGCTTCCAGACCAGGACCAGCGGCCTCTCGGCGGCGGCGGCGACTCCCGCGTGCTCAGCGGACGGCACGGCGCACCCGGTAGCGGAGGGCCGCGACCACGCTCGGCAGCACCCGCACGGCGTCGCCCAGATAGCGCCGCCAGAGCCTGCCGGGCTCCCGGCTGAGCCGGTGCGCCCACTCGAGGCCGAGGCGCTGCACCACGAGCGGCGCCCGCGGGATCTCGCTGGCGAGGAAGTCCACGGCGGCGCCGACGCCGAGGCACACCGCTCCCGTGCCGCCGACGGCGAGCAGGCGCTCGCGGACCTCCTCCTGCTTCGGGGAGCCGAGGCAGAGCGCGACGATGCGGACGTCGGCCGCGCGCAGGGTCGAGGAGAGGCGAGCGAGGTAGGCGTCGTCCGCGAGCTCGGCCGGCTCCGGCGAGACGACGACCGGCACCTGCAGCCCGGCGAAGCGCTGCTGCAGCTCGGCGGCTGCGCGATCGCCGACTCCGGGGCGTCCGCCGATGAGAGCGATCGGCGCGCCCTCGAGCGCCGCGCGACGGCAGACCTCGGTGAAGAGGTCGATGCCTGTCACGCGGCTCGCCGTGCGGTGACCGTACGAGCGGGCCAGCCAGACCAGAGGCGCCCCGTCGAGCACCACGAGGGACGCCCGGCCGTAGTACCGCCGGAACTCGCCGGAGTGCTTCCAGCGCACGAAGTGGTCGGTGTTCGGCGTGACGACCAGCTCGTCGCGGCCGCTCCGGGACAGCTCGAGCACGGCCTCCGCCGCCTCGTCGAGCGTGGTGATGCTGGCCGGCATCCGCTCGATGCGGCCGGTGATGTAGGAGGTCATGCCGGTGCTCCTCGGGGGTAGGTGCGGGAGGGAGGGAACGGAGCTGGTGTGCGGAAGGGTCCGGTCGCGGCCGCCTGCACGGGGACGGTCACGTCGTCCACCGGGTGCTCCTCCGATCGGAGAGCCGGCGGCGGGTGTCGTGCACGGCGTAGAGGATCCGGCTGAGCGCCGTGAAGGCGGCGGGGACGTGCTTGAGCACCAGCCCCAGGACGAGCAGCCGCGGCGACCGCGCGGAGCGGAGCACGCGGACGTCGCGCAGCGCCTCGGACCCGAGCCGGACGCCGGTCTCGACGAGCGCCGCGTCGGAGTTCTGGCGGATCGGGGTGAGCGCGACGGGGACGGCGTAGAACCAGGTCGTGAACCAGTCCGACAGCGGGCGCGGCACCTCCTCGAACGTACGGGCGAGCGCCACGCGCATCTCCTCGGCGCAGACCAGGAGGTTCCGGAGGTCCGGGTCGCGCCGACGGGTGATCGAGGACGCCGTGTGGACGTAGGAGTAGAGGATCTCCGGCACGAAGAGCACCCGTTCCGCCGCCTGGACGGCCCGCAGCACGCCGACGAAGTCGGACTGGGAGCTCAAGCGCGGGAAGAGCTCCTCCTGCAGGACGGCGCGGCGGAAGAGCTTGTTCCAGAGGAAGCCGTGCAGGCGCCCGGACGCCATCCGCTCGAGAGCGAGTTCGGACGAGACCAGTTCGCGCCGGTCGAGGCCGTCGATCACACGTCCGGAGGTCGACTGCCGGGTGCGGTAGAGCGCCCGGCAGACGACGACGTCGGCCGCCGTCCGCTCGGCCTCGGCGGTGAGGGTCCGAAGGATCTCCGTGTCCCACTCGTCGTCGACGTCCACGAACCAGACGAACTCGGAGTCGATGCCGTCGAGGGCGCGGTTCCGGGCGGCAGCGACGCCGCCGTTCTGCTCGAGGAGCAGGACCCGGGCGTCCTCGCGTCCCTCGGCCCACTTCTCGAGCACCTCCGCCGTGCCGTCCGAGGACGCGTCGTCGACGAGGACGACCCGCGTCCCCGGTCCGAGAGTGAGTGCGAGCCGCGCGAGGAAGCCGTCGAGCCGGGCGATCGCGTTGTAGCAGGGAGCCACGACGGTCACCGAGTGCACGCCCCCGCTCACCGTCGGCCCCCGAGCTCGCGGTAGGCGGCGACGACGGGTCCGAAGACGGCGTCGGGCGAGGCGGCCTCGTCCACCCACGCCTTCGCGCGGTCGGCCTGCATCAGGAGCCCCTCGGGTCGCTCCAGAGCGGCGGCGAGGAGCTCGGCGATCCGCTCCCCGTCGGCGTCGGCGGGGAGCAGGAGGCCCCGACCGTCGGCGAGCAGCTCGCCCACACCGCCGACGTCGGTCGCCACGACCGGGCGACGGCGGGCCATCGCCTCCAGCATCACGAGCGGAGTCCCCTCCCACCGCGAGGTCGACAGGAGGAGGTGCGCCGCGTCCAGCGCTCCGGTCACGTCCGCCGACGGACCGGCGAAGTCGACCACTCCGGCTCCCCGGGCGCGCTCGCGCAGCACCGGCAGCATCGGACCGTCGCCGAGCCAGGTGCCGGTGACGGGCCGGACCCGGGCGAGGGCCTCGACGGCCGCGAGGAAGCGGACCGGGTCCTTCTGCTCCGCGAGCCGCCCGATGCCGAGGACGCGGACGACCGGCTCGGCGAGTTCCGGCGCGCTCGCGGGCTCCGCGGTGACGTTCGCCGGGGCGTTGCCGGTGACCACGACGCGATCCTGCGGGCGGCCGTAGCCCTCGACGACCATCCGCCCCACTGAGGCGGAGACGGCGAACACCCGCCGGGAGCGGAAGGAGAGCGCTCGCCTGTCGATCCCGGGCAGCTCGGTGTGCGCGTGCTCGACCACGGGGACACCGAGCGCGGCGCCGACGAGGAGGGCCAGCAGAGCCTCGCGGCGCTGGTGGGCGTGCAGGACGTGCGGGCGGAACCGGCGGACGGCGAGTGCGAGCTCGCGCAGATCGGCCGCGAAGCCCTGTCCGGGTCTCGGCACCACGAAGACGGGCGACTCCTGCGCGGCGCGGTCGCTGAGCGGCCCGGGACGCCCCCAGTAGGCGGTCTCGCAGCCGTGCTCGCGGCTCCACGCACACAGGGAGAGGGCCACACGCTGCGCGCCCCCGTCCTCGAAGGAGTCGAGGACGTGCAGGATCCGCAGGGAACGGGAACGGGCTGCCCTCATGAGAGCGCCCCGTCGGGAACCGCGCCCGGGAAGCGGACGTCGAGTTCGGCCAGGACGGCGTCGACGTCGCGGCCCATCGTCCCGGGGTCGACGTCGTAGTGATCGGCGAGGAGGTCGACGACCTCGTCCCGGGGCCGGCGCTGCCTGATCACGGCCTCGAAGACCGAGGCGGCGCTCAGCGAGAGCACGATCGGGGGCACCGACGGGCGGGACAGGTCGAGCACGTAGACCTGACCGTCCGTGCGCTCGACGGCGAAGCGCTGGGCCGGCGGCGCGCTGCCCCCCTGCGCCTCCGCGGAGGCCTCCACCGGATGCACGGCGCTCGCCGCGGGGTCGGACGAGGCCGGGAGGTCGCTCGCCGGCGCCGTGGCCTCCGCGATCGCCTCGAACGAGGACGCCGGGCCCTGCTCCTCGCTGCGGCCGCTCAGCGCCACCCGGGCGAAACCGGTGAGGGCGGAGGGGAGGCCTCGGAGCGCCCGCAGGGTCCGCTCCCCCCGGAGCCGGAGCCGACGCCGGACCGTCGTCGCCTCAGGATGGCTCGCCTCGAGATCCGCGCGGGTGGGGAAGGCGGCTCTCACCAGCAGGCCTCCCTTCAGGTGCCAGGGAGCGGACGCCACGGCGTGCAGCCAGTTGAAGGTGTGCCGGTCGGAGCTGCGGCGCACGTCCCAGAGAATCTGGGCCTGCCGGTAGCGCTCCTCGGGCGCGGCGGGGACTCCCCAGGAGGTGAGGAGCTCCGTCATCGGCGTCTGCGCGCCGAGCTCGACGGCCGCGTCGCGGATCGCCTCACGCTCCTCGCTCGGAAGGCCGGCGGCGTGCGCCTTCAGAACCGCCAGCGCCGTGGTCGCCGAGGCGGAGCGCGCGCTGCGCAGCTGGTGCAGGGCGTGCAGCACGAGGTGGTGCGCGCGCCCGGGGATCCGCAGGGTCTCGTCGCTCAGCGGCAGATCCTCGGCGGCCGCCCAGAGACGGTCGAAGACGATCCGCTCCTCCTCGAAGGCACCCGGGAAGGAGCGGTGGACGTCGACGTCGCACGGCCACGAGGGGTGGACGAGCGTGATCGAGTGGTCGACGAAGAGCGTCCAGCTGAGAGCCTCGGCGCGGCGGCGCCAGCCCATCGAGGCGAGCAGCCCGAGAGCCTCGTCGAAGCGCTCGGGGTCGACCCAGAGGTCGACGTCGGCCGACGTCATCGGCGCGCGGATCCCCTGGCGGTGCAGACCCTCGCCCTTCACCACGAGGCTGCGGACGCCGTGCGTCCGCAGGGTGTACTGCACCAGCACGGCGGCCAGGCGCAGGGCGACGGCGTTCGGCAGCATCGCGTCGGCGGAGGCGCCGACAGCAGGAACCGGTTCAGGCGACACGGACGCGTCCCTCCGCGAGGGCGAGGATCTCCTCGGCCGCGACGGACCACGGGCGCTCCCGCGCGAGCTCGGCGGCCCCCCGGGAGAGAGCCGTCCACTCGCGCCGGAGCCGATGGAGGGCGTCCTCGTAGTCCTCGCGCGTCGCGTCGTCGGAGAGGACCACGCCCGCCCCCGCCGCGCAGAGATCGGCCAGGACGCTCGACTCGATCGCGAGGACCGGCAGCCCGCTCGCCAGCGCGTCGAGTCCGGCGGCCGCGCCGGTCGTCGACGGCGTCAGGTGGGCGTACACGTGGGAGTGGCGGAGCACCTCGACGACGCCGTCGCGGTCCTGCTCGCCGACGGAGCGCAGCCCCGACGCGAGGTCGTCGGCGATGCCGCCGCCGTCGTCGATCACGGTGACGTACTCGGCGCCGTCCAGGCGGGCGAGGAGATCGAGCCGCTCGGCGCCCCGGTCGAGACAGGAGGCTCCCACGGCGGCGAAGCGGAGGGGCCCGTCGGGGGCGGACGGCATCGGGAACGACGCGTCCGGCAGGCCCAGGGTCACGACCGTTCCCGCGAGGGCTGACGCGAGCCGCTCCGTCGGGGTGACGACGACAGCACCGCGGCGCTCCTCTTCGAACCGGAGGCGCGGGAGTGCCGGGAGGTCGTCGGCCAGGAGGACGGTCATCGGAGCGAGCCCGGCGAGCTCCACGGCCGTCCCCGGGAGAGCCACCACGAGGTCGGGCCGCTCCGGAGCGAGCAGTCGGCGGGCCCGGCGCGTGACGACGGCGAGCCCGACGGACCCGGCGCCCCTCCGGCCGGCGGGCTCGAGGAAGCGGGCGAGCACGCTGGGGCGGAGCTCCGCCCCGCTGAACCCCTCCGGGTCACCGGTCACCACGACCACGCGGTGTCCCTGGCGGCGCCAGGCGCGCTCGAGCGGAGCCGCGTGCCAGGCATCGAGGGCGACGATCCCGATGGTCAGCACGGGCGGACTCCCCCCGTCAGGGGGAATCGGCGGCAGGGACCGGGAGACGTAAGGAGCGCGGAGTCCCGCTGGTCGATGACCTCGTGCACAGGGCGGTACCTCTCTCCGTCGCGGCAGGCGGAGCCGCGGACGTCGGAGAAGTTATCCCCGTGCCCGGCGGCCTCCGAGTGGGAGGCGCGATACGGACGCGGAGGCGGCGTGCGCGCCGCTCACGGAGTCGGATCGCGTCGGCAGCGGTCGCTCGACCGTCAGTCCCCGCCACGGGTTCCGCGCCCGCTGCACCGGCATGCGGAGGCACCGAGGCGCCGCCGATAGAGTCGGCTCCGTGACCCTCTCCCCGCAGATCTTCACGCTCCCCTCGGCGGTGCAGCGGACCCCCGCCGCCGCTCCTCACCCGGGGCTGCTCCGATGAGGGGCATCGTCCTCGCGGGTGGTTCGGGGTCGCGGTTGTGGCCGATCACCAAGGGCATCTCGAAGCAGCTGATGCCGATCTACGACAAGCCGATGATCTACTACCCGTTGTCGACGCTGATGATGGCCGGGATCGACGAGGTCCTCGTGATCACGACCCCCGAGTACAACGACCAGTTCCGCGCCCTGCTGGGCGACGGGTCGAGCCTGGGCATGCGGATCGAGTACGCCGTGCAGCCCTCCCCCGACGGGCTCGCGCAGGCGTTCCTGATCGGCGAGGAGTTCATCGGCGACGAGTCGGTCGCCCTGGTCCTGGGCGACAACATCTTCCACGGCACCGCCCTGGGCACCGCCCTCGCGGCGAACACCACGATCGAGGGCGCCGTCATCTTCGCCTACCAGGTCGCCGACCCGCGCGCCTACGGGGTCGTCGAGTTCGACGAGCACTTCCGAGCCGTCTCCATCGAGGAGAAGCCCGAGCAGCCGCGCAGCAACTACGCCGTGCCCGGCCTCTACTTCTACGACAACGACGTCGTGGCGATCGCGAAGACGATCACGCCCTCGGCCCGCGGCGAGCTCGAGATCTCGACGATCAACGAGCGCTACCTCGAGGCGGGGCGGCTGAACGTCCAGGTGCTCGACCGGGGAACGGCCTGGCTCGACACCGGGACCTTCGATTCCATGATCGAGGCGACGGAGTTCGTGCGCGTGATCGAGCAGAGGCAGGGGTTCAAGATCGGCTGCATCGAGGAGATCGCCTGGCGCAACTCCTGGATCGACGACGCCCGCCTCGCCGAGCTCGCCGCACCGCTGGTCAAGAGCGGATACGGCGCCTACCTCCACCGCCTGCTCAGCCTCGAAGGCGTGAACGCGGGCCGCTGAGCCCGGCCTCCCCCGACCTTCCCGACCTCCAGGAGAACCCGTGCGGATCCTCGTCACCGGCGGTGCCGGCTTCATCGGCAGCAACTTCGTCCACCTCACCCTGCGCGAGCGTCCCGACGCGCGGATCACCGTGCTCGACAAGCTCACCTATGCGGGCAGCCGCGACTCCCTCGCCCCCGTCGCCGACCGCGTGCGGCTGGTCGAGGGCGACGTCGCCGACGCCGAGCTGGTGGACCGGCTGGTCGCCGATGCGGATCTGGTGGTCCACTTCGCCGCGGAGTCGCACAACGACAACTCGCTGCACGACCCGACGCCCTTCCTCGCGACGAACGTCATCGGCACCTTCGCGCTCCTGCAGGCGGTGCGCGCGCACGACGTGCGGTACCACCACATCTCGACGGACGAGGTGTACGGCGACCTCGAGCTCGAGGACCCCGCGCGCTTCACCGAGCACACCCCCTACAACCCCTCCAGCCCCTACTCCTCGACCAAAGCCGCCAGCGACCTCCTCGTGCGCGCCTGGGTGCGCTCCTTCGGCGTGCGCGCCACGATCTCCAACTGCTCCAACAACTACGGCCCCTACCAGCATGTCGAGAAGTTCATCCCCCGCCAGATCACCAACGCCATCGACGGCATCCGCCCCAAGCTCTACGGCACCGGCGCCAACGTCCGCGACTGGATCCACGTCGACGACCACAACACCGGCGTCTGGGCCATCATCGACCGCGGCGAGATCGGCGAGACCTACCTCATCGGCGCCGACGGCGAGAAGAGCAACCTCGACGTCGTCACCCGCATCCTCACCGCCTTCGGACAACCCGAGGACGCCTTCGACCACGTCACCGACCGCGCCGGACACGACCTCCGCTACGCCATCGACTCCACCCGCCTGCGCACCGAACTCGACTGGCGCCCCCGCTACACCGACTTCGACGCCGGACTCGCCGCCACCATCGACTGGTACCGCGCCAACGAGGACTGGTGGCGCCCCGCGAAGGCCGCCACCGAGGAGAAGTACTCCGCTCAGGCCTGAGGCGGCCCGCCGGCGGGGATCAGTGCGGACCGACTCCGGTCGACACCCGGCCGGAGGGCCGCGGAGAGTCGCACGGGCCGGGCGTCCGCTTCGCGCGGGACCGGCCGGACAGGACGATGCGGAGCAGCTGCAGCGGCTCGAGGAGGTAGCGGGCCGCGAGCCGGCGCGGGTCGCGCGCCAGGCGGAACAGCCACTCCACGCCCAGGGCGCCCATCCACCGCGGGGCGAGCGCCTGCGTGCCGGCGATGTAGTCGAGGCAGCCCCCCCACGTTCGCGAACGCCGCCCGCGGGGCGAGGTCCCGGTTCTCCAGGATCCAGCGCTCCTGGCGGGGCATGCCCATCCCGACCAGGACGAGATCGGCACGGGCGAGCGACTCGGCGAGCGGCCGCTCCTCGCCGATGCCGTGCCACTGCTGGTCGAATCCGTCGTACGCGAGCCAGGTCATCCGGGACGTGCGGGCGGCGACCGCCTCCGCCGCTTTGGCCGAGGACTCCGGCGTGCCGCCCACGGCGACCACCACCAGAGGCTCGTCGTTCTCGATCAGCGGGAACAGCCAGTCGGTGCTGTGTAGAAGGCTTCGCCGACGTCCGTCCAGGAGCCCGCGCCGCCCGCGGTGAGAGAGAGGCTCTGATCGCTGGGCCAGCCGACCTCCCCGACCGAGCAGTGCACCCCGTACCGCCGGCACCACTGCCCGAAGGTCGTCACCGCCGCCACGAAGACCTGCTCGTCGGTGCCGCCCTGCTTGTCCGAGCGCAGGGTCGTGCCCGTGCCGCCGGGGTAGAAGTGCTGCGAGTACACGATCCGGTCCAGCGGGTCCTGGATCCACGGCCCGTCGGGTGCGATCGCGGCGACCGTGCCCGTCGTCGCCTCCCGCATCCCCTCGACCCAGATCGTGTGCCGATCGCCGGTTCCCCGGACGGCCGACACCACGGCCTGCGTGTAGGCCTTGTAGGTCTCGACGGGGACCAGCGACCGCTTCACCTCGTTGAAGAGGTCGTAGGCGGCGATGCGTCCGTCGTTCTGGAACTCCGCCGCGAGCAGGGTCCAGACCCTCTGCGCCTGGGATACCGAGAGCCCGGATCCGAACCAGACGGTCCCCTCGGGCAGATCGCCCTGGCTCGCCGGATAGGTGCCGTTGTTGTGCAGGTCGAGCACGACCCGCATGCCGGCGGCGCCGATGGCGGCGATCTCGGTCCGGAGCAGCGCGACCGCCGCCGGATCGAGCCCCTTCGCCAGAGCGTCGTCGGTGCTCTCCCCGTCGGCCTGCGGCTGCAGGAGCGACCAGGGCACCGCGAGCCGGACCAGGGTGAGCCCGCGGTCCGCCAGGAACTCGTAGCTCTCGGCCGGATTCCCGGCGGTGCAGTCGACTCCGACGTCGACGCGCGACTGCAGATCGAACACGTTGACGCCGCGGAGGTAGGACCGGCCGCCCAGGTAGTCGTCGACCGAGCCGATGGCAGGCGCGGGCGACGCGGAAACGGACGACGGCGCGCAGGCCACGGGAGCAGTTCCGTCGCTCCGCTCGAGGAGCCGCACGGCGACCACGACGAGGGCCGCGACCACCACGACGGCCAGGAAGATCAGCAGCGGGCGGCGGAGCCCATGGCGCGGCCGATCGCGTGCGGCGGCGATGCGAGCCTCCCGAGCCTGCCTGCCCGGTGCGGCCACCGGATCGCCGCTGAGGCTAGCAGAGCTCCGCGACGCCTCAGCGCACCGCCACCGTCGCGCGGTCGCGGCCGGTGAGGTCGCGCTGCGTGGTCGCTCCGCGCCAGCCGTCGGCAGTGAGCAGGGCGCGGATATCGGCGCCCTGCAGCTCGCCGTGCTCCATCACCAGCACTCCCCCGGAGCGGAGCAGGCGGAGGGCGGTCGCCGAGAGCGAGCGGACGACGTCCAGGCCGTCCTCGCCGCCGTAGAGCGCCGAGGGCGGGTCGAACAGGCGCACCTCCGGGTCGCGCGGGACGGCGGCGGCCGGGATGTAGGGCGGGTTGGAGGCGACGACGGAGACGGTGCCGTCCAGCTCGGGAAGTGCCCGGGCGAGGTCGTCGAAGACGATGCGGGCGTTCTCGAGCCCGAGCCGCTCGCGGTTGCCGCGGGCCCAGATGAACGCCTCGGGAGCGTTCTCCACGCCGATCACGCGCGCGTGCGGCACCTCGTGCGCGAGCGCGAGCGCCAGGGCTCCGCTGCCCGTGCCGAGGTCGACGGCGATCGGCTCCGGATCGACGACCGCGCGGAGCGCGTCGATCGCGATCTGCGCGACGCCCTCGGTCTCGGGTCGCGGGACGAACACGCCGGGTCCGACCGCGAGCTCGAGCGAGCGGAACGGTGCGATCCCGGTGATGTGCTGCAGGGGCTCGCGAGCCGACCGGCGCTCGATCACGCTCGCGAACGCCGCGGCGTGCTCGTCGTCGACGGTCAGCCCCGTGATGAGGCGCGCCTGCAGCCGGCCGCGGCCGAGCCCGAGCAGGTGCCCGAGAAGCAGCTCCGCGTCGACGTCCGGTGTGGGGACGCGGGCGGCGGCGAGGCGGGCGACCGCGTCCGCGAGGAGGGTGCGCGCGTCGACGCCGGTGGTCACGAGGGTCACGCCTCCTCGGAGCCGATGTCGGCCAGGCGGGCCTCCTCGTCGGCCTGGATGGCGCTCTCCACCACCGGGTCGAGCGCGCCGTTCATCACTCCGTCGAGGTTGTACGCCTTGTAGCCGGTGCGGTGGTCGGCGATGCGGTTCTCGGGGAAGTTGTAGGTCCGGATGCGCTCGGAGCGGTCCATCGTGCGGATCTGCGTCTTGCGCGCGTCCGAGGCCGCCGCGGCGATCTCCTCCTGCTGGCGGGCCAGGATGCGGGCGCGCAGCACGCGCATGCCCGCTTCACGGTTCTGCAGCTGGCTCTTCTCGTTCTGCATCGAGACGACGATGCCGGTCGGGAGGTGGGTGATCCGCACGGCGGAGTCGGTCGTGTTGACGGACTGCCCGCCGGGACCGGAGGAGCGGTAGACGTCGATCTTCAGGTCGTTCTGGTTGATCGCGACCTCCTCGGGCGCGTCCACCTCGGGGAACACGAGCACGCCCGTGGTCGAGGTGTGGATCCGCCCCTGCGACTCGGTCACGGGGACGCGCTGCACCCGGTGCACGCCGCCCTCGTACTTGAGGTGCGCCCACACGCCCTGCGAGGGATCGGTGGCGTTGCTCTTGATCGCGACCTGCACGTTCTTGTAGCCGCCGAGGTCGGACTCGTCGCGGTCCAGGATCTCCGTCTTCCAGCCCTTCGCCTCGGCGTAGTGGAGGTACATCCGGAGGAGGTCGGCTGCGAACAGCGCGCTCTCGGCTCCGCCCTCGCCGCCCTTGATCTCCATGATGACGTCGCGGCCGTCGTCGGGGTCGCGCGGGATGAGCAGGCGCCGCAGCTTCTCCTGCGCCACCCGCAGCGACTCCTCCAGCTCGGGGACCTCCTCCGCGAAGGCCTCGTCCTCGCGGGCGAGCTCGCGCGCGGCCTCGAGGTCCTCGCCGGCCTGGATCCAGGCGGAGTGGGCCGACTTGATCTGGCTCAGCTCCGCGTAGCGCCGGTTGACCTTCTTGGCGCGGGCGGCATCGGCGTGGAGGGCCGGGTCGGAGAGCTGCGTCTGCAGGTCCTCGTGCTCGGCGAGGAGGACGCTGACGGATTCGAACATGGGGTCCTGGCTTCCGGAGGTGGTCGGGGTCGGGCTCATCGCCCGGGGACGCGAAAACGCCCGCGGCCGCCCCCGGTGACAGGGGCGACCGCGGACGTCGGGGCGCTAGTGGTGGCCGTTGCCGTGGCCGGCGGTGGCCGGGCCGACGGCCGACTTCGAGACCTGCATGAGGAACTCGACGTTGGACGAGGTCTCCTTCAGGCGCGACAGGATGATCTCCAGCGCCTGCTGCTGGTCGAGCCCGGCGAGGGCGCGGCGCAGCTTCCAGGTGATCTTGACCTCGTCGGCGCTGAGCAGCATCTCCTCGCGGCGCGTGCCGGAGGCGTTCACGTCGACGGCGGGGAAGATCCTCTTGTCGGCAAGGTGACGGGAGAGGCGGAGCTCCATGTTGCCGGTGCCCTTGAACTCCTCGAAGATCACCTCGTCCATCTTCGAGCCGGTCTCGATGAGCGCCGTCGCGAGGATGGTGAGCGAGCCGCCGTTCTCGATGTTGCGCGCCGCTCCGAAGAACTTCTTCGGCGGGTACAGCGCCGAGGCGTCCACGCCGCCCGAGAGCACGCGGCCCGAGGGAGGAGCGGTCACGTTGTAGGCGCGGCCGAGACGGGTGATGGAGTCGAGCAGCACGACCACGTCGTGGCCCAGCTCGACCAGGCGCTTCGCGCGCTCGATCGCGAGCTCGGCGACGGTCGTGTGGTCCTCGGCCGGGCGGTCGAAGGTGGAGGCGACGACCTCGCCGCGCACGGTGCGCTGCATGTCGGTGACCTCCTCCGGACGCTCGTCGACCAGGACGACCATCAGGTGGACCTCCGGGTTGTTCTGCACGATCGCATTGGCGATCTGCTGCAGGACGATGGTCTTGCCTGCCTTGGGCGGCGCGACGATCAGGCCGCGCTGTCCCTTGCCGATCGGGGCGACCAGGTCGATGATCCGCTGGGTCAGCTTGCCGGGCTCGGTCTCGAGGCGCAGGCGCTCGGTCGGGTAGAGCGGCGTGAGCTTCTGGAACTCGACGCGCGCAGCGGCCTCCTCGACGGTCTGGCCGTTGATCGAGTCGACGCGGACGATCGCGTTGTACTTCTGGCGGCCGCCGCCCTCGCCCTCGCGGGGCTGGCGGATGGCGCCGACGACCGCGTCGCCCTTGCGCAGGTTGTACTTCTTGACCTGGCCGAGGGAGACGTAGACGTCGCTGACGCCGGGCAGGTACCCGGTGGTGCGCACGAAGGCGTAGTTGTCGAGGACGTCGAGGATGCCGGCGACCGGGATGAGGACGTCGTCCTCGCCGATCTCGGGCTCGAAGTCGTCGCCGATCGCTCCGCCGCGGCGCTTGCGGTCGCGGTAGCGGCTGCGGCGGCCGTCCTCGCCCTCGGCCTGCTGGCCGTTCTGGGGCTGTCCGGAGCCGTTCTGCTGAGGAGCCTGCTGGCCCTCGGACTGCGCGGCGCCGCGCGCGCCTTGGCCGTTCTGCGGCTGGGACTGCGCGGCGGGGCTCTGCTGAGCGTCGTTCTGGCGGTCGTCCCCGCGGTTGCGGTTCCGGTTGCGTCGGTTGCGGCCGCGGCCGGTGCCCTGCTGGTCGCCGTTCTGCTGCTGGTCTCCGCCCTGCTGCTCCTGCTGGTCGCCGGATTCGGAGGAGTCGGCGTCGTTCTCGGCGGGCGCCTGCTCGGCCTGCTCGGAGGCGCCCCCGCGGCTGCGGCGGCGTCCGCGGCGCTCGCGCTGGCCGCCCTCGCGGGAGGAGTCGTCCGACTCCGGCCCGTTGGGCAGCTCGATGTCGATGACGGGCTTCGCAGCCTGGTCGGCGTCGCGGTCCTGCTCGATGACGGGGAGGTCGGGGATCAGCGACTCCACGCCGGTCCCGCCGGGGATGTTGAGGTGCTCGCCGGCGGCGACGGTGCCGCTGGAGGCGCGGCGCGAGCTGCGTCGGCGGGGCGCGCGCTCGGCGGGCTCGGCGACCGGCTCGGCCGCCGCGGGGAGCTCGAGCTCGACGGGGGCCGACTCGGCGGCCGTCGCGGAGGGCTCGTCGACTATGGGCGCGGCCTGCTCGAGGACGTCGGCCGTGTCGGCCTCGGTGCTCTCGACGGGCGTCGGCAGCTCCGCCGGCGCCTCGGGCTGCGGAGCGGACTGCTCGGCCACATCGGCCGGCTCGGCCTCGACGCCGGTGGCGTCGACGTCCGGGGCGACCGCTGCGTCGTCTGGAGCGACCGCGTCGGCGATCGCGGCGGGCGCGTCCTCGGCGGAGGCGGCGCGCAGGTCCGAGATGGCCTGGACCAGCTCGCCCTTGCGGAGCTTGGAGGCGCCGCCGAGGCCGAGCCGCGTCGCGAGAGCCTGGAGCTCGGCGACGCGCAGACCGGAGAGGTCGGCGGTGAGGTCCACGGCCGAGCCGTGGGTGTTGACGTCTGTCACTGGAGAGGGTTCCTTCCCCCCGGGAACGAGTGCTCACCGGGAGAGCTCATCGACCGTGCGGTGCCATCGCGTGTTCTGATCCACGCGATGCTCTCGGCCGCCGGGACCGACTGCCGCAGAGAGCGAGGAGAGGGTCCGGAGACCAGGCGCCGGTCTGCAAGAGGAGCAGGGGCGCCCTTCACACGATGTGATGGCCGTGGTTGTCGGGACGATCCGTCGGACAGATTCCGCTCGTTACGCGGTTCCTCGGGATGCGGTCCCCACTGTAGCACCCTTGAAGTCGACGGCCAGCATGTGCGCGCGCCACGGCGTGGGGGCCTCCCGCTCCACCAGATCCGCGGCGGCGAGGCGCTGCGCGGGGTCGCTGCAGAGCACCAGGACGCTCGGTCCGGCACCAGAGACGACCGCCGCGTAGCCGTGCGAGCGCAGCAGCGCGATCAGCGCTGAGGTCTCGGGCATGGCGGCCGCGCGGTAGTTCTGGTGCAGCTTGTCCTCGGTCGCCGCGAACAGCAGCTCCGGGCTCTGGATGAGGGCGGCGATCAGGAGCGAGGAGCGCGAGACGTTGAACACCGCGTCCTCGTGCGGCACGCTCTGCGGCTGCAGCGAGCGTGCCAGCCGCGTCGACATGGTGTGCTCGGGCACGAAGACGACCGGGGACACGCCGCGGTGGACCATGAGCTTCTTGGAGCGCGGTCGCAGCGGCGAGTCGTCGGCGCCGGAGGCGTGCGGCTCGACCCAGGCGATGGTGAGGCCGCCGAACAGTGCGGGCGCCACGTTGTCGGGGTGCCCCTCCATCTCGGTGGCGATGCGGAGGAGGTCGTCCGAGTCGAGCTCGACGACGCCCTCGAGCAGGCCCTTCGCGGCCATGATGCCGGAGACGATCGCGGCGCCGGACGAGCCCATCCCGCGGCCGTGCGGGATGATGTTGCGCGCGATCACCTCGATGCCGGGCATCTCCTGCCGCTGGTCGGCGAACGTGTACGCGATGGCCTGCACGACGAGGTTCGTCTCGTCGGTCGCCACCTCGCCCTCGCCGACTCCGTGCACGGTGACCCGCGCACCCGTGGCCGCGACGGCCGTCACATCGAGCTCGTCGTAGAACGAGAGCGCCAGGCCGAGCGTGTCGAAGCCGGGGCCCAGGTTCGCCGAGGTGGCGGGGACCTTGACGTGGACGGTGCGGCCGACGGGAACCGCCGAGGTCATGCGCCGGCCAGCCCCAGCACGTCCGCGATCGCGGCGGTGTCGACCGGGACGACGGTCGGCGTGATGTCCGCGCCGTCGGCCGTGCGGAGCGCCCACTGCGGGTCCTTGAGCCCGTGGCCGGTGACCGTCAGGACGACGGTCGCGTCCTTCGGGATCGCTCCGGCCTCGGCGCGCTCGAGGAGCCCCGCGACGCTGATCGCCGACGCCGGCTCGACGAAGACGCCGACCTCGCCCGCGAGGATGCGGTACGCCTCGAGGATCTTCTCGTCGCTGATCGCGCCGAAGTAGCCGTCGCTGACGGTGCGCGCGTTCAGGGCGAGCTCCCACGAGGCCGGGTTGCCGATCCGGATCGCGCTGGCGATCGTCTCGGGGTGGCGGACCGGGGCGCCGTGCACGATCGGAGCGGAGCCCTCGGCCTGGAAGCCGAACATGCGCGGGAGGCGGGTCGACTCGCCGCGCTCCAGCTCCTCCGAGTAGCCGCGGAAGTAGGCGGTGTAGTTGCCCGCGTTGCCGACCGGGACGATGTGGAAGTCCGGCGCGTCGCCCAGCACCTCGACGACCTCGAAGGCCGCGGTCTTCTGGCCGGCGATGCGGTCCGGGTTCACCGAGTTGACCAGGTGGACCGGGTAGTTCTTCGCGAGGTCGCGGGCGATGTCGAGGCAGTCGTCGAAGTTGCCCTGCACCTGCAGCAGCTGCGCGTTGTGCGCGATCGCCTGGCTGAGCTTGCCCAGGGCGATCTTGCCCTCCGGCACCAGGACGGCCGCGGTGATTCCGGCGTGCGTCGCGTAGGCGGCGGCCGACGCGGAGGTGTTGCCGGTCGAGGCGCAGATGACGGCCTTCGCGCCGTGCTCGACGGCCTTCGAGATCGCCATGGTCATGCCGCGGTCCTTGAAGGAGCCGGTCGGGTTCATGCCCTCGTACTTGACCCACACCTTCGCGCCCGTGCGCGCCGAGAGCGCCGCCGCGGGGATGAGCGGCGTGCCGCCCTCGCCGAGAGTGATGACCGGGGTCGCCTCGGTGACATCGAGGCGGTCCGCGTACTCGTGCAGGACTCCGCGCCACTGCTTGGCCATCTCAGGCTCCTTCAACTCGTAGAACGGACGTCACGGCGCCGACGAAACCATGCGAATGGAGGGCGGTGACGGTGGCCGCCAGATCGGATTCCGCCGCGGCGTGCGTGCCGATGACCAGGGTAGCGGTCGGCTCGCGCCGCTCCGCACCGCCCTGCTCCTCCAGCGGGTCGGCGCCGGGCGGGGTCTGCACCAGGGTCTCGACCGAGACGCCGTGGTCGGCGAAGACGCCCGCGATCTGCGCGAGCACGCCGGGGCGGTCGAGCACCTCGAGGGTGACCTGGTACCGGGTGGTGACGTGGCCGATCGGGAGGACCGCGAGCCCGGAGCTCGCGCTGGTCACCAGGCCGGGGCCGCCGACGACGTGGCGGCGGGCGGCCGACACGACGTCGCCGAGGACGGCGGAGGCCGTCTCGATCCCGCCGGCGCCGGCGCCGTAGAACATCAGGTCGCCGGCCGCCTCCGCCTCGACGAAGACCGCGTTGTTGGCCCCGTGCACGGCCGCGAGCGGGTGGGAGCGGTGCACGAGCGCGGGGTAGACCCGCGCGGACACGCCCTCCACGCCGGTCTTGGCGTCGGTCAGCCGCTCGCAGATCGCGAGCAGCTTGATCACGTAGCCGGAGTCGCGGGCCTGGTCGACCTGCGCCTTCGTGATGCCGGTGATGCCCTCGCGGTGCACCAGGGTGACCGGGACGTCGGTGTGGAACGCGAGGCGGGCGAGGATCGCCGCCTTCTGCGCCGCGTCGTAGCCCTCGATGTCGGCGGTCGGGTCGGACTCGGCATAGCCGAGCTCGGTCGCGCGGGCGAGCGCGTCCTCGAGGCTCGCGTGCTCGGTGTCCATCCGGTCGAGGATGTAGTTGGTCGTGCCGTTCACGATGCCGAGGATGCGGTGGACCCGGTCGCCCGCGAGGCTGTCGCGCAGCGGACGGATGATCGGGATCGCGCCGGCGACGGCCGCCTCGTAGTTGAGCTGGGCGCCCACCTGGTCGGCGGCCTCGAAGAGCTCGTTGCCGTGGGCGGCGAGCAGCGCCTTGTTGGCTGTGATCACGTCCGCGCCCGACGAGATCGCCGTGAGGATGTGGCTGCGGGCGGGCTCGAGCCCGCCGATCAGCTCGACCACGATGTCGGCGCCCAGGATCAGCGACTCGGCGTCGGTGGTGAGCAGGTGCTTCGGGATGTCGGCGGTGCGGGGCGCGTCCACGTCCCTGACGGCCACGCCCACGAGCTCCAGCGGCGCCCCCACGCGCTGGGCGAGCTCGTCGCCGTGGTCGAGCAGGAGGCGCGCCACCTGGGCACCGACGGACCCGGCGCCCAGCAGGGCGACGCGGAGGCTGCGGTACTCGATCATCGGGAGGTGGCCTTTCGTTCGATGCCGGCGTCGCGGCGGAGGAGGTCCTCCTCGGTCTCGCCGCGCACGAGGACGCGCGAGCGCCCGTCGCGGACGGCGACCACCGGGGGGCGCCCGAGGTAGTTGTAGTTGCTGGCGAGCGACCAGCAGTAGGCGCCGGTCGCGGCGACGGCGAGCAGGTCGCCCGGCCGCACGTCCGCGGGCAGGAAGTCGTCGTGGACGACGATGTCGCCCGACTCGCAGTGCTTCCCGGCCACCCGCACGAGGGCGGGCTCGGCCGAGGAGGAGCGGTCGGCGATCCGCGCCGTGTAGTCGGCGCCGTAGAGCGCCGGACGGGCGTTGTCGCTCATGCCGCCGTCGACGCTGACGTAGCGGCGGACCGCGGTCGAGCCCTCGGAGCCGACCGTCACGTCCTTCACGGTGCCCACCTCGTAGAGGGTGACGCCGGCGGGCCCGATCAGCGAGCGGCCGGGCTCGATCGCGATGTGCGGCACCGGGACGCCGCGGGCGGAGCACTGCTCGGCGACCGCGTCGGCGACGGCGGCCGCGATCTCGGCGATCGGGGTCGGGTCGTCGGCACTGGTGTACGCGATGCCGAAGCCGCCGCCGAGGTTGAGCTCCGGCACGGGGCCGTCCGCGAGCAGTGCCGCGTGGACGTCGAGCAGGCGCGACGCCGACTCCGCGAACCCGGCGGAGCCGAAGATCTGGGATCCGATGTGGCAGTGCAGCCCGAGGAACCGCAGGGAGGAGAAGGAGCGGATGCAGGCGACCGCGGCCGGGCAGTCGGCGAGTGCGAGGCCGAACTTCTGATCCTCGTGCGCCGTGGCGAGGAACTCGTGGGTGTGCGCGTGCACTCCGCTGTTGACCCGGAGGCGCACCGCCTGCACGCGGCCGTGCCGCTCGGCCGCGGCTGCGACGCGCTCGATCTCGACGAGGCTGTCGAGCACGATCGTGCCCGCGCCCACCTCGACGGCCCTGTCGATCTCGCGGAGCGACTTGTTGTTGCCGTGGAGGCCGAAGCGCTCGGGCTCGATCCCGGCGGCGAGGGCCACTGCCATCTCGCCGCCGCTGGAGAGGTCGAGGTTCAGGCCCTCGTCGCGCATCCAGCGGGCGACCTCGGTCGAGAGGAACGCCTTGCCCGCGTAGTAGACCGTGACGCCGGTGCCGATGCGGCCGAGCTCGCGGGCGAAGACCTCGCGCATCTCGACGGCCCGGCGGCGGGCGTCGGCCTCGTCCACCACGTAGAGAGGAGTGCCGTGCTCGCGCACCAGCTCGGCGACGGGCACTCCGGCGATCCGGATCCCGCCGTCCTCGCCGCGCTCGGCGCTGTCCGGCCACACGCCGTCGGCCAGGGCGTTCGGGTCGGCGGGCGTGTGCAGCCACTCAGGCGCGAGCGGATGCCGGGGGGCGCGGGCGCGGGCGTCGACGGTGTCCACGGGTGAGACCTCACAGGAGAGAGTGGGAGCGTCACTGCGGGGCGAGCGGGTCCGGATTGACCCCTGAAGCCAGCGATGTCAGTGTTCGGCCCGCGGAAGACGCCGGCACAGGGCTCCGATCCTACCGGTCCGGGGCGGCGGCGCCGCGCGGGCTCAGGCGCACGTGCCCGGTTCCTGCTCCGCGGGGTCGCTGAGGAACGTCGGAGAGAGCGCGAAGCTCGCGTTCAGCGACTCGTCGGCGACCTCGACTCCGGTCAGCGTCAGTCCGCGCGGCACCGAGTCCGCGATGCACACGGAGGACGGAGCGAGCAGGTCGCCGGAGACGGCGCCGAAGCGGTCGCGGAAGTCGGTCGCCGAGAAGGTCGCACCGGCGGCGGAGACCTCGGCCGGGGTCAGCCGGATGGCGCCGTCCACGGCGGCGAGCTCCATCCCCACGCCCGCGCCGAGCCGGAGACCCAGCACCTCGACGGAGGCGGTCACGCGCACGAGCGGAGCGTCCAGGGTCACCTCGTCGACACGAACGGTGCTGCGCTCGCTGACGAGCCGCGAGACCGAGGCCGCGTCGATCGCGACCGTCGTGCTGCCCGACTCGACAGCTCCGACGCCGCTCACCGGCACCCCGATCAGGGTCGCGGCGACGTCGCCGTCGAGCTCGCCGAACGTCACGTCCGGGCTGCGCAGGTCGAGCCGGTCCAGCCGCCCCGAGACGAGCTGCGGGAGCACGGCCCAGCCGGCGACGTCGACGTCCACCGCCCGGTCCGCGGGCAGTGCGAGCGCCTCGCGGAGGCTCGCGGCGGCGCGGTCCGCGACGGCGCGGCGGGCGAGCGAGTCGCCCACCACCGCCGCGACCACGAGCAGCACCAGCACCACGACGACCACCACGGCCGCGCGTCCCCCGCGCCGGCGCCGCGGCGCCGCCCCCGACGCGCTCACATCCGGTCCGGGGCCGTGACGCCCAGCAGGGAGAGCCCGTTGCGGAGCACCTGCCCGGTCGCCTCGTTCAGGCGCAGCCGGGTCGAGTGCACGGACTCGACCGGGTCCTCGCCCTGCGGCACGACCCGGCAGTTGTCGTACCAGCGGTGGTAGAGGCCGGCGACCTCCTCGAGGTACCTCGCGACGCGGTGCGGCTCGCGCAGCTCCGCGGCGTGCGCCACGATGCGCGGGAACTCCTGCAGGCCGCCGAGCAGCGCCGACTCGGTCGGATGCACCAGCGTCTCGGGCGCGAACGGCTCGACGGGGACGCCCGACGCCGCGGCCTTCGCCGCGACCTGGCGGGTGCGCGCGTGGGCGTACTGCACGTAGTAGACGGGGTTGTCGTTGCTCCGCTTGGTCAGCAGGTCGAGGTCGATGTCGAGGGTCGAGTCGGCCGAGGAGCGCACCAGCGAGTAGCGCGCGGCGTCCACGCCGACGGCCTCCGTGAGGTCCTCCATCGTGACGACGGTCCCCGCCCGCTTGGACATCCGGACCGCCTCGCCGTCGCGGAGCAGGTTGACCAGCTGGCCGATCAGGATCTCGAGGTTCACGCCCGGGGTGTCGCCGAACGCCGCGCACATCGCCATCATCCGGCCGATGTAGCCGTGGTGGTCGGCGCCGAGCATGATGATCGCCCGATCGAAGCCGCGCTCGCGCTTGTCGAGGTAGTAGGCGAGGTCGCCCGCGATGTAGGCCGCCTCCCCGTCGCTCTTGATGATGACGCGGTCGCGGTCGTCGCCGAACGAGGTGGTCCGCAGCCAGGTGGCGCCGTCCGCCTCGAAGATGTGCCCGAGCTCGCGGAGGCGCTCGATCGCGCGGTCGACGGCACGCGACTCGTGCAGGGAGTTCTCGTGGAAGTACACGTCGAAGTCGACGCCGAACTCGTGCAGGCTCTGCTTGATCTCGCCGAACATCAGCTCGACGCCGATCGAGCGGAAGGTCTCGGCGAGCTCTTCCTCGGGCAGGACGGCGAGGTCGCCCGGGTAGGCGGCCGCGACGCGCTCGGCGATGTCGCCGATGTAGGCGCCGCCGTAGCCGTCCTCCGGGGTCGGCTCGCCGCGGTGGGCGGCGAGGAGGCTCCGCGTGAAGCGGTCGATCTGCGCGCCGTGGTCGTTGAAGTAGTACTCCCGGGTCACCTCGGCGCCCTGCGAGAGGAGCATCCGGGCCAGGCTGTCGCCGACCGCCGCCCAGCGCGTCCCGCCGATGTGGATGGGGCCGGTGGGGTTGGCGGAGACGAACTCGAGGTTCATCCGGACGCCGGCGTAGGCGGACCCGGTGCCGTAGGCCTCGCCCGCCTCGACGATCGCGCCGGCAAGGGCGCCCGCGGCCGCGGCCTCGAGCCGGACGTTGAGGAAGCCGGGACCGGCGACCTCGACCGTGGCGACGCCCTCGACCGCGCCCAGCCCCTCGGCCAGCTCGGCGGCGAGCTCGCGCGGGTTCGCGCCGACCCGCTTCGCGAGCTTCATCGCGATGTTCGAGGCCCACTCGCCGTGGTCGCGGTTCTTCGGGCGCTCCAGCACGACGTCCGAGAGCTCGACGCCCGCATCGCTCCCCCGTCGCTGCACGGCGTCGAGGACGAGGGCGTGCAGGGAGGCGGCGAGCTGTTCGGGAGTCACGGGGAGCGATTCTACCGGCCGCCGCGCCCGCGCCCCCCGTCCCTCCTGCACCGCGGGGCCGCTCGGCAGGGCGGCGTTGCTAGGGTGCGACGCATGCGCCGTCCCGCCGCCCTCCTCCTCGTCGCCCTCGCCGCGGCGGCCCTCTCCGGCTGCTCCCCCGCGGCCGACCCGGAGCCGAGCGCGAGCGGCGCCGTCAGCGGCACGCCGATCCCCCTCGCCTGCGAGCAGCTGGTCCCGGCCTCGGCGCTCGCGGGCCTGTGGGGCGGATTCTCCCCGGACGACGGCATCGGGACCACTGCCGTCTCCGAGGAGATCGCCCAGTACGACGGCCTGGTCTGCGGATGGTCCGACGATTCGGGCGCCGAGCTGCAGCTGGCCGTGGCCCACCTCGACCCCGCGGTGATCGAGGCGCTCAAGAACGAGTTCTTCACCACCAGCAAGGCCGTCCCCACTTACGGCAAGCCGCCGGAGATCGAGGGCTACTACCAGGTGGCCGAGGGGCGGGGCGTCGCGGACGCCTTCGTCGGCGAGTACTGGATCGAGGCGTCCAGCGCCTCCTTCGTCGAGCCGGGCGACCCCGAGCCGCTCGTGCGGTCGGCGATCGGCGTCCTCGCCGACTGAGCCCCGGCGTCAGCCCAGGCGCACCGGCGAGACGTGGTCGTCGACGAGCGCCGCGTCGCAGTCGGCCTCCACGCTCATCCCGGTCAGGCGCAGGTCCGTCAGGTAGCTGCTGAGGAACGCGGTGTCGGCCGTGTCCCGGCCGGACGAGATGCGCAGCATCGACCCGCGCGGAGCCAGCCGGGTCGCGTCCACGACGTGCCAGGCGCCGCCGGCCCAGGCCTCCGTGACCGCGTGGAAGTCGCGTGGCTCGAGGCCCGGCGCGTAGACCGCCGTCACCCGGGCGGGGATGTCGAGAGCGCGGAGCAGCCCGGCGACCGTGTGCGCGAAGTCCCGGCACACGCCCTGGCCGCTCTCGATGACCTGCGCCGCTCCCCCGGTGCCGACCGTCGAGCCGTAGACGTACGACAGGTGGCCATGCACCCATTCCTCGACGGCCGTCAGCGCCTCGAAGCCCCGGGCCCGCCCGAACTCGCGCCGGGCGATCCCTCCGAGCACGTCCGCCTCGGCGTACCGGCTCGGCCGCAGGTACTCGACGAGCTCGAGCTCGCTCGGCTCGTCCGGAGCGCCGTGCCCGGCGACCCGCGCCCGGTACTCGACCCGCAGGTCGCCCTCGTTCCCCGCGACGCGGTGCACGCGGGCGCCGTGCCGCGCCGGGAACTCCCGCACCGGCACGTCCTGCCCGTCGAGCCGGACGGTGAAGGAGTCCTCGAACGAGTCGCCCGTGGGCGTCGCCGCCACCAGGAAGATCAGGTCGGTCGGGCCGTTCAGACGCAGATCCAGCGAGGCGGAGACAGTGCGCAGCATGGCTCCATCGTGGCATGCGCGAGGACCGCTCCCGGCGTCGGGGCCCGCCCCGCCCGGGTGCTAATGTGGTCAGGCACTCCTGGCCCCCATAGCTCAGGGGATAGAGCACTGCCCTCCGGAGGCAGGGGCGTAGGTTCGAATCCTACTGGGGGCACACCCGCGGTCCTCCGCTCTCCTTCCTCGCACATGGGCGCTCAGCTCCGGTGCTCGACGCCCCTCGAGGCGCACCCCTCCATCACGGACCGAGCGGCGTCACCCGGTGGGCGACCGAGTCCGACCGTGGCGCTCCTCACCCGGCGCTCCGACACTCCCGAGACAGCACGAAGGCCCGCGATCGTCGATCACGGGCCTTCGGGACGTTCACCACCGGCACTCGGCCGGTCGGGCTCACTCGTAGAGGTGGAAGGTGCCGGCGCAGTCGGCCGAGCAGAAGCCGTCGCGGCGACGGGCCGAGGCCGCTCCGCAGGCTTCGCAGCGGCGGCGTCCGAGCATCCGCGAGATCAGGCTCTGAGGCGCCGACGCGACCACCGAGACCGGGGTGTCGGGGCGCACGGGGGATCCCGTGGTCGAATCGAGCTGGATCCCAGCGGTGTCGAGCGTGGCGCGGAGCATCCGCGTTCCTTCCGATCGGTGAACCATGTGCGAGCACTGTATTGCCAGTCCCTGAGATTCTGCGAAGGGCTTGACGCGGCTCGCGATCGAGAGGAGCCGAAATCGACATCTGTCGGTCAGTCGGGATCGACCCGGGGAACGACGAACAGCCGCGCCCCCTCCTGGCGGAGAGAGGCAGGCTGTTCGGGCGTCGGGGATCGGTGGGCGGACGACGCCGGAGCTCATGGGAGCGGGGCGTCGAGCCCGGAACGACCGGGAAGTGGGCCTAGTACGCGCCGCTGGTGCTCCGGGTGTCGATCGCCACCGTCGGTGCGGGAACCGGCACCGGTCGCAGGGCGGGGAGCGAGGCGCTCCTGCCCGTGCGGAACGGCAGCAGGACGAGCATGACGGGAAGAACGACGATCCACAGGAGGACCGACAGCGCGAGACGCGCCCAGATGGAAAGAATATTGAGCATTTTTGTGCCGCCTTCGGGTGACGGTAGAGGTGAACTTCGCGAACAGGATCATCGGGCCGACGGGGAGAGAAGAGTAGAAATGCGCCACTGATCGCGCCTCTCCCGCCACGCCCCCGAGCGGTCTGTTGCTCCTCATTCGTCGCCCAGCGCCGATCGGATGGGTCGATCCCGCATCCGATCGACACACGGCCCGCCCAGTGCGTCCTCCTGGGAGCCGGGCCGTAGGGTGAGCGCGTGAAGATCCTTGTCGTCGAAGACGATCCAGCCATGGGTGAGGCCCTCGTCGGCGGCCTCGAAGACGCCGGCTACGAGGCCGTGCTGACCACGAACGGCATCGACGCGCTCGTCGCGTTCAGCAACGCCGAGTTCTCGGCCGCCATCGTGGACGTCATGCTGCCGGCGATGTCGGGCTTCGAGATCTGCCGCCGGATCCGCGAGCTCGGCCGGCCCACGCCGATCATGCTGCTGACCGCGCGGGACGCGATCGAGGACCGCGTCTTCGGCCTCGACGCCGGAGCGGACGACTACCTGACCAAGCCGTTCGCGTTCACCGAGCTCAACGCGCGCCTCCGGGCCCTCCTGCGCCGCAGCCCGTCGCTGATGTCCACCTCGATCGACGTCGGACGCATCACCGTGGACGGATCGAGCATCCGGCGCACCGCCGACGGCTCGCGCATCCACGTCAGCCCGAAGGAGCTCGAGCTCCTCAAGCTCCTCATCACTCCCGTCGGCTCCGTCGTGACCCGCCAGCGGATCCTCTCCGAGATCTGGGGCGGCGGCGAGATCGTCGACAACAACATCGTCGACCAGTACGTCAGCTACCTGCGCAAGAAGCTCCCGACCGAGGACACGGGCGTCAGCATCGTTACCGTCCGCGGCAAGGGCTACTTCCTCCGCCCGGTCGAATAGCCCGTGTCGCGGATGAGCACGGCACGCCGCCGGGTCGGCGCGCTCTCGATCCGCGCGAGGATCACCGTGGGAACGGTCGCTGTGGCGACCGCCCTCTTCGCGCTCGCGGCGCTGCTCTTCTACCAGGTGGTCACCGGCATCGTCGACCGCAGCGAGCGGACGATCCTGATGTCGATCGAGGACGAGGTGCGCCGCGACATCTCGGCGGGCAACGTCCCGCGCACGCAGGGCTCGTCGACGGGCCAGCTGTTCCTCGCTCTCGCGCCCGACGGGAGCGTCAGCACCTCGACCATGCCCTCGCGCCTGAGCGGCGAGGTGCTCAGCGCTCTGGCGGAGGAGCCGGCCGACACCTCGCCCCGGTACGCCGACGTGACGACGGCGAACGGCAGCTACCTGGTCCGCTTCACGGCCATCGAGAGCGATCGCGGCGTCTGGCAGGTCGCCTCCGCCCGCGATCAGGCCGCGTCGCAGCTCGTCCTCGACGACTTCGCCCACGTGCTCGTCTACGCCGCGATCTTCCTCGTCGTCACGTTCGGGCTCGCCTCGTGGATCCTGACGGGCGCGGCCCTCGCCCCGGTGCGCCGGATGCGGGCGCGCGCGGATCAGATCGCCGCCGAGCCCGGGCAGGGCGACCAGCTCCCGGTCGTCGGCACGCGCGACGAGATCGACGAGCTCGCGGTGACGCTGAACGCGTTCCTGACCAAGCAGACCGCGTCGCTGGCCCGGGAGAAGCAGATGGTGTCGGATGCGAGCCACGAGCTCCGCACTCCCCTCGCCGCGCTCTCCGCCCAGCTCGAGATCGCCCACCACCGCGTCGACGACCCGGTCGCGGTCGACCGGGTCATCCTCGACGCGCAGAAGAGCGTCGACCGGCTCGTGCGCCTCGCATCCGCCCTCCTCGACATCTCGCGCATCGAGAGCCGCACCGTCCGCCCGACCGCTCCCTTCGCCGAGCTCGTCGACGAGCTGGTGGGCGCCGTCGACCGCACCCGCCTGCTCGCCTCGGAGTCGGGGGTGGAGATCGACTACGAGATCGACGAGCGCGAGCCGGTGCGGCTCTACGCGGTCGCGTCCCAGGACTTCGGCCGGGTGATCGACAACCTCGTGAGGAACGCGATCCAGGCGATGAACGGCGGCGGCATGATCGTCGCCTCCCTCTCGCAGTCGGACGGGCGCCTGATGCTCAGCGTCTCGGACGACGGACCGGGGATGCCCGACGCCTTCATCCCGGTCGCCTTCGACCGCTTCTCCCGCCCGGACGACTCCCGGACCCTCGCCTCCGGCGGCAGCGGTCTGGGGCTGGCCCTGGTGCACACCACCGTGCTCTCGGCCGGCGGGACGGTCGCCCTGGTCAACCGCTCCCCCCGGGGTCTCGCGGTCGACATCGTCCTCCCGCCCGTCGGCTCCGCCTGAGCCGCCCCGCCCCCGGAATGACGAAGGCCCCCGGCGGACCGGGGGCCTTCGTGGAGGATCGTCAGCGCGGGTCGTCCTCGGGGCGGACGGGCTGCGGCTGCGGGTCGCCGACCGCGGCGGGCGGCGGAGCCCAGGCCGTCTGCGGCGCCTCCGCCGGGGAGGTGCCGCCGTCGAGCAGGTTGCGCGCGCGGTTGACCACCTCGGGGTCCACGAGCACGGAGTAGCTTGTCGCGATCACCTGCATGGTCGAGGTGAAGTCGCGACGGCGGCGGTTCACGGCGTAGGAGGCGAGCCCGAAGAGCATCCCGAAGCCGGCGCCGAGGAGGACCGCCGCGATGAGGAAGGAGAACTCCGTCGTCGGCGAGAAGATGATGAGCAGGAGGCCCAGGAAGACACCGAGCCAGGCGCCGGAGGCCGCTCCGGCGAGGGCGACGCGGCCCCAGGTGAGCTTGCCGGTCACCCGCTCGACGCTCTTGAGCTCGTTGCCGATGATGGCGAGCTGGCGCACCGGGAAGTCGGCGCGGGCGAGCACGTCGACGGCGGCCTGCGCCTCCTGGTACGTGTCGAACGTGGCGAGGATCTCCCCGCGCGGGATCGTGGGGAAGGCCGGCCCTCGGCCGCTGAACGGCGTCTGCTGAGTCACCCGGACAGAATCGCACAGGCCACTTGAAGGTCTCTGAACGGATTCGGAGAACCGGCCGAGGGCGAGCCGGGAACGCTCGGCGTCCGCCCGGCTGCACGGGACTAGGTTTGTAGCCGTGAGTTCCGCCAGAGTCTTCGTCGCGCGCTTGGCCGGATGCAGTGTCTTCGACCCGGCCGGCGATCGCGTCGGCAAGGTCCGCGACGTGCTCCTGGTCTACCGGCAGAACGACGCCCCGCGGGTGGTCGGCCTGGTGGTCGAGATCCCCGGGCGCCGTCGGGTCTTCGTGTCGATCGGCCGGGTCACCAGCATCGGCAGCGGCCAGATCATCACCACCGGGCTCATCAACGTGCGCCGCTTCGAGCAGCGGGGCGGCGAGGTCCGCGTCATCGCCGAGCTCCTCGGCCGCCGGGTGAGCTTCGTGGACGGCTCCGGTGACGCGGTCGTCGAGGACGTCGCGATCGAGGAGGCCGCTCCCGGCGAGTGGGAGCTCGCGCAGCTCTTCGTCCGCCGGCCCAAGACCAGCCCCTCCCCCTTCGCCAAGGGCGCGACCGCCTTCGCCGGCTGGCGCGAGGTCCGCGAGAGCGTCTCGACCGAGGCGCAGTCCGCCGAGCAGTACGTCGCCAGCCTCTCCGAGCTCAAGCCCGCCGACCTCGCCAGCACGCTCCTCGACCTGCCGCAGCAGCGGATGCTCGAGGTCGCCGGCGAGCTCTCGGACGACCGCCTCGCGGACGTGCTCGAGGAGATGCCCGAGAGCGAGCAGGTCGAGATCCTCGGCCGGCTCGACGACGACCGCGCCGCCGACGTCCTCGACCAGATGCAGCCGGACGACGCGGCCGACCTGATCGCCCAGCTCTCGGAGGAGCGCGGCGAGGCGCTCCTGGAGCTGATGGAGCCGGAGGAGGCGGACGACGTCCGCATGCTCCTCACCTACGCCCCGGAGTCCGCCGGCGGTCTGATGACCACGGAGCCGATCATCGTCTCCTCCGAGGCGACCGTCGCCGAGGGTCTCGCCCTCATCCGCCGCCACGAGCTCGCCCCGGCCCTCGGCGCCGCCGTCTGCGTCACGCTGCCGCCCTACGAGCCGCCGACCGGCCGCTTCCTCGGCATGGTGCACTTCCAGCGGATGCTCCGCTACCCGCCGCACGAGCGCCTCGGCACCCTGCTCGACCAGAGCATGGACCCGATCACGCCCGAGACCTCGGCGGCCGAGGTCGCCCGGATCCTGGCCAGCTACAACCTCGTCTCGGTGCCCGTCGTCGACGCGTCCCACCGCCTCGTCGGCGTCGTGACCATCGACGACGTCCTCGACTACCTCCTCCCCGACGACTGGCGCAGCCACGGCGACGACGACGAACCGAGGAAGCCGGTGACGACGGCGACGCAGGGCGTCCCGCTCGTGCCGCCGGCACCCGCGGCGACAGGCAGGACACGACGGGGACGGAGGGGCGCGCGTGGCTAGGGACACCAAGCAGGACCGGCGCCTGGACGCTCCCAAGGGCTTGCGCACCCGCGTCCTCTCGCGGCGGAACCGCCCGAGCAGCGACCGCTTCGGCCGCCTGACCGAGTCGTTCGCCCGCGGCATGGGCACGCCGTGGTTCCTGGTCGGCATGACGATCTTCTGCGTCTTCTGGCTGATGTTCAACACCTACGGGCCCGCGGACGCGCGCTTCGACTCGCAGGCCCTCGGCTTCACGGTGCTGACGCTGATCCTCTCGCTGCAGGCCTCCTACGCCGCGCCGCTGCTGCTGCTCGCGCAGAACCGCCAGGACGACCGCGACCGCGTCCAGATCGAGCAGGACCGGCAGCGGGCCGAGCGCAACCTCGCGGACACCGAGTACCTCGCGCGCGAGGTCGTGGCCCTGCGCCTGGCGATACGCGACATGGCGAGCAAGGACTTCATCCGCTCGGAGCTGCGCGGCCTCCTCGAGGAGCTCGAGAAGGATCGGGCGCAGGAGCCCGAGCGGCGCGATGCCTGACGTCGCCGCCATCGAGACCGCCGTCAGGACGGCGCTGGCCCGGGTCGTCGATCCGGAGATCCGGAAGCCCATCACCGAGCTCGACATGCTCGAGTCGGTCGAGGCGGCCGTCGACGGAGCGGTCCGCGTCGCGATCCGGCTGACCATCGTCGGCTGCCCGGCCGCCTCCGCGATCGAGCGCGACGTACGCGAGGCCGCGGCCTCGGCTCCCGGAGTCACGGCGGTCGACGTCGTGGTCGGAGTGATGACGCCGGCGCAGCGCACCGCCCTCACCGAGCGCCTCCAGGGCGGCCGCCGGAGCATGCCCTTCGGCCCGGACTCGCTCACCCGCGTGTACGCGGTCACCAGCGGCAAGGGCGGTGTCGGCAAGTCGACCGTCACCGCCAACCTCGCGGTCGCCCTCGCTCAGCGGGGGCTCGCGGTCGGCCTCGTAGACGCCGACGTGCACGGCTTCTCCATCCCCGGCCTGCTCGGCCTGATGCACGACGGGCGCGTCGCGGGGCCCACCCGCGTCGGCGAACTGATGCTGCCGCCGGTGGCGCACGGCGTGAAGGTCATCTCGATCGGGATGTTCCTCGAGGGCGACACCCGGGGGGCGGCCGTCTCCTGGCGCGGACCCATGCTGCACCGCACGATCTCCCAGTTCCTCACCGACGTGTACTTCGGCGACCTCGACGTGCTCCTGCTCGACCTGCCTCCCGGCACGGGGGATGTGGCGATCTCCATCGGGCAGCTGCTCCCGCATGCGGAGGTCCTCATCGTCACCACCCCGCAGCCGGCGGCCGCCGACGTGGCCGAGCGCAGCGGCGCGCTCGCCCGCCAATCGGGCCAGCGCATCGTCGGAGTGGTCGAGAACATGTCGGGGCTTCCGCAGCCCGACGGCTCGGTGCTGGAGCTCTTCGGCAGCGGAGGCGGGGCCGAGGTCGCGCGTCGGCTCACTGCGACGGGCGACGAGGTGCCGCTACTCGCGTCGCTGCCGATCTCCGTCGCGCTGCGGGCGGGGGGCGACGAGGGCGTGCCCGTCGTCGTCGGCGATCCGGAGGATCCTGCCGCCCGGGCGATCGACGCCCTGGCGGCGACGCTCGCCGCGCGGCCGCGGGGACTGACCGGCCGTCGTCTTCCGCTCGCCGTCGGCTGACGCCTCCGCGCGGCTTCGTGCGGGCGGCGTCGGTCGAGACGCCCGCCCGACGCTCCTCGCGGAGCAGGGCTCAGGTGGCCTCGGAGTCGATCGGCGGCGGCGCGACGCTCGAGAGCGTGCCGGACGAGACGGAGCGCTGCATCGTCGTGTAGTAGCTGTCCTGCGCGGAGCCGGTGCCGCCCGGCACGACCGGAGCGGCGACAGCGGTGGGCGGCTTCACGGTGGGGGCCGGATCGTCCTCGAGCAGGGCGTCGCGGATGATGCGGCGGGGATCGTACTGGCGCGGGTCGAGCTTCTTCCAGTCGACGTCGTTGAACTCGTCGCCCATCTCGTCCTTGACGCGCTCCCGGGCCTGCGTGGCGAATCCGCGCACCTTGCGCACGAGCTGCCCGAGCTGGGCGGCGTAGTGCGGGAGGCGGTCGGGACCCAGCACGAAGACAGCGATGACCCCGATGATGAGGAGCTTGTCGAACGTCAGACCGAACACGAGGACAACACTAACCCGCCGCGCCTCCCTCGCGGAGCCCGCGCGCCACCGTACCCTGACGATGCCCGGGCGCGATCCGCTCGGTGCACCGATCAGAGGAGCGCCCCCGTGTCCGACAAGGATGCCAACTGGAAGTACGCCGAGGACGCGGTCGTCGAGTCGGAGGCCATCGCCTCGGCCCGCCGGCTCTCGGTCGAGCTGGGCATCGACGCCGTCTCCCCCTCGATCGGAGCGCAGGCCGCGCTGGTCGCCGCCGCGGCGCGCGCGACCTCCATCATCGAGATCGGCACCGGCACCGGAGTGAGCGGCCTGTGGCTGCTCGACGGCGCCCCCGAGGCCATGCTCACCTCGATCGACTCCGAGGCGGTGCACCAGCAGCACGCGCGCGCCCAGTTCCACGAGGCGGGCATCTCGCCCAACCGGCTCCGGCTCATCCCGGGCCGCGCCCTCGAGGTGCTGCCCCGCATGAACGAGAACTCCTACGACATCGTCTTCGTCGACGGCGATCCGCTGCAGGTCATCGAGAACGTCGAGCACGCGCTGCGGCTCGTCCGTCCGGGCGGGACGGTCCTCGTCCCCCACGCGCTCTGGCGCGGACGCGTGGCCAATCCCGCGCAGCGCGACGAGATCGCGACGGCGTTCCGCACGCTGGTGGCCGAGGTCTGCGCCTCCCCCGCCGTGGTCAGCGTGCTCTCGCCGATCGGCGACGGCCTGCTGCAGGCCAACAAGCGCCGCGCCTGACGAGCGCGGCCGACCGAGGAAAGACGGAACGCCCGCCGCACGGTGTGCGACGGGCGTTCACGACGGTGCGGATCAGGCGGGAGACACCACCGACGCGAGCGCGTCGTGCAGCTCTTTCGCCTCTGCATCGTTGACCGAGACGACGAGGCGTCCGCCTCCTTCGAGCGGAACGCGCACGACGATGAGTCGGCCCTCCTTAACAGCCTCCATCGGTCCGTCTCCGGTCCTCGGCTTCATGGCCGCCATAGAGTTCCCCTTTCGTGACGTATCCCCCTATTATCGTGCATCCGCGGGGGTGTTCCGAACCGCGCCCGGAAGTCGGGCGTCAGCCGATCACGGCGGGGACCAGTCGCCCGGGGTGAACACCCAGCACAGCAGCACCCAGACGATCTGCCCGACGATCGATGCGGCCACCACGAACACCCTCAGGAGGGTCGACCGCGGCACCGCGAGCGCCCCGGCCAGCGGGAACATCGGCATCAGGATGCGGAACGTGCTCGACTGCGGGTAGAAGAACGCGAAGAGGTAGATCGCGTAGCCGCCGACCCAGAGCCGCGAGAAGACGTCGAGGCTGCGCGTGGCCCGCGAGAACAGGATCGCCAGGAATCCGAGCACCACCACGACGGTGATGCCCATGCCCGTGATCGGCGAGCCGAACCAGAGGCCTCCCCACCAGCCCCCGCCGGCGAACCAGGAGGTGAAGGGGATGAGCTCGCCCTCGCCGATGAAGACGCTGCGCCAGGCGAGCTCGGTGTCGGTGTACGCGGTGAAGGAGCCGGTCACGGCCCAGGCGATGAGCAGCCAGGCGAACCCCACCGCGAGGGACCAGACCGTGAGGGAGACCGTGAAGGCGAACTCCCGGCGGGCGAACGGCTCGGTGCCGCGCACGTGCCGCCAGACGCGGTAGAGGAAGTAGAGGCCCGTCATCGCCGCGATCGCGAGACCGCTCGGGCGCAGGAGCCCCACGACCAGCACGACGGGGAACGTCCAGATCCACTTGCGGCGCACCAGCAGGAGGAGCAGCACGGCCGTCAGGAGGATGCCGCCGGACTCCGCGTAGCCGATCTGCAGGATCGGGGACGTCGGAGCGACGCAGAAGAAGACGATCCCCATCAGCGCCTGGCCCTCGCTGAGCGAGACGCGGAACAGCCGGTAGATCACCAGGCACGCCGCTGCACTGCAGACCAGGGCGACGAGCACCGCCGCGTTCGCCCAGTCGAGCCCGGTGATGTTCATCAGGCCGCGGACGGTGAACGGGTAGACGGGCATGAACGCCCAGGGGTTCTGCTCCACGGCTCCGGACGGCGAGAGCGGCAGGACCGACGGGTACCCCGTCATCCCGATCCGCTCGTACCAGCCGCCGTCCCACGTCGTCGCGAACCGGACGTAGGTGTCGCGGAGTCCCGTCCACTCGACGCCCTGACGCACGGCGCCGACACGGAGCATGATCACGGTCGTGACGACCCGGGACACGGCGAAGACCAGGAGCACCTGGATCCACCACGGGATCCTCCGGAGCAGACCCCAGCGGGAGCGGGACGGAGAGGCGTCCTCCGTCTCCGGCGCGATCGCGGTGGCGCTCACGCGAGCGGCCCGCGGTCCGTCGAGGAGGCGGAGGGGGTCGTCAGCGGGGAGCGGGCGGGTGTCGCCGCGGCTCGCCGGCGGGACGGCCGGAGGAGGGGCGACGCGTGTCGCGGCTCACCGGCTGGCGTGAGGGGAGACATTCCGACGAGCATACCCGTGCGGGAGTCGGGAGTCCCGGGAGGAGCACCGCGCCGGGCGGGCGCGCGGCACGATCACGGCGGGGTCCAGTCCGATCCGGCGACGGCCCAGCAGATCGAGATCCAGACGATCTGGCCGCCGATCCCGAGCAGGACCAGCGCGACCCGGAAGACCGGCGAGCGCGGCACCGCCAGCGCTCCGACGAGCGGGAACATCGGGCCCAGCAGCCGGAAGGTGCTCGACTGCGGGAAGAAGAACGCCAGCAGGTAGACGCCGTACCCGGCGACCCAGGCCCGGCTGAAGAGATCGAGCCGCCGTGTCCACGGTGCGGCGAGGATCCCGACGAACGCAGCCAGGAGGAGCACCACCAGCACGACGCCGACGGCCGGGGCCCCGAACCACCACGAGCCCCACCAGGCGCCGCCCTGGAACCACGGGGTCAGCGGGAGCAGCTCCTGGTAGCCGATGTAGACCGCACGCCACGCCAGCTCGGTGTCGGTGTAAGCGGTCATCGACCCGGTGACGGCCCACGCCACGGCGGGCCAGAGGAAGCCGACCACGAGCCCCCACGCCGTCAGGCCCACGGCCGGCAGCCACTCCGACCGCGGGAACGGCTCCGTGCGGCGCCGGACGAACCGGTAGACGACGTACAGGCCGAGCGCGGCGGCGAAGGCGAGCCCGCTCGGCCGGGTCAGGCCCAGCAGCAGCACGACGGGCACGACCGCGAGCCAGCGCCGCCGCACCAGGAGGAGGAGCGTGACCGCGGTCAGGAGCATCGCCATCGACTCCGCGTAGGCGAGCTGCATCAGCGGCGAGGTCGGCGCCACGCAGAACAGCAGCACCGCCGTCAGCGACTGCGACTCGCCGAGGGAGTGCCGGAAGAGGCGGTACAGGACGAGGCAGGCTCCGGCTCCGCACAGGACGGAGACGGTCACGGCGGCCGGAGCCCAGGTGAGGCCGGTGAGCGCCATCAGCGCCTTCACGACGCCCGGGTAGAGCGGCATGAAGGCCCAGGCGTTCTCCCCCACGTGGCCGTCCTGCGTGATCGGCAGGAAGCCGGGATACCCGGTGGCCGCGATGATCTCGTACCAGCGGCCGTCCCACATCGACGCGAAGGCCGAGTAGGACGGGGAGGGTCCGGTCCACGGGTTCGCGAGCTGGTGCGCGGCGAACTGCAGCAGGATCACCGTCGTGACCACGCGGGTCGCGATGTACACCAGGAGGACGCGCGCCCACCACGGGACCAGGCGCAGGCGGAGGCGGACGGGGACGGCCGTGGCGGTCGCGCTCACGAGGACGCGGTCAGCCAGCGGCGGAGGCCCTCGGTGCACTCGGTGATCTCGTGCACCGCCACGCGCTCGTCGTCGGCGTGGGCCCGGAGCGGGTCGCCCGGTCCGTAGTTGACAGCCGGGATGCCCATGGCGGAGAACCGCGCGACGTCGGTCCAGCCGTACTTGGGCTTCGCCTCGGCTCCGACGGCCGCGAGGAAGGCCTGGGCCAGAGGTGCGTCCAGCCCCGGGCGGGCGCCCTCGGCCAGATCGTCCACCGTCACCTCGAACCCCTCGAAGAGCTCCTCGAGGTGGGCGAGCGCCTCCTCCCCGGACCGGTCGGGGGCGAAGCGGTAGTTGACCTGCACAGTGCAGAGGTCCGGGATCACGTTGCCCGCGACCCCGCCGGTGACGCGCACGGCGTTGACGCCCTCGCGGTACACGAGGCCCTCGACCTCGACCTCGCGCGGCACGTAGGCGGCGAGGCGGTCGAGGATCGGCGCGGCCGCGTGGATCGCGTTCTCGCCGACCCAGCTGCGGGCGGAGTGGGCGCGGACGCCGCGGGTGACCACGTCGACCCGGAGCGTCCCGTTGCAGCCGCCCTCCACTGCTCCGCTCGTCGGCTCGCCGAGCACGGCGAAGTCGGCGGAGAAGAGGTCGGGGCGGTGCCGGGAGAGACGGCCGAGGCCGTTAAGGTCCGCTGCGACCTCCTCGTTGTCGTACCACATCCAGGTGATGTCGACGGCCGGATCGGAGAGCTCGGCGGCGAGGACGAGCTGCACCGCCACTCCGGCCTTCATGTCGACGGTCCCGCGGCCGACCAGGTGCTCGACGCCGTCGATCGTCTCGGCGACGACGGGCAGGTTGCCGTTGACCGGCACCGTGTCGAGGTGCCCGGCGATCACGACGCGCTGGGCGAGGCCGAGGTTCGTCCGCGCCACGACGGTGTGGCCGTCGCGGATGACCTCGAGGTGGTCGTACTGCTCGAGCGCCCACTGCACCGCGTCCGCGATCTCGAGCTCGTCGCCCGAGACGGACGGGATGTCGCAGAGGATCCGCGTCAGGGCGACCGGATCGGTGCGCAGATCGAGCGGAGGGGCGGTGGTCGGATCGGCCATGCGCCCCAGGGTAGCGGCCGGACGCTCCGCGCTACCCTGATCGGCATGACCCTCGAGCACTCCGCAGACTCCTCCGCGCCCGCCTCCGCCTGGGGATACGGGCTCGCCACCGTGGCCGCCGACGGCACCGTCCTCGACACCTGGTTCCCGGAGCCGCGCCTCGGCACCATCCCGGCCGGCCGCGACCCCTGGATCGTGCCGGCGGAGTTCGAGGAGCAGGCCGGCGAGGATCCGCGCCGCGAGGTCCGCATCGACGTGGTCACGCTGCAGATCGACGTGCAGGCGCCGCCCGCCTCCACGTCCGACGCCTACCTGCGGCTGCACCTGCTCTCGCACCTCCTGGTTCGCCCGAACGAGGTGAACCTCGACGGCGTCTTCGCCCACCTGCCGAACGTGGTGTGGACGAACGCCGGTCCGGTCTCGCCGGAGTCGTTCACCCGCCTGCGGCCCTCGCTCCGGCGCCACGGCATCCAGGCCACCGGCATCGACAAGTTCCCGCGGCTGACCGACTACGTCACCCCCGCGAAGGTGCGCATCGCGGACACCTCGCGCGTCCGCCTCGGCGCGCACCTGGCACCCGGCACGACGGTGATGCACGAGGGCTTCGTCAACTTCAACGCCGGGACTCTCGGCAGCTCGATGGTCGAGGGGCGCATCTCGCAGGGCGTCGTGGTCGGCGACGGCTCGGACATCGGCGGCGGCGCCTCCATCATGGGCACCCTCTCGGGCGGAGGAGTGCAGCGCGTCTCGATCGGCGCGCGGGCGCTGCTGGGTGCGAACTCGGGCATCGGCATCTCCCTCGGCGACGACACCGTCGTCGAGGCCGGCCTCTACGTGACCGCCGGCACCAAGGTCGTCGTGGTCGGCGGAGCGCCGCGCGCCGACG
The DNA here is from genome assembly GCF_002931645.1 of Rathayibacter sp. AY2B5. Lineage (NCBI taxonomy): Bacteria > Bacillati > Actinomycetota > Actinomycetes > Micrococcales > Microbacteriaceae > Rathayibacter > Rathayibacter sp. AY2B5. The sequence goes on along the minus strand of NZ_PSUE01000001.1, from coordinate 194,399 downwards.
GCGCCCCGCAGACCGTGAAGGCCGTGCAGCTCTCGGGCGTGCCGAACCTGCTCTTCCGCCGCAACTCACTCACCGGAGCGGTCGAGGTCCTCCCCCGCACCGGCGCCGGCATCGAGCTGAACGCCGCCCTGCACGCCTGAGGACGGGCGTCCCGCGCCGCCGGGCCCAGCAGGCGGCACCCCGGGACGAACCGTGCTGATCGAGTCCGCGGCGACCACGCCGCTCTGCGTCCCGCCTCGAAGAAGCGGTTCGAGCCTCGGACGGCCGACGAGAGGCGGGTGCGCCGCACGGCGAGAGCCCGCCCCCGGCGGGGACGGGCTCTCGGGGACCGGTCAGCGGTCGGTCGGCCAGTGGCGCTCGGGCGAGCCCATGTAGAGCTGCTGCGGGCGGCCGATCTTGGTCTGCTTGTCGGTGTTCATCTCGCGCCAGTGGGCGATCCAGCCGGGCAGGCGGCCGATCGCGAAGAGCACGGTGAACATCCGGGTCGGGAAGCCCATCGCCTTGTAGATGACGCCCGTGTAGAAGTCGACGTTCGGGTAGAGGCGCCGCTCCTTGAAGTAGTCGTCCTCGAGAGCGAGGGCCTCGAGCTCCATCGCGATGTCGAGCAGCGGGTCCTTCACGCCGAGGGCCTGCAGGACCTCGGAGGCGCTCTCCTTGACCAGCTTCGCGCGCGGGTCGTAGTTCTTGTACACCCGGTGGCCGAAGCCCATCAGGCGCACGCCCTCCTCCTTGTTCTTCACCCGCTCGACGAACGTCGACACGCTCTCGCCCGACTCGCGGATCCGGCCGAGCATGGTGAGCACCGCCTCGTTCGCTCCGCCGTGCAGAGGGCCGAACAGGGCGTTGATGCCGGCCGAGACGGAGGCGTAGAGGTTCGCCTCGGTGGAGCCGACGAGGCGGACGGTCGACGTCGACGCGTTCTGCTCGTGGTCCTCGTGGAGGATCAGGAGGCGGTCGAGCGCCTTCGAGAGCACCGGGTCGACCTGGTACTGCTCGGCCATCGTGCCGAAGTTGAGGCGGAGGAAGTTGTCGACGAAGCTCAGCGAGTTGTCCGGGTAGAGGAACGCCTGGCCGATCGCCTTCTTGTGGGCGTACGCCGCCATCACGGGCAGCTTCGCCAGGAGGCGGATCGTGGTGAGCTCCACAGCCTCCGGATCCTTCGGGTTGGAGCTGTCCTCGTAGTACGTCGACAGGGCCGAGACTCCGGCCGAGAGCACCGACATGGGGTGCGCGCTGTGCGGGAGCGCGTCGAAGAAGCGCTTGAGGTCCTCGTGGAGGAGCGTGTGGCGGCGGATGCGCTCGTCGAAGCCCGCGAGCTCGTCGGCCGTCGGCAGCTCGCCGTAGATGAGGAGCCAGGCCACCTCGAGGTAGGTCGCGTTGGTGGCCACCTCCTCGATCGGGTAGCCGCGGTAGCGGAGGATCCCCTGGTCGCCGTCGATGTAGGTGATCTGCGACTTGGTCGCCGCCGTGTTCACGAAGCCGTAGTCGAGCGACATGAAGCCGGTCTGCTTCGACAGGGTCGAGAAGTCGATGCTCGAGGAGCCGTCGACGCTGCGCAGGACCGGGAAGTCCGCGGTGCGGTCGCCGAAGGTGAGCGTGACCTTCTCGGGGAGCTCCTGCTCCGCCGGCGCGGGAGGCGATGTCGTGGCGCTCCCGGTCGCGGGCTCCGTGGAGCCCACCGTCGCGGTTCCGTCGCTCTGCGTGCCGGATTCGGTCACAACGCCTCCCAGGTCGTCGCGGTCGCACCCCGGAAGCGCTCGCGCGGAGCGGGCGGCGCCGGGTCTGGATCGTGGTGCAGCCGGGGCCTCGCGAGGCGCCGTCGACCGAACCACATACAGCCTATGGGCAAAGCGGGGGCACTGTGACATCGCCCAGCGCTGGGGCCGGGTCCTTGTCGGAACCCGCCAGGATCGGCCGGGTCGAGCGCCTCAGAGGCCGCCGGACAGGCGCTCGACGGCCGCGTCGATCCGCTCGTCGGAGGCCGTCAGCGAGAGGCGCACGTGCTCGGGGAAGCCCTCCCCGTAGAAGACGCCGGGGCCCGCGAGGACGCCGAGGCGGGCGAGCCGGTCGATGGACTCCCAGGCCGCGCGGCCCTCGGTCGCCCACAGGTAGAGGCCGGCCTCGCTGCGGTCGATCCGGAAGCCCGCGGACTCGAGGGCGGGCCGGAGGCGGTCGCGGCGGGAACGGTAGCGCTCCTTCTGCGCGGCGACGTGCTCGTCGTCGGCGAGGGCGACGATCATCGCCTCCTGCAGCGGACCGGGCACGATCATGCCCGCGTGCTTGCGGACGGTCACCAGGCGCGCGATCAGGGCCGCGTCCCCGGCGACGAAGGCGGCGCGGTAGCCGGCGAGGTTCGACTGCTTGCTCAGCGAGTAGACGCCGAGGACCCCGGTGCGGTCCTCCCCCACCACGCGCGGGTCGAGGACGCTCGGGATCGGCTCGTCGGCCCAGCGGCCGTCCCAGCCGAGCTCGGCGTAGCACTCGTCCCCCGCGATCACGGCCCCCAGCTCACGGGCACGCGCGACGGCGCGCTGCAGGGCGGGCACGTCGAGCACGGCGCCATCGGGGTTGCCGGGAGAGTTGAGCCAGACCAGGCGGGTCGTCGCGGGCCATTCGGCCGGGTCGTCGGAGGCGAGCGCCTCGGCGCCGGCGATCGCCGCGCCCATCGCGTACGTCGGGTAGGCGGCGCGCGGATGCACGACCACGTCCCCCTCCCCGAGTCCGAGGAGGAAGGGCAGCCAGGCGACGAGCTCCTTGGAGCCGATCGTCGGCAGGACCTCGTCGATCCCGAGGCCCTCGACTCCGCGCCGCCGCGCGTACCAGGCGGCGATCGCCTCGCGCAGAGCGGGGGTGCCCACGGTCGTGGGGTACGCGTGCGAGTCCGTCGCGCGGGCGAGCGCGTCGCGGATCGGGGCGGGCGTCGGGTCCACCGGCGAGCCGATCGACAGGTCGACGATCCCGCCGGGGTGCTCCGCCGCCGTGCGGGCGAAGGGCGCCATCAGGTCCCAGGGGTAGTCGGGCAGCGCGCCGAGGGCCACGGGAGCGGCCTCAGTGGCTCTGCGGAGGCAGCGCCGCGATGACCGGGTGGTCCTTCGCGATCACGCCGACCTTGGCGGCTCCACCCGGGGAGCCGATCTCGTCGAAGAACTCGACGTTGGCCTTGTAGTAGTCGGACCACTCCTCGGGGAGGTCGTCCTCGTAGTAGATCGCCTCGACGGGGCAGACCGGCTCGCAGGCACCGCAGTCCACGCACTCGTCCGGGTGGATGTAGAGCGAGCGCTCGCCTTCGTAGATGCAGTCGACCGGGCACTCGTCGATGCAGGCGCGGTCTTTGACATCGACGCACGGAAGTGCGATCACGTAGGTCACGGTGCTCCAGGTCCCTTCGAACAGTGTGTCTATCGTACGGGGGCCGACGGGGCGTCGGCGTCCGCGGGCCGCGGGGCGGCGGCGGGAGCGGCCGCCCGCAGCCGCGGCCAGGCGATCACGACGAGGGCGATGAGGGCGGGGAGGAAGGTCCAGGCCACGCCGAGGCCGTTCGCCGGGACGAGGACGGATCCGCCGGCGCTGCGCAGGGCGAGCAGCCCGATCATCCCGAGCAGGCCCATCGCGGTGCAGAACGCGACGAACCGGTCGATGAGCACGAGGCGCAGCCCGAGCAGGAGCAGCAGCACGCCGGCGAGGGAGGCGGCGAGGCCGACCGGGAGGACGACACCGCCGACCGACACGGTGCTCTGATGGGCGACGGTCGTGATCGCTCCGACCACCGCGCCGACCAGGACTCCGGCGACGCCCGACAGCACGCGCGATCCCAGCGTCGGACGCTCCTCCGGCAGCGGCGCCGGACGCCCCGCCTGCGCGACCGGGCGGAAGCGCTCGATGCGGCCGATGGGGAACGGCGGACCGCTCGAGAGCCGGGCCTCGTCGCCCTCGACCACCAGCTGCGTCGCGTGCGCCTCGAGGGCCGCGCGCTTGCGGGCGTGGTCCTCGGCGGACAGCTCGATCACGACGTCCCCGGGGAGGGGCGGGGCCGCGTCGGGGAGGACGGCGAGGAAGCGCAGGCCCAGGCGCTCGGCGGCGCGCTCGGCGACCCGGGCGGTACGGACGTGGTCCGGGTGGCCGTAGCCGCCACCCGCGTCGTAGGACAGCACGACGCCCGCGTCGACCTGCCGGAGGACGGCGACGAGATCCGCCACCTCCTCGTCCTCGGGCGCGGCGGTGAAGGACGCGGGATGCACCGGCTCGAGCGGCACCGGGACGCGGCCTGTGCCCCACTGCATGCCGGAGTCCCGGTAGACGCGCGGAGCGAGGCCGGGTGCGCGGGCGCCCGCCTCGCCGAGGAAGCGGTGGTCGGCGACGCCGAGGGCCGTCAGGGCGACGACGAGCTCGGTCGTCCGGTGCGCGGCCAGCTCGGCCGAGCCCTCGAGCGGAGCGAGGTCCTCGGGGATGACCTCGCCGCACTCGCCCCGCGTGGCGGTGACGACGGTCACGGAGGCGCCCTGTGCCACCAGCCGCGCCAGGGTTCCGCCCATGGTGATCGTCTCGTCGTCGGGGTGGGCGTGCACCGCCACCACCCGCTCCGCTGCTGCGTCCCGGCCCGCGTCCACTCTCCGCCTCTCGTCCTGCGCGGCCTCCGCTGCGGGCGCTTCTGGACAGCGACCGGGCAGCGGACTACAGTCGACCCGGGTTAGGCAAGGCTTACCGAACAACGGAGGCCCGCCGACCGGATCGACTCGGGGCGGGAGTCGCCCCCTCCTCGTCCACCATCGACCAAGAGAACACGCGTGCTCGCAAACTACCTCATCGGCCTCCGCGAAGGCCTCGAAGCCGGCCTCGTCGTCGGCATCCTCGTGGCCTACCTGACCAAGCTCGGCCGGCGCGACGTGCTGCCGCGGCTCTGGACCGGTATCGCCGCCGCGATCGCGATCTCACTCGTCACCGGTGCGATCCTCACCTGGGGCCCCTCGACCCTGTCGTTCCAGGCTCAGGAGCTCATCGGCGGCGGCCTCTCGATCCTCGCGGTCGGCCTGGTCACCTGGATGATCTTCTGGATGGGCGCGAACGCCCGCAGCATGAAGGGCGACCTCGAGTCCCGGCTCGACGGCGCCGTCGCGGGTTCGGCCCTCGGCATCGTGGTCCTCGGCTTCATCAGCGTCGGCCGCGAGGGCATCGAGACGGCGCTCTTCGTCTGGGCGAGCGTGTCCTCGAGCACTGCGGGGTCGGGATCCAGCGCGTGGGTCGGCACGGTCGGCGCGATGCTGGGCATCCTCAGCTCGGTCGTCATCGCGTACCTGATCTTCCGGGGCTTCGTCCGGATCGACCTCGGGCGCTTCTTCACCTGGACGGGCGGCTTCCTCATCCTTGTCGCGGCCGGCGTCCTCTCCTACGGCGTCGGCGACCTGCAGGAGGCGTCGCTCCTGCCCGGCTGGGGCACCCCGCTGTTCTCGCTCGGCCCGATCCTCCCGCCGCCCGTGACCGCCGTGGTCGGCGGCCTCTTCAACTACACGCCCGAGCCGACCGCTCTGCAGTTCGCCGCCTGGCTGCTCTACCTCGTCGTCGTCGGCGCCCTGTTCGTCCGCCAGGTCCGCCTGCGCGGTCCGCGACGGGGCAGCGCGGCCCCGGTCGCCGCTCCCGCTCCCACCTCCGTCTGACCCGCTCCGGCACCGCCGGCGCACTCGCCCCGATCCAGGAGAAGCATGTCCTCGCGCGCTCGTCCCACCCTCCCCCGCGTCACCCTCGGCCTCGCCGGCGCCGGCGCCCTGGCGCTGATCCTCACGGGCTGCGTGCCGAACACCCCCGCGTCCTCCTCCTCCGCCGCGCTCGACGTCGCGATCAGGGACGACGCCTGCGAGGTGTCGACGGCGACCGCCGAGGCGGGAGCGGTGACGTTCTCACTGACCAACGGCGGCTCGGACGTCAACGAGTTCGAGATCCTGGCCGAGGACAAGCTGCGGATCGTGGGCGAGAAGGAGAACGTGACCCCGGGCCAGAGCGTCTCCTACGTCGCTCAGCTCGAGCCGGGCACCTACTACACCGCCTGCAAGTTCCAGCAGGTCGGCGCCCCGGTCGGGCTGAGCGAGTTCACCGTGACCGGTGAGGCCACCGCGCAGTCGGCGGATGAGAAGGCGGCGACGGAGGCGGCGGTCACCAACTACGTGGCGTACGTGAAGTCGCAGGTGGGCGAGCTGCTCCCCGCGGTGGCCGAGTTCGCGCAGGCCTACGAGGCCGGCGACGACGAGAAGGCGCGCGGCCTCTTCGCGTCGACCCGCGTCTTCTACGAGCGGATCGAGCCGACCGCGGAGGCGTTCGGCGACCTCGACCCGCGCATCGACTACCGCGAGGTCGACGCCGTCGCCGAGGGCCTGGACTGGACCGGCTTCCACCGCATCGAGAAGGACCTGTGGGCCCCCGCGGAGGGTGCGCTCAACTCCGACGGCACGAGCGCGCTCCTCGACTGGGCGCCCTCCACCCCCGAGCAGCGCGCGCAGTTCGGCCAGGGCCTCGTCGACGACGTGCAGAGCCTGGCCGACCTCGTGAACGCGCCCGGCTTCACCGTCTCGGTGGGCGACATCTCCAACGGCGCCATCGGCCTGCTCGACGAGGTCGCGGCCGGCAAGATCACGGGCGAGGAGGACTGGTGGTCGAGCACTGACCTCACCGACTTCGCCGCGAACGTCCAGGGCGCGGAGGTGGCGTTCGGCAACGTCGAGCCGATCGCGACCGCCAGCGGCGACGAGGGCGCCGACCTCACCGGACGGATCACGCAGCGGTTCTCCGAGCTCGACGCCCTGCTCGCGCAGTACGGCTCGATCGACTCCGGCTTCGCCGCGTACTCCACCGTCACCGCGGAGCAGAAGAAGGAGCTCTCGGACGCGGTCAACGCTCTCTCCGAGCCGCTCTCGCAGCTGACCCACACGGTGCTGGGCGTCGAGGAGCCGGCCGCGTAGTGGGCGCCGAGCAGCACGAGGGAGCCCGGCCGACGGATTCCGAGCAGCCCGCCGACGAGCCCCGCCGCCTCTCGCGGCGCGGGCTGCTCGGCCTCGTCTCGGCGGGGACGGCCGGGCTGGCCGCCGGAGTGGGCGGCACGGTGGCCGTCACATCGTCCGCGAGCGCGACGGCCTCCTCCGCCCCGCGCACCGTGCCGTTCTTCGGCGCGAACCAGGCGGGCATCACCACCGCCGCGCAGGACCGGCTGCACTTCGCCGCGTTCGACCTCGCCGCGGGCACCACGCGCGAGGACCTCGTCGAGCTCCTGAAGGACTGGACGCTCGCCGCCTCCCGGATGACCCAGGGCCTCGAGGTCGGCGAGAACGGCGCGGTGGACGGGCCGGACACGGCTCCCCCGGAGGACACCGGAGAGGCGCTCGGGCTCGACGCCGCGTCCCTCACCGTCACGGTCGGCTTCGGACCCACCCTCTTCACGGACGAGTCCGGCGCCGACCGCTTCGGCCTCGCCGACCGCCGGCCTCCGCAGCTGCAGGCCCTGCCCCGCTTCCGCGGCGACGCGCTCGTCCCCTCGGCCGGCGGCGGCGACTTGTGCATCCAGGCCTGCGCCGACGATCCGCAGGTCGCCGTGCACGCCATCCGCAACCTGAGCCGGATCGCGTTCGGCCGGGCCTCGCTCCGCTGGTCTCAGCTCGGCTTCGGCCGCACCTCCTCGACGTCCACCGCCCAGGCGACTCCGCGCAACCTCTTCGGCTTCAAGGACGGCACGGCGAACGTGAAGTCCGAGGAGGCCGACGCCGTCCAGGAGCACGTCTGGGTCCCCTCCTCCGACGGCCCCGCGTGGATGGTCGGCGGCAGCTACCTGGTCGCGCGGAAGATCCGGATGATCATCGAGACGTGGGACCGCAGCCAGCTGGGCGAGCAGGAGCGGGTCATCGGCCGCAGCAAGGGGTCCGGAGCGCCGCTCTCGGGCGGCACGGAGTCCACCGAGCCGGACTTCGCAGCGGCCGGCGCCACCGGTGCCCCGCTGATCGATCAGGAGTCGCACGTGCGCCTCGCGCATCCGAGCGTGAACAACGGAGTGCGGCTCCTGCGCCGCGGCTACAACTTCGTCGACGGCAACGACGAGCTCGGACGCCTGAACGCGGGGCTGTTCTTCCTCTCGTTCCAGCGCTCCCCGGAGCAGTTCGTCACCGTGCAGCGGAACCTCGCGACGGACGCACTGAACGAGTACGTGAAGCACGTCGGCTCGGCCGTGTTCGCGGTGCCGCCCGGTGCCCGCGACGAGACCGACTTCCTCGGCTCCGGCCTCTTCGCCTGATCCCTGAGAGGACCCGCACTCCGTCCCAGGATCCGGCGGGCTCACTCCACGGCGCGCCGAAGCCTCCGACCGTAGCGTCGTCGGCGATGTCCGGGAACAGTGCGAGAAGCGGCCTGACCAAGCGCGAGCGCCAGGAGCTCGCCCGAGCGCAGGCGCGGGAGCGCCGCGAAGCCGAGAGGCGCCGGCGGCGCCGGAACCGGCTGCTCGGGCAGGGCGGAGCGGTCGTCGGGCTCCTCGCGGTCGTGGCCCTGGTCTGCTGGAACGTCTGGTCGCAGCAGGAGGTCGCGAGCGCCGGCCCGGCGAACATGCTCAGCGACGGCATCGTCCTCGCGGGCGACGGCTCGGCCGTGACGGCGACGACGAGCGCGGCGATCGCTCCGGGAGCATCCCCCGTCCCGACCGATGAGAGCGCCACGCGGGCGGGCGGAGTCGTCGCCGTCGACCTCTACGTCGACTACCTCTGCCCGTACTGCGGGCAGTTCGAGAAGGCGAACGCCGAGCAGCTGCAGTCTTGGCTGACGAAGGGGGCGATCACGCTCGAGATCCACCCGGTGGCGATCCTCGACTCCTCCTCGGCCGGCTCCGAGTACTCCAGCCGGGCCGCGAACGCCGCGGCGTGCGTCGCCGACGAGGATCCAAACCGCTTCCTCGCCGTGAACGCGGCGCTCTTCGCGCAGCAGCCGGCGGAGGGGACGACGGGCCTCGACGACGACGCTCTGCGGGCGCTGGTGACCGGAGCGGGCGTCACCGACGACGACGTCCTCGCCTGCATGACCGGGGGCGAGTTCCGGCCCTGGGTGAAGGCCGCGACCGAGCGGGCCACCTCGCTCCCCCTCGCGAACTCCTCGCTGCCGAAGCTGGAGTCGACGCCCACCGTGCTGGTGAACGGCGAGCAGTACACGGGGAAGCCGGACGACGCGGCGGCGTTCGTCTCCTTCGTCACCTCGACGCTCGAGGCGGAGTCCTCGACCCCCTCTCCCTCTCCGAGTCCGGCGGGCTGATCCGGACCGCGAGGGACGGGATCGGCGCTGCACGCTGCAGCACCGGGGCGGAGACGACGAGACCGGCCGGAGCATCGCTCCGGCCGGTCTCGTCGTGGGCGGGCGCCGAGGCGCCCGGGGCTCAGCCCTGCTTCTTGAGGCGGCTCGTCATGCGCGCGCGGGCGTTCGCATCGAGCTCCACCTTGCGGATGCGGACGACCTCGGGGGTGACCTCGACGCACTCGTCCTCGCGGGCGAACTCGAGGCACTCCTCGAGCGTCAGCTGACGCGACGGCGTCATCGACTCGAAGGTGTCGGAGGTGGACTGACGCATGTTGGTCAGCTTCTTCTCCTTGGTGATGTTGACGTCCATGTCGTCGTTGCGCGAGTTCTCGCCGATCACCATGCCCTCGTAGACCTCCTCGGTGGGGTTCACGAAGAAGGTCATCCGCTCCTGGAGCGCGATGATGGCGAACGGGGTCACGACTCCGTTGCGGTCCGCGACGATCGACCCGTTGTTGCGGGTGACGATCGCGCCGGCCCACGGCTCGTAGCCGTGCAGGATCGCGTTCGCGATGCCGGTGCCGCGGGTGGTGGTGAGGAACTCGGTGCGGAAGCCGATCAGGCCGCGCGACGGGACGATGAACTCCATGCGGACCCAGCCGGTGCCGTGGTTCGACATGCCGTCCATGCGGCCCTTGCGGGCGGCGAGGAGCTGCGTGATCGCGCCGAGGTACTCCTCCGGAGCGTCGATCGTCAGGTGCTCGAAGGGCTCGTGCGTCTTGCCGTCGACCTGGCGGGTGACCACCTGGGGCTTGCCGACGGTCAGCTCGTAGCCCTCGCGGCGCATCTGCTCGACGAGGATGGCCAGCGCGAGCTCGCCGCGGCCCTGGACCTCCCACGAGTCGGGGCGTCCGATGTCGACGATCTTGAGCGACACGTTTCCGATGAGCTCGCGGTCGAGGCGGTCCTTGACCATGCGCGCCGTGAGCTTGTGGCCCTTCACCTTGCCGACGAGCGGCGAGGTGTTGGTGCCGATCGTCATCGAGATCGCCGGGTCGTCGACCGTGATGGCCGGCAGCGGGCGGATGTCCTCGGGGTCGGCGATGGTCTCGCCGATGGTGATCTCGGGGAAGCCCGCGATCGCGACGATGTCGCCGGGGCCCGCGGACTCGGCCGGGTAGCGGTCGAGCGCCTTGGTGATCAGCAGCTCGGTGATGCGCGCGTTGGTGTGGGTGCCGTCGTGGTGGACCCAGGCGACCGTCTGCCCCTTCTTGATCGTGCCGTTGAAGACGCGGAGGAGGGCGAGGCGGCCGAGGAACGGCGACGCGTCGAGGTTGGTGACGTGGGCCTGGAGGGGCGCGTCGTCGTCGTAGGTCGGCGCGGGGATGTGCTTGAGGATCGCCTCGAACAGCGGCTCCAGGTCCTCGGCGTCCGGCAGCGTGCCGTCCTCGGGCTTGTTCGCCGAGGCGCGGCCGGCCTTGCCGGAGGCGTAGACCACGGGGACGTCGAGGATCGCGTCGAGGTCGAGGTCCGGCACGTCGTCGGCCATGTCGGAGGCGAGGCCGAGGAGCAGGTCCTGGCTCTCGGCGACGACCTCGTCGATGCGCGCGTCGGGGCGGTCGGTCTTGTTGACCAGGAGGATGACGGGGAGCTTCGCCTCGAGCGCCTTGCGCAGCACGAAGCGGGTCTGGGGCAGCGGGCCCTCGGACGCGTCGACGAGGAGGCAGACGCCGTCGACCATCGACAGGCCGCGCTCGACCTCGCCGCCGAAGTCGGCGTGGCCCGGGGTGTCGATGACGTTGATGGTGATGGGACCGTCGCTCGCGTGCTTGCCGCTGTACGAGACAGCGGTGTTCTTCGCGAGGATCGTGATGCCCTTCTCGCGCTCGAGCTCGTTGGAGTCCATCGCGCGCTCGTCCACGTGGGCGTGCGCGTCGAAGGAGTTCGTCTGCTTGAGCATGGCGTCGACCAGCGTGGTCTTGCCATGGTCGACGTGGGCGACGATCGCGACGTTGCGCAGGTCGGAGCGGGTGGCACTTGCCATGGATACGGACTCGTCTCGTGTTCTCGTGCAAAAGGGGGACCATCCATCGTACCGCAGCGAGGCGTCCGCACGGCGAAGGGCCCCGGATCCCCGCTCCGGAGGGCTCCGAGGAGCGCTCCAGGCGGGGCCGGGGCCCTGGTGACGGTCGGTCAGACCGCGAACTCGATGCCGGCGCCGGGGATGGCGTCGAGCAGCTCGCGGGTGTACTCCTGCTGCGGCGAGTCGAACACGGTGTCCGTCGGGGCGTGCTCGACGATCCTGCCCTTCTGCATCACGCAGACGTCGTCGGCGATCACGCGGACCACCGCCAGGTCGTGCGTGATGAACAGGTAGGTCAGCCCGAGCTCGGCCTGCAGGTCGGCGAGGAGGCGGAGGATCTGCGCCTGGACGAGGACGTCCAGAGCCGACACGGCCTCGTCGAGCACCACGATCTCCGGCTTCAGCGCGAGCGCGCGGGCGATCGCCACGCGCTGGCGCTGGCCGCCGGAGAGCTCGTTCGGGTACCGGCTCGCGATCACGCGCGGGAGGGACACCTGGTCGAGCAGCTCGAGGACGCGCTCGCGCTGCGACGTCCGGTCGCCGACCTTGTGCACTCGCAGCGGCTCCGAGATGGTGTTGCCGATGTTGTGCAGCGGGTCGAGCGAGCCGTACGGGTCCTGGAACACCGGCTGCATGGAGCGCCGGAGCGCCAGCATGTCGCGGCCCTTGAGCTTCTCGGTCCGGCGACCGGCGATCGAGATCGCTCCGGACGTCGCCGTCTCGAGGCCCAGCACCAGGCGGGCGATCGTCGACTTGCCCGATCCGGACTCGCCCACGAGCGCCGTGGTGGTGCCCTTCGGGATCGAGAACGACACGTTGTCGACGGCGGTGAAGTCCTCGGCCTTCAGGCCGCCGCGGCGGATCTTGAAGACCTTCGTGAGGCCGTCGACCTCGATCATCGGGGCGCCCGAGGCGACCGCGCCGGCGTGGTGCGCGGCGCCCGCGCCGACCAGGTCGACCTCGCGCACGGCCTCCGACTCGCCGGAGACCGACTCCACGGCCCGGCCGGCCGTCGACTGGATGCGGCGCGACGCGAGGCTGGGCGCCGCCGCGATCAGGCGCTGCGTGTAGGGGTGCTGCGGGTTCTGCAGCACCTCCACCGAGGCGCCGGACTCGACGATGCGGCCCTTGTACATGACGATGAGCTTCTCGGCGCGCTCGGCGGCGAGGCCCAGGTCGTGCGTGATGAAGAGCAGCGCGGTGCCGTCGGTCTTCGTCAGCGTCTCGAGGTGGTCGAGGATCCGGCGCTGGACCGTGACGTCGAGCGCCGAGGTGGGCTCGTCGGCGATCAGCAGCTGGGGAGCCGCGGCCAGGCCGATGCCGATCAGCACGCGCTGGCGCATGCCGCCCGAGAACTGGTGCGGGAACTGCTTGAGGCGCTTCTCCGCGTCGGCGAGGCCCGCGTTCTGCAGGACCTCGATCGCCTTGGCGCGCACCTCCTTGCGACCGGTCGCGAGGCCGTTGGCCTTGATGGTCTCCTCGACCTGGAAGCCGACCGACCACACGGGGTTCAGGTTCGACATCGGGTCCTGCGGGACGTAGCCGATCCGGCGGCCGCGGATGTCCTCGAGCTCGGTCCTCGTCGCCTTCGCGAGGTCCTTGCCGTCGAACAGCACGGAGCCGGCGGTGACCTGGCCGGTGCCGGGGAGCAGGCCGATGATCGCGGCGGCGGTCGTCGACTTGCCGGAGCCCGACTCCCCCACGATCGCGACGGTCTGGCCGTGCTCGATCGTGAGGCTCACGCCGCGGAGGGCGGGGACCAGTCCGCTGCCGGTCTGGAAGCCGACCTCGAGGTCGGTGACCTCGAGCAGCGGCCCGTGCGGTGCGTTCGGTGTCGTGGCGGTCATCGGAGGGCCCTCGCCTTCGGGTCGAGCGCGTCGCGGAGCGATTCGCCGAGGAGGATGAAGCTCAGCACCGTGACCGTCAGGGCGATCGACGGGTAGATCAGCGTCTGCGGGTTGGTGCGCAGATCGCGCTGGGCCTGGCTGATGTCGTTGCCCCACGACATGACCGAGCCGGGAAGGCCGACGCCGAGGAACGACAGCGTCGCCTCCGCGGTGATGGCCGCGCCGAGCGAGATCGTCGTGACGACGATGACGGGAGCGATCGAGTTCGGCAGCACGTGCCGGAACAGGATCGCCATGCGGGAGAGGCCGGTCGCGGTGGCGGCGCCGACGAAGTCGGCCTGCTTCACGCGGAGGACCTCGGAGCGCAGGACGCGCGCCGTCGTCGGCCAGGCGAACGCGCCGATCGCCAGGGCGATGACGAACACGTTCCGGTAGGCCGAGAAGACGGACATGATGACGACCGCGGCGAGGATGTAGGGGATCGAGAAGAAGATGTCGCCGAGGCGCATGATCACGGTGTCGACCCAGCCGCCGAAGAAGCCGGCCAGAGCGCCGCCGATGACGCCGGAGACCGTCGTGATCACGATCACGATGAGGCCGACGGTCAGCGACGTGGACGTGCCGTGGATGATCCGCGAGAAGACGTCGCACCCCTGCTTGGTGTAGCCGAGCAGGCTGCCGTCGCCGGGGCCCTGGTTGCTGAACGAGAGCGCGCACTGGCGGGGGTCCACCGAGGTGAACAGGCCCGGGAACAGCGCGACGGCGATGATGACGAGGATCAGGACGCCCGAGATCCAGAACATGGGCCGCTTGCGCAGGTCGCGCCACGCGTCGGTCCAGAGGTTGCTGGGCTTCTCGTCGAGGCTGACGGCGTCGACCGACGCGATCGGCGTCTCCTCGAGCGGGGCCACGAAGTGGTCGATGCGGCGGGCCTTCTGCGCGCCGCCGGTGGACTCATTTGGCATAGCGGATCCTCGGGTCGAGTACGGCGTAGAGCAGGTCGACGAGGATGTTCACCACGAGGTAGAACAGCACCATGACCGTGACGAAGGAGACGACGGTCGGCCGCTCACCTCGGATGATCGCCTGATAGAGCGTGTTCCCGACTCCGGGAACGTTGAAGATGCCCTCGGTCACGGTCGCGCCGACGATCAGGAGGCCGAAGTCGGCTCCGAACTGCGTCGTGACCGGGATGAGCGAGTTGCGCAGGACGTGCACGGGGATGACGCGGCGTCGCGAGAGCCCCTTGCTGTACGCGGTGCGGACGAAGTCCGAGCCGGCCGTCTCGATGACCGAGCCGCGCGTGAGGCGGATGGCCGAGGCGACCACGAAGAGGGCGAGCACGATCGCGGGCAGCAGCAGCCTCTGGAACGACGCGTCGGCTCCGACGGTCGGAGGGAACCATCCCAGCTGGATCGCGAAGAAGGACTGCGCGATGAAGCAGAGCACGAAGATCGGCACCGACACGAGCAGGAGGCTGACGACCAGCGCGCTCGCGTCGAAGAAGCTGCCCTTGCGCAGACCGCTGATGAGACCGATGGTCAGCGCGACGACGATCTCGATGACGATCGCCATCATGGCGAGCGTCAGGGTGACCGGGAAGGTGCGGGCGAGGATCTCGTTGACGGACTGGCCGGAGAACGAGATGCCGAAGTCGCCGCGGACGACGCCTCCCAGGTAGTACAGGTACTGGACGAAGAAGGGCTCGTTCAGGTGGTACTGCTCCTCGAGGCGGGCGAGGAGTGCGGGGCTCGGCGTCTTGTCGCCGAAGAGCGACAGGAGCGGGTTCCCCGGCATGGAGAAGACCATGAAGTAGATGAGGAACGTGGTGCCGATGAGCACGGGGACGGCTTGCAGGATGCGTCGGACGATGTAGGCGAGCATGTCAGCCCAGCCGGTTCCGGAGTCGCATGGATGGGGACCTCATTCGATTGTGACCGAAACAGGGCGCTCCGCCCGTGCCGTGACCTGGTGGCCGACGGCACGGGCGAAGCGCCCCAGTGGTTCGAGCTTAGTTCTTGGTGATCTCGTAGTAGAGCGGCACCGAGTTCCAGCCGAACTCGACGTTCGACACGCCCTCGCCGTAGCCGCCGGTCACGTTCGCGTACCACAGGGGCAGCGACGGGAGGTCCTTCAGGAGGATCTCCTGGGCCTGCTGGAACGTCGTGTTCGCAGCGTCGGCGTCGGCGTCCGACAGGCCCTGCTGGAGCAGGGTGTCGAACTCGGGGTTCGAGTAGTCGCCGTCGTTGGACGAGGCGCCGGTCACGTAGAGCGGTCCGAGGAAGTTGTAGAGGCTCGGGTAGTCGGCCTGCCATCCGGTCCGGAACGCGGTCTCGATCGAGCGGTCGACGATCTTGGTGCGCGCCTCGGCGAAGGTCGGGTACGCGTCGCCCTCGGCGTCGATGCCCAACGTGTTCTTGATCGAGTTGGTCACCGCGTCGACCCAGCCCTGGTGGCCGCCGTCGGCGTTGTAGGCGATCTTGAAGGTGCCGTCCCAGGGGCTGATCGCGTCGGCCTGAGCCCACAGCGCCTTGGCCTCGTCGGGGTTGTATTCGAGCACGTCGGCGCCGGAGAGGGCGTCGCTGTAGCCGTCGATCACCGGGGAGGTGAAGTCGGAGGCCGGGGTGCGGGTGCCCTCGAAGATCACGTCGGTGATCTCCTTGCGGTCGAAGGACATCGAGATCGCCTGGCGGCGGAGCTGGCCCTCCTCGCCGTCGAAGTGCGGGAGACGGCCCGGGATGGTGAAGGACTGGAACACGGCCGAGGGCTGGTTCACGGCGCGGTCGCCGAGGTCGCTCTCGAAGGTGCCGAAGGCGGAGTCCGGGATCTGGTCGATCACGTCGACGTTGCCGCCGAGGAGGTCGGCGTAGGAGGCGTCCTGGGTGGCGTAGAAGACGATCTTCAGGCCGCCGTTCTGGGCCTCGCGGGGGCCGGTGTACTCGTCGTTCTTGACGAGCTCGATCTGGACGTCGTGCTGCCACGCGTCGTCGCCGTCGAGCTTGTACGGGCCGTTGCCGATCGGGTTCTCACCGAAGGCGGCCATGTCGTCGAACGCGGCGGCGGGCAGCGGGTAGTACGCCGAGTAGCCGAGGCTGATCGGGAAGTCCGACTGCGGGGACTTGAGCGCGACGGTGAAGGTGGTGTCGTCCACGGCCTTGAGGCCGGTGAGCTCGCTGTCCTCGGTGTCGCTGAAGCCCTCGAAGTTCGAGAAGAACGACGCGCTGAGCTGGTTGTTCGACAGCTTGGCGCCGTAGTTCCAGGCGTCGATGAACGAGCTGGAGGTGACCGGGTCGCCGTTCGTGAAGGTCAGGCCCGACTTGATTGTGATCGTGTAGTTCTGCGCGTCGTCCGACTCGATGGACTCGGCGACGTCGTTCTCGGGGGCGCCCTTGGCGTCGTAGTAGACCAGGCCCGCGAAGATCTCGTCGAGGATCTTGCCGCCGCCCACCTCGTTGGTGTTCGTCGGGATCAGCGGGTTCTGCGGCTCGGAGCCGTTCGTGGAGATGATCGCGGCGGCGTCGCCTCCCGATGCACCTCCGCCCGAGTCGTTCGAGCTGCTGCAGCCGGCCAGGACCAGCGTGCCCGCGGCGACGAGCGCTAGAGCCCCGAATCCGTAACGTCTGATGTTCACTATTCCTCCAGTGATGTGGGGGCGCGCGAGAAGTGGTTTCCCTGACGCGTGGAGTGCCGTGCGCGTGGCGACGGCGGCGGCGCACGAGACTGGTGGCCGTCGCGCGGATGCCTTCAACGAGACTATGTATTCGCCCGCTATCTGCACAAAAGCATGTGGCAACCGTTACACAGCGGTAACCGGGAGGTGGAATCCTTGCGCTGTTCTGCACGAAACGTGCGTACCGGGCGGCCGTCGCGCAACACATCGACTTCAGAGGAGACGCACGGAGTGTCCACCGACCTGTCAGGATCCGCGCCCGGACGGCGCCGGATCCGCATCGAGATCCTGCTGGTCCTCGGGCTCTCGCTGGGCGCCTCCGCGGTCTACTCGGTGGTCTCCATCGCCAACCGGCTCACCCGCTCGACCGCACTGGCCGACCAGACCGCGACGATCAACGGCGCCCTCAGCGACCGCCCGGGCTTCGACCTCGTCTACCAGCTGCTCGCGCTCTTCTTCGACCTGGTGCCGGTGGCCCTCTGCGCGTTCCTGCTCTGGCAGAGCTCGGGCCGTCCGCTCGGGCGCCTGGGGCTCGACCTGCGCCGGCCGTTCGCGGACCTGGGGACCGGGACCGTCCTCGCGGTGGCGATCGGCGCGCCGGGCATCGCGCTGTACGCCGTCGGACGCGCGCTGGGCATCACCGTGGCGGTGGTGGCCTCGCCGCTGGACGCGTACTGGTGGACGGTGCCGGTGCTCGTGCTCTCCGCGATCCGGGCGGGAGTGCAGGAGGAGGTCGTCGTGATCGGGTACCTCTTCGCCCGCCTGGGCGATCTGGGCTGGGGGCGGTGGCGGATCCTGGTGACCAGTGCGCTGCTCCGGGGCAGCTACCACCTGTACCAGGGCATCGGGCCCTTCATCGGGAACGTGGTCATGGGCCTGGTGTTCGGACTGTTCTACCAGCGCTTCGGCCGCACCCCGCCCCTGGTGATCGCCCACTCGATCATCGACATCGTCTCGTTCGTCGGGTACCCGCTGGCCGTCGCCCTCTGGCCCGAGCTGTTCGCGCCGCCGGCTCCGCGGACGTGACGTCGGACCGATCGCATCCGAGGAGCCGCAGGACCGCGCCGCGGCTCTCCACTGCCGCGGCCTGACGCCCGCACGGTGGAGCTGCTCGCTCGTCGCGACTCCGTCGAGCCCTGCCGGCACCTCCACCACGCGTTCCACACGGTCGGGCTCCCTCGTGCATCGGAGTCGCCGTGCGCCGTTCCCCCCGGATCGGGAGGACTGCGACCCACTCCGCGCCTGTGAGGGACCGACCGTGTCTGCAACCGAGGGTCGGAGAGCCGAGGACGGGCTCGGGGCTCCGTTCCTGCTCTCTCACCCTCGGTTGCGGACGAGCGCGTGCGGGCGGATCAGGCGAAGGCCTCGATGGGCGGGCAGGCGCAGACGAGGTTGCGGTCGCCGTAGGCCTGGTCGATCCGGCGGACCGGCGGCCAGTACTTGCCGCGCACCAGCGAGCGGACCGGGTAGACGGCCTCCTCGCGGCTGTACGGGTGCGTCCACTCCTCGGCCGTCAGGCACTCGGCGGTGTGCGGGGCGCCGCGCAGCGGGTTGTCGTCCACCGGCCACTCCCCCGCGCCGACGCGGTCGGCCTCGGCCCGGATCCCGATCATCGCGTCGATGAAGCGGTCGATCTCGGCGAGGTCCTCGCTCTCCGTCGGCTCGACCATCAGGGTCCCGGCGACGGGGAAGCTCATGGTCGGCGCGTGGAAGCCGTAGTCGACGAGGCGCTTGGCGACGTCGTCCACGGTCACTCCGCTCGCCGCCGTCAGCGGGCGGATGTCGAGGATGCACTCGTGGGCGACGAGCCCGTTGTCCCCCGTGTAGAGCACCGGGTAGTGCCCGCGGAGGCGCGCAGCGACGTAGTTGGCCGAGAGGACGGCCGCCCCGGTCGCGGCCCGCAGGCCCTCCTCGCCCATCATCCGGGCGTACGCCCACGAGATCGGCAGGATGCCGGGGCTGCCGTAGGGAGCTGCCGACACCGGTGCGCCGCCGTGGACGATCCGCTCGCCCTGCGTGCCCACGCCGTGCTCGAGCCGCTGCGCGAGCGGGTGGCCGGGCAGGAACGGCGCGAGGTGCGCCTTCGCGGCGACGGGACCGACGCCGGGACCGCCTCCGCCATGCGGGATGCAGAACGTCTTGTGCAGGTTGAGGTGCGAGACGTCGCCGCCGAAGTCTCCGAAGCGGGCGAAGCCGAGGAGTGCGTTGAGGTTCGCGCCGTCCACGTACACCTGTCCGCCGGCCTCGTGGATGAGGCGGCAGATCTCGGCGACCTCGTGCTCGTAGACGCCGTGGGTCGACGGGTAGGTGATCATCAGCGCGGCGAGGGAGCCCGCGTGCTCGGCGATCTTCGCCCGGAGGTCGTCCAGGTCGACGTTGCCGAGCTCGTCGCAGGCCACGACGACGACGCGCATGCCGGCGAGGACCGCGCTCGCGGCGTTGGTGCCGTGGGCGCTCGAGGGGATCAGGCAGACCGTGCGGTCCTCGTCGCCGTTCGACCGGTGCCAGCCGCGGATCGCCAGCAGGCCCGCGAGCTCGCCCTGCGAGCCGGCGTTGGGCTGGAGCGACACGGAGTCGTAGCCGGTGAGGTGGGCGAGCCACCCCTCCAGCTGGTCGATCAGCGCCAGGGAGCCCTGCACGTCCGCCTCGGGGGCGAACGGGTGCAGGTCCGCGAACTGGGGCCAGCTGACCGCCTCCATCTCGGTGGCGGCGTTGAGCTTCATGGTGCAGGAGCCGAGCGGGATCATGCCGCGGTCCAGCGCGTAGTCCGAGTCGGCGAGGCGCTTGAGGTAGCGCATCATCGAGGTCTCGCTGTGGTGGCTGCTGAAGACCGGGTGCACGAGGAACGGCGTGCGGCGGTCGAGCTCGGCGGGGATGCTCCGCGCGGAGCCGCTGAGGAAGCCGAACGACGAGTCCAGCTGCCCGACGGCGGTCGCGACGGCGATCACCTCGAGGTCGGTGACCGTCTCGTCGATCGACACCGAGACCGTGTCGGCGTCGACCAGGCGCACGTCGAAGCCGGCCTGGCGGGCGCGGGCGACCGCCGCCTCCGCGCCGCCGGGCACGACGACCGAGACGGTGTCGAAGAAGTCGGCGTGCCGGAGGGAGTGGCCCCGGTCGAGGAGGAGGCGCGCGAGGAGCGCGGCCCGGCCGTGCACGCGCTCGGCGATCGCGGCGAGCCCGTCCGGCCCGTGGTAGACCGCGTACATCGCCGCCATGACCGCCAGGAGGACCTGCGCGGTGCAGATGTTCGAGGTCGCCTTCTCGCGGCGGATGTGCTGCTCGCGGGCCTGGAGAGACAGGCGGTAGGCGGGGTGGCCGTCCGCGTCCTGGCTGACGCCGACGAGGCGGCCGGGCAGCTGGCGCTCGAGTCCCTTGCGGACGGCGAGGTAGCCGGCGTGCGGTCCTCCGAAGCCCAGCGGGACGCCGAAGCGCTGCGTGGTGCCGACCGCGACGTCCGCGCCGAGCTCGCCCGGCGAGCGCACCAGGGTCAGCGCGAGCAGGTCGGCGGCGACGACGGCCAGGCCGCCGTGGGCCTTCACCGCGGCGAGCACCGCCGACGGGTCCCAGAGGTGCCCGGACGCGCCGGGGTACTGCACGAGGGCGCCGAAGCACTCCGGCACCTCCTCCGCGGCGGTGCGCGAGAGCGGGAGCTCGACGATGCGGATGCCGACGGCCTCCGCCCGGCCGCGCAGCAGCGCGAGGGTCTGCGGGAGAGCGTCGGAGTCGACGACGAAGACGTCGGTGCGCGCCTTCGAGGCGCGGCGCGCGAGCAGCATCGCCTCGACGACGGCCGTCCCCTCGTCGAGCATCGACGCGCCGGCCGTGTCGAGGCCGGTGAGGTCGGAGACCATCGTCTGGAAGTTGATCAGCGCCTCCAGGCGCCCCTGCGAGATCTCGGGCTGGTACGGCGTGTAGGCCGTGTACCAGCTGGGGTTCTCGAGCACGTTGCGCTTGATCACGGCGGGGGTGTGCGTGCCGTAGTAGCCGAGGCCGATCATCGGCCGACGCACCGTGTTCCTCGCGGCGAGGGCGCGCAGCTCGGCGAGCGCCTCCGTCTCGGTGGCCGGAGCGGGCAGCACCTGCGGGAGGTCGCGGACGTGGATCGACTCGGGGACGGCGGCGGTGACGAGCTCCTCCACGGAGTCGTACCCGAGAGCCGCGAGCATGGTGCGCTGCGCGTCGGCGTCGGTCCCGATGTGGCGGGACTCGAAGGCGCCGGGGGTCCTGGTGGCCGCCATCTACTCGCCGACCAGCTCGGTGTAGGCGGCGGAGTCGAGGAGGCCGTCGGGCAGGGCGTCGAAGCGGACCCGGATCAGCCACCCCTCGCCGAACGGGTCGGAGTTGACGAGCTCGGGGCTGTCGACGACGGCCGTGTTGGCCTCGAGGACCTCGCCGTCGACGGGGGCGAACAGCTCGCCCACCGACTTGGTCGACTCGATCTCGCCGACGACGCTGCCGCCCTCGACGCGGGCTCCCGCCTCGGGGAGCTCGACGAAGACGACGTCGCCCAGCTTGTCCGCGGCGTAGGCGGTGATGCCGACGGTCGCGACCTCTCCGTCGACCCGGATCCACTCGTGGTCGGAGGTGTACTGCAGCTCGGTGGGCACGGCCATGTCAGTTCTTCTTTCTCGAGTAGAAGGGGAGCTCGGTGACGGTCATCGGGAGGCGCGTGCCGCGGATGTCGACGGCGAGCGCCGTCCCGGGCTGCGCGGAGGCGGGGGCGACGTAGGCCATCGCGATCGGGACGCCCAGGGTCGGCGAGAGGACGCCGCTGGTGACCACTCCGACCTCGTCGTCGCCGGAGAGGACGGTGTAGTCGGCACGGGCGGCGCGGCGGCCCTCGCCGACGAGCCCGACGAGCACGGGAGCGTCTCCGGAGGGACCCTCCTCGCTGGCCGCGCGGCCGACGAAGTCGATCGGCTTCCCGAAGGCGACGACGCGGCCGAGGCCGGCCTGTGCGGGGAAGACGTCGCGGGAGAGCTCGTGGCCGTAGAGCGGCATGCCCGCCTCGAGGCGGAGGGTGTCGCGGGCGGCGAGGCCGGCGGGGACGAGGCCCGCTCCGGCGCCGGTCTCGGCGAGAGCCTGCCAGAGCGTGGGAGCGGAGTCGGGCGAGACGTAGATCTCGAAGCCGTCCTCGCCTGTGTACCCGGTGCGCGCGATCAGGATCGGGTGCGCCTCGAAGGTCGCGGGCACGGCGCGGTAGTAGCGCAGCTCCGCGAGCAGGCGGGCGGCGTCGTCCGTGTCGAGCACCGACTCCGCTCCCCGCTCGGTCTCGACGGCGAGGCCCTGGACGTTCTGCAGGATCTCGAGCGAGCGCGGGCCCTGCAGCGCGATGAGGGCGACGTCGTCGCTCTCGTCGAACAGCTCGCACTCGAACATCGCGGTGCGGTCGCGGAGCGTCTCGACGACGATGTGCCGGTTGGCCGCGTTCGCGACGACCATGAAGCGGTCCTCGCCCGTGCGGTAGACGACGAGGTCGTCGATCACGCCGCCCGTGCGCTCCAGGAGGAGGGTGTACTTCGCGCGGCCGGCGGCGACGGCCGAGATGTCGCTCGCCAGCGCGTAGTCGAGGGCGTCGACCGCCTCGGGGCCGACGACGAGGATCTCGGCCATGTGCGAGAGGTCGAAGAGGCCGGCGGCGGTGCGCACGGCGTGGTGCTCGGCGAGATCGCCAGAGTAGCGGACCGGCATCTGCCACCCGGCGAAGTCGGTGAAGGACGCGCCGGCGGCGACGTGCACCTCGTGCAGGGGCGAGTAGCGGGCTTCGGGGCTGGTCGTCGGGGTCTCGGACATGAGTTCTCCATTTCGTCGCAGTGCTGGACTCGCGCCGCGTTCGCGGCAGAGCACAGCAGTGCCGTGGGAACTCCCCCTCTGTCGTGGAGCCTGAGAGATTCGCGCCGCCCCGAGGGGTCGAGCGCTTTCACCATGGGCGGATCCGAGCGGATCGCTTTCCAGAGTGGCCAGTTCGACGCGGTACAAGACCTGAGAGATTGGCGGGGAGGCTTGCTCCTTCGGTGCCGACCGGAGTCGGCTCTCCCGCGTCGCGTATTGCGGCCCGGTATTCGGTTGTGCGGTCAGCCTAGCGGGCGGGGCGGGCCCGTAGCGGCGTGTCGCTTCTCCCGCTAGGTGTTCAGGTGTTGGTGACACTAAGGTGATCCCAGCACTTACAGTCGGTGCGACTCTTAGTAGGGGGCATCGGATGCCGGACGTGCAGCTCGCCGTGTCGACGGTGATCTTCGCCCTGCGGCCGCACCCGGAGACCGGAGCGAGCACCGTCTGGATCCCCGTCGTCCGGCGCATCCGCGAGCCGTTCGAGGGACTCTGGGCACTGCCCGGCGGACCGCTGCATCCGGACGAGGATCTCGCCGAATCGGCCCGCCGCACTCTCCGCGAGACCACGGGCCTGGCTCCGCGCTACCTCGAGCAGCTCTACGCCGTCGGCGGCACCGACCGCTCCCCCGGTGAGGACCGCGTCGTGTCGATCGTCTACTGGGCGCTCGTGCGCTCCGCCGAGGCCGACGAGGCCATCGTGGGAGAGAACGTCGCCTGGCTCTGCACCGATCTGCCGCTCGAGCTCGCCTTCGACCACGGACTGATCGTCGACTACGCCCTCTGGCGCCTGCGCAACAAGATGGAGTACTCCCGCATCGCGCAGGCCTTCCTCGGCGGCGCCTTCACCCTGTCCCAGCTGCGGGAGGTCCACGAGGCCGTCCTGCAGAAGCCCCTCGACCCGGCCAACTTCCGCCGGACGATCGAGAGCTCCGGCACCGTGGTGCCCACCGGGGAGCGCCTGACGGGCACCCGCCACCGTCCCCCGCGCCTCTACCGCTACGACGAGTCGGCGGCGCTCGTCGACAACGGCCCGCTGCCCGTCTGAGCGCGCCGCCCGACTCCCCCACCCGCCTCACGAGGAGAACACCGTGACATCCGTCGACAGCACCATCCGGCTCATCGAGGGCGGCTCCGCGCCCGGCGCCACCTGCGCGCCCGAGCTCGCGGAGGCCCCCTGGTCGTTCGACCTCGGCCTGCCCGCCTACGGGCCCGGCGCCTCCCAGGCCGACCCGATCCCGGCCGACGCCCCGGTCCAGGGACGTCTGCCGGAGGAGTACACGACGGCGAGCGCCGACGAGCTGCACCACCGCATCCTCGCGGCGAAGGAGACCCTCGGCGAGCGGGTCGTCGTGCTCGGGCACTTCTACCAGCGGGACGAGGTGGTGCAGTACGCCGACTACGTGGGCGACTCGTTCCAGCTGGCGAAGGCGGCGACGAGCCGGCCCGACGCCGAGGCGATCGTCTTCTGCGGCGTGCACTTCATGGCGGAGACGGCCGACATCCTCTCCGGACCGGAGCAGGCCGTGATCCTCCCGAACCTGGCGGCCGGCTGCTCGATGGCGGACATGGCCGACATCGACTCCGTCGAGGACGCCTGGGCCGAGCTCACCGAGCTCTACGGCACCGAGCCGGACGCCGACGGCCGCGTGCCGCTCGTCCCGGTCACGTACATGAACTCCTCCGCCGCGCTGAAGGCGTTCTGCGGCCGCAACGGAGGCGTGGTCTGCACCTCCTCGAACGCGGCGACCGTTCTCGAGGACGCGTTCGCGCGCGGGCAGCGGGTGCTGTTCTTCCCCGACCAGCACCTCGGCCGCAACACCGCCAAGGCGATGGGCGTTCCGCTGGAGCGGATGCCGATGTGGAACCCGCGGAAGCCGCAGGGCGGCTCCGACACCGCGACGCTCCTGGACGCGCAGGTGATCCTCTGGCACGGCTTCTGCTCGGTGCACAAGCGCTTCACGACGGCCCAGATCGCGAAGGCGCGCGCCGAACACCCGGGCGTGCGCGTGATCGTGCACCCGGAGTGCCCGATGGCGGTCGTCGACGCGGCCGACGAGTACGGCTCGACCGACTACATCGTGAAGGCGATCCAGGCGGCACCCGCGGGATCGACCTTCGCGATCGGCACCGAGATCAACCTGGTGCAGCGCCTCGCCGTCCAGTACCCGCAGCACACGATCTTCTGCCTCGACGACGTGGTCTGCCCCTGCTCGACCATGTACCGCATCCACCCCGGCTACCTCGCCTGGGTGCTCGAGGGACTGGTCGCGGGGACGGTGCTCAACCGCATCGAGGTCGCGGAGTCGGTGCAGGCCGAGGCGCGCATCGCCCTCGAGCGGATGCTCGCGGCCGTTCCGCCCGCCGGGCCGACGGCGGTCTGACATGGCGCGGGTCGTCGTCGTCGGCAGCGGCATCGCCGGGCTGGTCGCTGCGCTGACGGCGCAGCGCCGCCACGAGGTGCTGCTCGTCACCAAGGGCGCGCTGGCGGAGTCGTCGACGCGCGCCGCGCAGGGCGGGATCGCCGCGGTCACGGCGCCGGGCGACTCCGTGGCGCTGCACGTGGAGGACACGCTCACCGCCGGTGCGGGCCTCGCCGTGCGCTCGGCGGTCGAGGTGCTCTGCGCCGAGGGGCCGGAGGCGGTCGCGGTGCTGCAGGAGTGGGGCGTCGGCTTCGACCGCGAGGGCGGCGAGCTGGCGCGGGGACTCGAGGGCGCCCACTCGCGTCCGCGGATCCTGCACGCCGGCGGCGACGCGACGGGCGCCGCGATCGAGGCCGCTCTCGTGGCGGCGGTGCGGGCCTCGTCGGTCGAGGTGCGCGAGCACGCCGCCCTGGTCGACCTGGTGCGGGAGGGCGGCTCGGTCACGGGCGCCGACGTCCTGCACGACGGCGTGCTCGAGCGCCTGGCAGCCGACGCGGTCGTGCTGGCCACCGGAGGCGCCGGGCAGCTCTACCGGCACACCACCAATCCGTCCGTCGCGACCGGGGACGGGCTCGCCGCCGCCCTGCGGGCCGGAGCGGAGACGGCGGACCTGGAGTTCTACCAGTTCCACCCGACCACGCTCGCGCTGCCGGGAGGCTTCCTCGTCTCGGAGGCGGTGCGCGGCGAGGGCGCGGTGCTGCGCGACGCCGCCGGCGAGCGGTTTCTGGCCGGGGTGCACCCCGAGGCCGAGCTGGCGCCGCGCGACGTCGTGGCGCGCGCGATCGCGGAGCGGATGCGGCTGCAGGGCGGACTGCCCGTGCACCTGGACGCCCGGGCGATCGACTCCGAGGTGCTGGCGAAGAGGTTCCCGACGATCTCGGCGGCCTGCCGCGAGAACGGGCTCTCGCTCGCCGACGACCTGCTGCCCGTGACTCCGGCCGCGCACTACTGGATGGGCGGGATCGCGACCGACCTGGACGGGCGCACCAGCCTCCCCGGGCTGCTCGCGGTCGGCGAGGTCGCCCGCACCGGCGTCCACGGCGCGAACCGCCTCGCCTCCAACAGCCTGCTCGAGGGCGTCGTGTTCGCGCGCCGCGCGGCGCTCGCCCTCGACTCCCTCTCCTGGAGCGGGGGCCCGGTCGCCCCTCCCCGCGCCGTCGTCCCGATGACGCTCGACCGCACCGCTCTCCAGGACGCGATGTGGGCGGGAGCCGGCCTCTCCCGGGACGCGGCGGGGCTCACAGCGGCGCGCGGCGCGCTCGTCGCCTCCGCCTCGCCCGCTCCGCTCGGACTGAGGACGCTCGAGGACGCGAACCTGCTGACCTGCGCCCTCGCTCTCATCGACGCCGCGCTCGCGCGCACGCACTCCGTCGGCGCCCACCACCGCATCGACTCCCCCGACCCCGCGACGGCGAGCGCCGCCGCCCCCACCAGAGAGGCGGCCCTTCCGTGCTGACCCGCCAGAGCATCGACCGCGTCGTCACCCTCGCCCTCGAGGAGGACGCGCCCTGGGGCGACCTGACCTCCGACACCCTCCTCCCCGCGGACGCCACCGCGAGCGCAGCCCTCGTGGCCCGCGAGCCCGGCGTCTTCAGCGGCGGCGCCGTCCTCGTCGGCACGATGCGGCAGGTCGACTCCCGGATCCGCTGCTCGGTGCTCGTAGAGGACGGCGCGGTCTTCGAGGCCGGGCAGACCCTCGCCCGGATCGAGGGCCCCGCGGGCGGCGTGCTCCGCGGCGAGCGGGTCGCGCTCAACCTCGTGCAGCGGATGAGCGGCATCGCCACCCTGACGGCGCAGTACGTCGCCGCGGTGGAGGGGACGCGCGCCCGCATCGTCGACACCCGCAAGACCACGCCGGGCCTGCGCGCGCTCGAGAGGCACGCCGTCCGCAGCGGCGGCGGCCGCAACCACCGCTTCTCGCTCTCGGACGCGGTGCTGGCGAAGGACAACCACCTCGCGGTGCTCGCCGCGCGCGGGATCGACCTGACCGCGGCCCTGCGGGCGGCGCGCGCCTCGATCCCGCACACGGCGCACCTCGAGGTCGAGGTCGACCGGCTCGACCAGATCGAGCCCGCGCTGGCGGGAGGCGCGGACACGATCATGCTCGACAACTTCACCCCCGAGCTGCTCCGCCAGGGCGTCGCCCTCATCGGCGGGCGGGCCGTGGTCGAGGCGAGCGGCGGCGTCGACCTCTCGACCGTGCGCGCGATCGCGGAGGCGGGGGTCGACGTGATCTCCGTCGGCGCGCTCACCCACAGCGTCCGCTCGCTCGACCTCGGCCTGGACATCGCGGTCGAGTGATCTACCTCGACCACGCCGCGACCTCGCCCGTGCGCCGCGAGGTGCTGGAGGCCATGTGGCCGTTCCTCACCGCCGAGTACGGCAATCCGTCGAGCAGCCACTCGCTCGGCGACGCCGCGGCGCGCGCGCTGGAGGCGGCGCGCGCTCACGTGGCCCGCTTCCTCGGCGGCCGCGCCTCCGAGACGCTCTTCACCTCCGGCGGCACGGAGTCGATCAACACGGCGGTCAAGGGCCTCGCGCTGGGATCGCCGCGCGGACGGCACCTGGTGATCTCGGCGCTCGAGCACGAGGCGACCGTCGAGTCGGCCGACCACCTCCGGCGCCTGCACGGCTTCGAGGTGTCGACGGCCCCCGTCGACGCGACCGGCCTGCTCGACCTCGACGCGCTCGCCGCGCTGGTCCGGCCGGACACCGCGCTGGTCTCGGTGCTCGCGGCGAGCAACGAGATCGGGACGGTGCAGGACGTTCCGGCGATCGCGGCGCTCTGCCGATCGCGCGGCGTGCCGCTGCACGTGGACGCCGTCCAGGCCGCCGGCTGGCTGGACGTCGCGGGCTGGGGCGCCGACGCGGTCTCGGTCTCGGGGCACAAGCTCGGGGCGCCGAAGGGCGTGGGGGCGCTGCTGCTGCGCAGCCGGCTCCCGTTCGAGCCCCTGCTGCACGGCGGCGGCCAGGAGCGGGAGCGGCGCTCGGGCACCGAGAACGTGGCCTTCGCGGTCGCGCTCGGCACCGCGGTGCGCCTGCTCGATCCGGACCGCGCGGCGCGGGTCGGAGCGGTCCGGGACGCGTTCGCCGAGCGGGTCGCGGCCCTGGCGCCCCGGGCCGTGCCGCTGGGCTCCGCGGCGCACCGGCTCCCCTCGATCGCCGCGTACGCCGTCCCCGGGCGCAGCGGCGAGTCGACGCTCCTCGAGCTGGAGGAGCGCGGCGTCGTCGTCTCGAGCGGCTCGGCGTGCGCCGCCGGGCGCGACGAGCCCTCGCCCGCGCTGCTGGCCCTCGGCCTCGACCCCGACGTCGCCCGGACCGCCGTGCGGTTCAGCTTCGGCGAGGGCGCCACGCTCGAGGAGGCCGAGGCCGCGTCCTCCGCGCTCTCCACGGTCCTCACCTGAGACCTCTCGCAGCGGATCCCCGTCGATCGGGAATGTCCGGGGCGTCCGCCGCTGTTCTCCCTCCGTACCCCGCATCCGCGCCCGCGAGTCGAGCCGTCGATGCGCCCCTCACACCGATCCCCTCACGACCGGAGAACACCTGTGACCGAGCGCAGCACCCTTCCCGCCGCGCGGCCCGCCGCACCCGCCGCCGCCACGACCCTCGAGCCGCGCAGCCGCCTGGTCATCAGCCTCCTGCTGGTGTCGGCGTTCGTCGTGATCCTCAACGAGACGATCATGAGCGTGGCGCTGCCCGACCTCATGCGCGACTTCGACGTCGAGGCGCACGTGGGCCAGTGGCTCTCGACCGCCTTCATGCTCACGATGGCCGTCGTCATCCCGATCACGGGCTACCTGATCCAGCGGCTGCACACCCGCACGCTCTTCGCCGCCGCGATGATCCTCTTCAGCCTCGGCACGCTCACCGCCGCGCTCGCCCCGACCTTCGCGGTCCTCCTGGCGGCCCGCGTGGTGCAGGCCGGCGGCACGGCCATCATGATGCCGCTGCTGATGACGACCGTGATGACGCTGGTGCCCCCGGCGATCCGCGGCCGGATGATGGGCAACATCTCGATCGTCATCTCGGTGGCTCCGGCCGTCGGACCGACGATCTCGGGCGTCATCCTCAACTTCCTCGGCTGGCGCTGGATGTTCTGGATCGTGCTGCCGATCGCGATCGGCGCGCTTCTCCTGGGCCTGCGCAAGGTCGAGAACGTCACCGAGCCCCGCTCCATCCCGATCGACTCGCTCTCGGTCGTCCTCTCGGTCTTCGGCTTCGGCGGCCTCGTCTACGGCCTGTCGAGCCTCGGCGAGGGCGGAGGCGCTGTCGTCGCGCCGTGGATCCCGTTCGTCGTCGCGGGCCTCGGCCTCGCGGGCTTCATCGCGCGCCAGCTGCTGCTGCAGCGCACCGACCGGGCCCTGCTGGACCTCCGGACCTTCTCCTCCGCGAACTTCACCATCGTCATCGCGATGATGGCGGTCAGCATGTCGGCGCTCTTCGGCACGCTGATCCTGCTGCCCCTCTACACGCAGAACGTGCTGGGCCTCACTCCGCTGGAGACCGGGCTGCTCCTGCTCCCCGGCGGCCTGCTGATGGGCCTGCTCGCGCCGTTCGTCGGCCGCGGCTACGACCGCTTCGGCCCGCGCGTGCTGCTCGTGCCCGGCTCGATCGTCGTCGCCGGCGCACTGTGGGGGTACACCCTGCTCGCGGCGGACTCGTCGCCCTGGTTCGTCCTCTCGCTGCACGTCACCCTCAGCCTGGGCCTCGCCTTCGTCTTCACGCCGCTGTTCACCGCCGGCCTCGGCTCGGTGCGCCCCTCGCTCTACTCCCACGGCAGCGCCATCATCGGCACCGTGCAGCAGCTGGGCGGCGCGGCCGGCACGGCGCTGTTCGTCACCGTCCTCTCGATCCGGTCGGCGGAGCTCGCGCAGGGCGGCGCCGACGAGGTCGCCTCCTACGCCGGCGGCATCCACTCCGCGTTCCTGTGGGGCGCGTCGATCGCGACGGTCGCGATCGTGGCCGCGTTCTTCGTCCGCCGCCCGGCGGAGTCGGACGCGCCGCTCCCGATGGCGCACTGAGCCGGGGGGGCCGACCCCGCCTGTTCACCTCCGCGTCACTCCGCCTCCCTACGGTGTCGCCCCGGCCGCCGCGCTCCCGATCGCGCGGCCGGGACGGAGACGAGACGTGACCGAGACGGCCGGCCCCCAGGACGTGCTCGACGCCGGAGCGGCCACCCCGCCTCCCCGCACGCTGGTCGACGTCCTCCGCGACACCGCGGAGCGCCACCCGGACGCCTCCGCCCTGGAGGACCCGGCCGGCGCGCTCAGCTACCGGGAGCTGCTGGCCCGCACGGTGCAGCTCGCGGGCGAGCTCACCGCCGCCGGGGTCCGACGCGGCGACCGTGTCGGGATCCGCATGCCCAGCGGCTCCCGCGAGCTCTACCTCGCGATCCTGGCCGTCCTCGCCGCGGGAGCCGCGTACGTCCCGGTGGACGCGGACGACCCCGAGGAGCGGGCGCGCCTCGTCTTCGGCGAGGCCGCCGTCCGCGGCGTGATCACCGGCTCCGGCCGCTTCGAGCGCACCGGCGCCGACGAGCCGGCCGCGCGCCTGTTCACCGCGAGCGCGCCGCACCCGAGCACGGCGTCGATCCCGCTGCTGCAGCCGCCCTCGCTCGAGGACGACGCCTGGATCATCTTCACCTCCGGCTCCACCGGAACCCCCAAGGGAGTGGCGGTCAGCCACCGCTCCGCCGCCGCCTTCGTCGACGCCGAGGCGCGCCTGTTCCTCCAGGCGGAGCCGCTCGGCCCCGGGGACCGGGTGCTGGCCGGTCTCTCGGTCGCGTTCGACGCGTCCTGCGAGGAGATGTGGCTCGCCTGGCGGCACGGCGCCTGCCTCGTCCCCGCTCCCCGCTCGCTGGTCCGCAGCGGCATGGACCTCGGCCCCTGGCTGACCACGCACGGCATCACCGTGGTCTCGACCGTGCCGACCCTCGCGGCGCTCTGGCCCGCGGAGTCGCTCGAGAACGTCCGCCTGCTGATCTTCGGCGGCGAGGCGTGCCCGCCGGAGCTCGGCGAGCGCCTGGCCGTCGAGGGCCGCGAGGTCTGGAACACCTACGGGCCGACCGAGGCCACCGTCGTCGCCTGCGCCGCGCCCCTCGGCGGGCCTCCCCCGGTGCGCATCGGGCTGCCGCTGGACGGCTGGCGGCTCGCCGTCGTGGACGCGGACGGGCAGCGGGTCGGCGAGGGCGAGGTCGGCGAGCTGGTCATCGGCGGGGCCGGGCTCGCGCGCTACCTCGACCCGGTCAAGGACGCCGAGAAGTACGCGCCGGCACCGCTCCTGGGCTGGGAGCGGGCCTACCGCTCCGGCGACCTGGTGCGCTTCGAGAGCGCCGGCCTGATCTTCCAGGGGCGCGCGGACGACCAGGTGAAGCTCGGCGGTCGGCGGATCGAGCTCGGCGAGGTCGAGGCGGCGCTGCAGGCGCTCCCCGGAGTCTCGGGGGCGGCGGCCGCGGTCCGCACCACGGCGGCCGGCAACCAGGTCCTCGTCGGCTACCTGGCCCTCGCCGGCGGCCGGGAGCTCGACCGCGACGCGGCGCTCGCCCGCCTGCGTGAGGAGCTGCCCGCATCCCTCGTGCCGCTGCTGGCCGTGGTCGAGGAGCTGCCGACCCGCGTCTCCGGCAAGGTCGACCGCGCCGCACTCCCCTGGCCGCTCGCCGTGGGCACGACCGAGGACGCCTCCCTCGACCCCGAGGAGGCGTGGCTCGCCGCCCTCTGGCGCGACGTGCTCGGCGTGCCGGTCGACGAGCGGGCGAACTTCTTCGACCTCGGCGGCGGCTCCCTCGCCGCCGCCCAGCTGGTCGCGCGGATCCGCGAGCGCGACCCCGAGTTCACGGTCGCCGACGTCTACGCCCACCCGCGTCTCGCGGCGATGGCCGCCGAGATCCAGAGCCGCTCGACCGGCACTGCGGAGGTGTCCGCTCACCGCATCGCGCCGGTCCCCCTCAGGATGCGCGTGCTGCAGACCCTCCTCGGCGCACCGCTGCTCGTGCTCGGCAGCGCCCGCTGGGTCACTGCGATCCTCACCGTCACCGCGGTGCTCGACCTGGTGCCGGGGTTCGGCTGGCTGCCCACCGCTCCGCTCGCCGCGCTGATCCCCGCGTTCGCGCTCTTCCTCACGCCGTTCGGGCGGATGGGGCTCACCGTCCTCGCCGCGCGCACCCTGCTGCGCGGGATCCGAGCCGGAGACCACCCGCGCGGCGGGAGCGTGCACCTCCGGCTCTGGCTGGCCGAGCAGATCGCGTTCCAGCTCAAGGCCGTGAGCCTGGCGGGCGCGCCCTGGGTCGCCTACTACGCCCGCGCGCTCGGTGCCCGCATCGCCGACGACGTCGACCTGCACTCCCTCCCTCCGCTGACTGGGATGCTCACGCTCGGGCGCGGCGCCGCGATCGAGCCCGAGGTCGACCTCTCCGGCTACTGGATCGACGGCGACGTCCTGCGCGTCGGCGCCGTCCGGGTCGGCGCGGGCAGCACGGTGGGCGCGCGCAGCACGCTCCTCCCCGGCGCCCGGATCGGCAAGCACGCGCAGATCGAGCCGGGATCGGCCGTCTTCGGGCGGGTGCCGGCCGGGCAGCGCTGGGGAGGATCCCCCGCCCAGCGGCTCGGCAGGGCGAACGCCGGGTTCCCCTCGGAGCGCCCGGCGCGCCGCCCGGGCTGGGTCTGGGCGTACGGAGCGTCCGCGGTCGGCCTCGCAGCGGTCCCGGTCCTCGCCCTCGCGGCCGGGCTCGCCGTCGTGGCCGCCGCCGTGCGCGGCTCGGCCGGCCTCGGCGCCGCGCTCGGGCCCGCTCTCGCCGCCCTCGTGCCCGCCGTCGCCGTCTCCGGAGTCGTCCTCGCCGCCCTCGTCGTCGTCCTGGTGCGCCTGCTCGGCCGGGGCGTCGAGCCGGGCACCCACCCCGTGCGCGGTCGGATCGGCTGGCAGGTCTGGTCGACGGAGCGGCTGCTCGACTCCGCGCGGGTCCTGCTCTTCCCGCTCTACTCGGGCCTGTTCACCCCGGTCTGGCTGCGGCTCCTCGGCGCGAAGGTCGGACGCGACGTCGAGGCCTCGACGGTGCTGCTCCTGCCCGCGATGACGACCATCCGCGACGGCGCGTTCCTCGCCGACGACACGCTCGTCGCCTCCTACGCGCTCGGCGGCGGCTGGATGCGGCTCGCCCGCGCCGAGATCGGCGAGCGCGCGTTCCTCGGCAACTCCGGCATGGCGGCTCCCGGTCACACCGTGCCCGCCGGCGGACTCGTCGCCGTCCTCTCCTCCGCGCCCCGGAAGTCGAAGGCGGGCTCGTCGTGGCTCGGCTCACCGCCCGTGCGGCTGCGGCGCACCGTCGTCGAGGCGGAGTCGGCGCGCACCTTCCGCCCGGCCCGCCGACTCCGCGCGGCCCGCATCGCGTGGGAGCTCGGCCGCTTCGTCCCGGTGGTCGTCTCGGTCGCGATCGGCCTCGGCGTGGTCGCCGGACTGCTCGCGCTGATCCAGACGCTCGGGGCGGTGCTCGCCGCGCTCGTGGGAGGCGTCGTGCTGCTGGCCGCCGGGGCGGTCGCCGCGGCCGTCTCCACCGCCGCGAAGTGGATCCTGATCCAGCGGGTCGAGCCGAGCGAGCAGCCGCTGTGGTCCTCGTTCGTCTGGCGGAGCGAGCTGGCCGACGCCTTCACCGAGATGGTCGCCGCGCCCTGGTTCGCCCACGCCGCCGCGGGCACTCCGGCGCTGGTCTGGTGGCTGCGGAGCCTCGGCGCCCGGATCGGACGCGGCGTCTGGTGCGAGAGCTACTGGCTCCCCGAGGCCGATCTGATCTCGCTCGGCGACGGAGCGACCGTGAACCGGGGCTGCGTCGTGCAGACGCACCTGTTCCATGATCGAATCATGAGCATGGATCTCGTGAGCCTCGACGCCGGCGCCACCCTGGGCCCGCACAGCGTGATCCTCCCCGCCGCGCGGATCGCCGAGCACGGCACGGTCGGCCCGGCCTCGCTCGTGATGCGGGGGGAGCTCGTGCCCGCGGGCAGCCGCTGGAGCGGCAACCCGATCGGCCCGTGGCGCGAGGTGCGCGTCGCCGACTACCACGCGCCCGTCGCGTGAGCCCCGCGCTGACCGGGCTCGAGACCGCCGGCGACCCCTACGTCCCCGGCATCGGGAACACCGGCTACCGCGTCGAGTCCTACGACCTCGACCTCGACTACCGCGTCGCCTCGAACCGCCTGACCGGCCGGGCCGTGCTGCGGATCGTCGCGCTGCAGTCGCTCCGGCGGTTCTCCCTCGACCTCTCCCGGCTCCGCGTGGCCCGCGTCCGGATCGACGGACGCCGCGCCCGCCACGAGCAGGCGCCGCACAAGCTGCGGGTGTCCCCCGCCGAGCCGCTGGCCGCCGGCGAGAGCGTCGACGTCGAGATCGAGTACAGCGGCCACCCCGCCCCCCGCGCCACCCACTGGGGCGAGCTCGGCTGGGAGGAGCTGGAGGACGGGGTGCTCGTCGCCTCGCAGCCCTCCGGCTCCTCCACCTGGTTCCCCTGCAACGACGACGTCGCCGAGAAGGCTCCGTACCGCCTGCGCGTCACCGCCGAGGAGGGCTACGCCGTGCTCGCGAACGGGGTGCTCATCGACTCGAGCGCCCGCTCCGGCCGCCGCACCTGGCTCTACGAGCAGCGCGAGCCCAGCGCCGCGTACCTCGCCTCGGTGCAGATCGGCCGCTACGCGATCGAGGAGTGCGTGCTCGCCGGCGTCGCGGTGACCCTCGCCCGCCCCGCCGCCCTGGCCGCTCGGGTCGCGCACGACTTCGCTCCGCTCGAGCGCATGCTCGCCCTGTTCACGCGGCTGTTCGGGCCCTACCCCTTCGCCCGCTACTGCGTCGTCGTCACGGCGGACGAGCTGGAGATCCCGCTCGAGGCGCAGGCGATGGCGGTGTTCGGCGCCAACCACGCCGACGGCCGCGGCGGCTCGGAGCGCCTCATCGCGCACGAGCTCGCGCACCAGTGGTTCGGCAACAGCGTGGGCATCGCCCGGTGGCGCCACATCTGGCTCAACGAGGGGTTCGCCTGCTACGCGGAGTGGCTGTGGTCGGAGGAGTCGGGCCGCGCCACCGCCGACGCCTGCGCCCGCCGCCACCACGCGGTGCTGCGGGATGCGGCGCAGGATCTCGTGCTCGCCGATCCGGGGCCGGTCGCGCTCTTCGACGACCGCGTCTACAAGCGCGGCGCGCTCACCCTGCACGCGCTGCGGCTCACCGTCGGCGACGAGCCCTTCCTCCGGCTGCTGCGGGAGTGGACGTCCCGCTACTCCTCCGCCGCCGTCACCGACGAGGAGTTCCGCGAGCTCTGCACCGAGGTCCTCGGCGAGGGCGTGGACGACCTGCTCGACACCTGGCTCCTCGACGAGGAGCTGCCGCCGCTACCGTCCCGGCGCTGACACCAGCGAGTCCGCGAGCGCGTCGCCGTGCTCGCGCCGCCAGCCGATGATGGGCCCGGCGCCCGCGTCCCCCATCGGTCCGAGGGCGACGCTGACCCGCAGCGCGGGGTCCAGCTGCGGCTCGGCCAGCCGGAAGCGGACGCCGTCGATCCGCGCCTCCGCCGCGTGGTGCGACTCGTGCACGTGCACCCGGCGCGGGTCGAGCTCGAGCCCGCGGCCGTCCGCCTTCAGCGCGGCCTCGATCCGGGTCCAGTGCAGGACGGGGTCGGCGGGGCGCATCCCGCCCGTGGCGAAGGGCGCCCCGGCGATGCGCGTGATCCGCTCCCCGCGCTCGGGCGTGCCCAGCGTCGGCTCCACATCGACGCCGACCGCACCGGCGCTGCTCACCGCGACCACGACGGCGCCCGCGCAGTGCGCGATGCTCACCGACAGCAGCTCGAGCGCGATCCCGCGTCCCTCCAGCCGCGGCCGGCCGTGCGCGCCCCCGCAGCGAGGGCAGCACGCGACGACCCGGACCTCCGACGCGCGCGTCCCCGTGAGCTCGGCCGCGAGCATCCGCAGGAGCACCCGCCCGAAGACGAAGCGCTCGGCCGCCGACGCGGCGACCGTGCCGGCGTAGCGCTCGCGCTCCTCGTCGCTCAGCAGCGGCAGCAGCCGCTCGGCGTCCAGCGTCTGCTCGTCGAGCGCCAGCCAGCGCAGGTGCACCCCCGGCAGCTCCGCGCCGATCCCCGACTCCCCCATGTCCGTCCCCCCGGTCAGCTCGTCGCGGCGTGCTCGCCGCGCTCGTACACGTCCGCGGCCGATCCGACGATCAGCGGGTCCGGACCCAGCGGGCCCACGACCTCCTCGTCGCGTCCGTCGTAGTCGTAGAGGCTCAGGACGTAGCGCATGGCCTCGAGCCGGGCGCGCTTCTTGTCGTTGCTCTTCACGATGGTCCAGGGAGCGTCGGCGGTGTCGGTCGCCGCCATCATCGCCTCCTTGGCCGCGGTGTAGTCTCCCCACTTGTCGAGCGAGGCGAGGTCCATCGGCGAGAGCTTCCACTGGCGCACGGGGTCGATCATGCGGATCGTGAACCGGGTGCGCTGCTCCTCCGCCGAGACCGAGAACCACAGCTTCACCAGGTCGATGCCGTCGCCGACGAGCATCCGCTCGAACAGCGGCGTCTGGCGGATGAACTCGTCGTACTGCGCCGGCGTGCAGAAGCCCATCACGCGCTCCACGCCGGCCCGGTTGTACCAGGAGCGGTCGAAGAGGACGATCTCGCCGGCGGCCGGCAGGTGCGAGACGTAGCGCTGGAAGTACCACTGACCGGCCTCGCGCTCGGTCGGCTTCTCGAGCGCGACCACGCGGGCTCCGCGCGGGTTGAGGTGCTCGGTGAAGCGCTTGATGGTGCCGCCCTTGCCCGCGGCGTCGCGCCCCTCGAACACGACCACGAGTCGGCGCCCGTGCTTCTTGATCCAGTTCTGCAGCTTCAGCAGCTCGATCTGGAGGAGGCGCTTGCCCGCCTCGTACTCCTCGCGCGACATCCGCTCGTCGTAGGGGTAGCCCTCGCGCCAGGTGTCGATCTGCGTGCCGTCGCGGCGCAGGAGCACCGGATCGTCGTCGTCCTCGTCCAGCACGACGAGGTCCCGCGCGTCGGCGGGCGTGAGCGTGCGGAGCAGCTCGGGAGTGGGACGGAGGGCGTCATCGGCGGTGTCGGGCACGGAGGGACGCTAGTGCGCCCGTGCAACGCTCCGGTGAACGGCGGGTATCCCCGCGTCTGCGGGGAGGACGGTCGGACGGGCTGCCGCGCCGATAGCGGACCCGGCCGCCGGACGCGCAGGCTGACCACGACGGCTGTACGCGACCGAGGCTGCAGTGCTCGATCCGGTGCGTTCCCGCGAGGATCGACCGGCTCCGCCTCGTCTCGGGACGGCGTCAGCCGGGGAACGCCGCAGGAGGCAGGTCGGTCTCGCCGTCCTCGACCGCGTCGAGCAGCCGGTCGACCACGTCCTGCGGCGCCAGACCCGCGCCGAAGCGGGGCGCGTCTCCCGCGAGCGGGTGTTGGGACAGCTCGGTCTCGGTGTGGCCGGGGCGCGCGTCGAGCAGGAGGACGCCCGCCCGCTTGTACTCGCGGGCCGAGGCCTTCACGAAGGAGTGCAGTGCCGCCTTCGAGGCGGAGTACGCGGCGAGTCCCGCGGTCGGAGCCTCCGCCACCACGCCGCTGATGGTCAGCGCGAACGGCTCGCGCCCCTCGCCCGCCGACGCGACGAGCGACGGCAGCGCGGCGGTCAGCACCCGGATCGGCGCCAGCGCGTTCACCTCGACGAGCTCCTCCAGAACGGCCGGATCGAGCTCGGCGGAGGGCCCGAAGGCCACGACGCCCGCGGCCACGACGACGCCGTCGAGGCGCCCGTGCCGCTCGAGCACCTCGGCGACCACGCGCCGGGGCTCGTCCTCCCCGCGCAGGTCGGCGACCAGGGGTGCCTCGCCGAGCGCCGCGGAGTCGCGCCCCGAGCGCACCGCGACGGCACCGCGCGCCTCCAGCGAATCGGCCAGGAGGCGGCCGAGGCCGCCCGAGGCTCCGAGGACGAGGACGACGGCACCGTCGAGACGAGTCATGTGGCGAGCCTAGACGGGTGCGCTGTCGCGGATCGGCACTACCGTCCGAGCGACCGGGCCCCTACCGTGAGGCCCATGACACGACTGCAGAGCCGTGCCGTGCTGCACCGCCTGCTCGAGGTCCTCGAGGATCCCGCCCCCGTCACCATCGGCCACGCGCGTCACGTCCGGATGCTCGTCCGCGAGGCTCTGGAGTGGATCGCCGGCCCTCGGGCGCACGAGTCCGGTGCGTGGAGCGGCCCCGCTTCGGGAGAGCCCGCGGCCGCGCTCGCCCCCGAGGATCCCGCCGCCACGGACCCGGGTCTCTGACGCTCCCGCCCTCCTCGTAGACTCGTTCGCCGGAGGAACGGGGGGGGTCGATGGACGAGGGTGCGCCGGCGGGCTGGTACCGCGACGAGGCCGATGCGGCCGAGATGCGCTGGTGGAACGGCAAGCGGTTCACCGAGGCGCGCCGCTCCGCGCAGGACAGTGCCGCGGTGGTGCGGGACGCACCCGTCACCCCCGTCACGGAGCGCGTCGTCTACCGCCTCCCGAACGCCGACGGCGCCCCGAGCGTCGACGCCCTCGCCGAGGCCGAGCGGATCGAGGAGATCGCCGATCTGATCGGCCGCACGCTCGAGCAGGGCGAGATCGA
Source organism: Rathayibacter sp. AY2B5 (assembly GCF_002931645.1). Lineage (NCBI taxonomy): Bacteria > Bacillati > Actinomycetota > Actinomycetes > Micrococcales > Microbacteriaceae > Rathayibacter > Rathayibacter sp. AY2B5. Next base: position 155,672 of record NZ_PSUE01000001.1, on the reverse strand, counting down.
CGAGCGGACCCTCGAGGTCGACCTGATCCCCGAGCCCGACCACCCCACCGGCCTCGACGCCGTCTCGGTCCGGGTCGGCGGCCGCGTCCTCGGCTACCTGCCGAACGCCTCCGCCCACCGGGCCGCTCTCGACCGGGTCGTGGCGAGCGGAGCCGTCCCGGTCACGACCGCGCGCCTCCGGGTCGAGCGCGGCGAGGAGGGCCTGCGGGCCGTCCTCCGCGTCGCCCTGGTCGCCCCCGAGCTGCTCGTGCCGCTCAACGAGCCGCCCGTCGAGCGCCACTCGATCCTCCCCTGGTCGCGGGGCCTGCCGATCCTGCGCGAGGACGAGCACTTCGCCCGCCTCTCGACGGTCGTTCCGGCGAGCGGTCGCGGCCTGCTGCTGGTGACCCTGCACCCGGCCGGCGACCTCGTCGAGCTCCGTCTCGACGGCGAGCGGGTGGGCGAGCTCTCCCCGACCCTCTCGGCGGATTTCGCCCCGACCCTCCGCCACCTCGCGAGCCTCGGCCTCACCGCCGCCGCCTACGCCTCCCTCCGCGGATCCCCGCTGAAGGTCGAGCTCACGCTGCAGGCCGCGAAGGCCGCGGAGCTGCCCGCCGAGTGGGTCGACGGCCGTCCGGTCACTCTCCCCCGACTCCTCCCGCCGGCCCGGACCTACTCCGTCCCGCCCGCGTACACGGCGCCGCTGCGTCCCACTCCCCGCAGCTCGGAGGCGGTCTCCCGCTCGGTCCGCCTGACCGTCGCCTGGGTGGTCGTCGGCGTCTGCACCCTCGTCGGGCTGTCGAGCTGGCTGATCGGGGACGTGCTGAACTGACGGGGCGGGGCGGACGTCCGGGGATGTGACCGGCCTCGTGTCGGACTCCCGGGGTCGGCGATCCCGCACCTCCGCGCAGAAGCGCCCGGCTCGCGGATCCGGGGATCCGAGCGAACCGGGCGCCTCGAGCCGAGCGCGGCCGTCTTACACGTTGAAGCGGAACTCCACGACGTCGCCGTCTTGCATGACATAGTCCTTGCCCTCGATGCGGGCCTTGCCCTTCGCGCGGGCCTCGGCGATGGAGCCGGTCTCGACGAGGTCGTCGAACGAGATGATCTCGGCCTTGATGAAGCCCTTCTGGAAGTCGGTATGGATCACACCGGCGGCCTGGGGCGCGGTCCAGCCCTTCCCGATGGTCCAGGCGCGCGTCTCCTTCGGGCCGGCCGTGAGGTACGTCTGGAGGCCCAGGGTGTCGAAGCCGATGGTCGCGAGCTGGTTGAGGCCCGACTCCGTCTGGCCGGTCGACTCGAGCATCTCGGCGGCGTCGGCCTCGTCGAGGTCGATCAGCTCGGACTCGATCTTCGCGTCGAGGAAGATCGCCTTCGCCGGCGCGACCAGGGCCGCGAGCTCGGCCTTCCGGGCGTCGTCGGTCAGCACGGCCTCGTCGACGTTGAAGACGTAGATGAACGGCTTGGCGGTCAGCAGGCCCAGCTCGCGGATCGGCTCCAGATCGATCGAGGAGGCCGACAGCGGCTTGCCCTGGTCGAGGAACTCGCGCGCCTTCTTCGCGGTCTCGACCACGATCGGCTCGATCTTCCTGCCCTTGAGCTCCTTCTCGTAGCGGGCCTCGGCCTTCTCGAGGGTCTGGAGATCGGCGAGGACCAGTTCGGTGTTGATCGTCTCCATGTCGCTGGCGGCGTCGACCTTGCCGTCGACGTGGACGACGTCGGAGTCCTCGAAGCCGCGGATGACCTGCGCGATGGCGTCGGCCTCGCGGATGTTCGCGAGGAACTTGTTGCCCAGGCCCTCGCCCTCGGACGCGCCGCGCACGATGCCGGCGATGTCGACGAAGGAGACGGGCGCCGGGAGGATGCGCTCGGAGCCGAAGATCCCGGCGAGCACCTCGAGGCGGGAGTCGGGCAGGTTCACCACACCCACGTTCGGCTCGATCGTCGCGAACGGGTAGTTCGCCGCGAGCACCGTGTTCTTGGTCAGTGCGTTGAAGAGCGTCGACTTGCCGACGTTGGGGAGACCGACGATTGCGATAGTGAGAGCCACGGGCATCCATCCTACGGCGTGGCGGCGGAAGGGCCGGGCGGGCGGGGCGCGGAGGAACGGGAGGCGCCCGCCCGCGGCCGGCGGGTGCTCCCGCCCGCTCGTGGCGACGCGCGCGCGACGCTCCCTGCGGCGTCGGAGGTGCGTGAGAGGCTGGAGCGTGCCCATCGACTTCACCGCCATCGACTTCGAGACCGCCAACTCGCACGGGGCCTCCGCCTGCTCCGTCGGGCTCGTGAAGGTCCGCGACGGCCGCGTCGTCGACCGCGCCGGCTGGCTCATCCGCCCGCCGTTGGGGTACGACGACTTCCTCGAGTGGAACACGCGGATCCACGGCATCCGCAAGCACGACGTGCACGCCGCCGCCTCCTGGGTCGACCAGTTCGCCGACCTGGCGGCCTTCGCCGGCGAGGACGTGTTCGTCGCGCACAACGCCGGCTTCGACATGGGCGTCATCCGCGCAGCCTGCGCGGCGACCTCCCTCGAGCACCCCGAGTACGACTACCTCTGCTCGCTGCAGCTCGCCCGCAAGACGTACGAGCTCGACTCCTACCGCCTCCCCGTCGTCGCCATGGCAGCGGGCTTCGAGGACTTCCGCCACCACGACGCGTCGGCCGACGCCGAGGCGTGCGCCGCGATCGTCGTGCACGCGGCCCGGCGGCACGGCGCCGCGAGCATGGCCGAGCTCGGCGAGCTGGCCGGCGTCTCCGTGAAGCGCCTGCGCCCGAAGGCCCCCGTCGCCGCCTGACGTCCGTCATGCCGAGCCGGCTCGAGACGATCGGCTCAGCCGCGGGGGTCGCCGAACCAGGTGCTGAAGATGCGCCAGAAGTTCCGGTTCCCGTAGGCCGAGCAGTCGTCGCCCTCGCCGTAGAGGTTCGCGAGCGCCGCCGCATTCGGCTGGTACGGCGTGTAGTAGTAGAGACCCGCCGTGGCCGCGTTGGCGATCGTCACCGGGGCGGTACCGCAGGACTCGTCCGGGGAGTAGCGGACGTCGCCGGCCGCGCCGACCGGGTACCAGTCGAAGCTCGAGTCCGGATTCCGGTAGCGCTGGAACTGCCACGCCGCTCCGTACACCTGCGCGGCGAAGCCGTAGGAGTCCGTGTCGCAGTCCGCGGTGTCCGGGCAGCCGTAGCCCGTGGCGCTGCGGAACTGCCGCTCGCTCGGCTCCGGATCGGTCACGAGCGACTGCTCCTTCTGCAGCAGCACCAGGAGGACGGCCGGATTCACGCCGCACGCGCCGGCGACCGAGGTGATGATCTCCGCGGCCGGGACGTCGCGTCCGGCGGGCAGCGCATCGCACTGCTCGTCGGCCGTGATCGCCGCGGTGTCCTCGGCGTAGTCGCGCAGGCACGGCACCGGCCCGCCCGCGCAGTCGGGGACGCGGGCGTCGAGGAACGCCTGCACCGTGAGCGGTCCGAGCGCGTCGCCGGCGAAGAAGACCTCGTCGGAGATCAGGTCGCCCGGGTCGAAGTCGGCCGCGACGGGGCCCGGCTGGAGGAAGGTCCACAGCCGGACGGTCTGCGGCTCGGACGGCACCGCTGCGAGGCGCGTGCCGTCGACGGAGCCTCCCAGCAGGAGTGCCACCAGCGCCGCGACGACGACGACCGCACCGCCCCGCCGGCGTCGGAGGCCGGTCGGGGACGGTGCGGTCGGGGTCATCCCTCCACGCTAGTGGCGGGGTCGCGGGCGATCAGCCGCAGGGGGTGAGCCGCGCGACGTCCTCCGAGAGGGTGGTGGGACCGCCGAGGAGGACGACCCGCTGAGCTCCCGACTTCGCGATGTCGGTCAGGACGGCGCGGGGCACGCAGGTCGTCGGCACGGCGAACAGCGGGCTGTTCGAGTAGCCCGCCGCCGTGGCTCCGGCGAGGGCGTCGGGAAAGTTCTCGCCCGTCGCCAGGAACACGGTCTCGGCCCTCGAGAAGGCGGCCCGGTTCAGCTGCTCCGATGTGTCGTAGCGGTCGACTCCGCCGATGCGGGTGATCGTCGGCACCGGAAGCGAGTTCTTGATCCCCTCGCTCACCGACAGGGAGCTGCCCGCGATGGTGAGGTTCTGCACCTTGAGCTTCGAGAGGATGCCCTTCGTCACGGCGTCGGCCGTGCTGCCGGTGCCGTTCACGAGGACGACGGGTGCGTCGACGGAGCCGGCCGCGGCGCTCGCGCCGAGCGCGTCGGGGAACTTCTCGCCCGTGGCGAGCCAGGCGCGCGACGAGCCGCTCGGGAACGCGCTCTGGATGATGAGCCTGGACGTGTCGTAGCGGTCCTTCCCTCCGATGCGGTCCACCGTCGGCGAGTAGGACCTCAGCTGGTTCAGCAGGCCGTCGCCGACGCTCAGTGCGGAGCCGACCACGACGATCCTCGCCGGCTTGAGCCGGCTGAGCTCGTCGCGAACGGGCTGCGACATCGAGTCGCGGTCGACCAGGAGCAGCGGACCCTTCTGCTTGGCCGCGACCGGGGCGGCGCTCAGCGCGTCGGGGAAGTTCGCGCCGGTCGCGATGTAGACGACGGGGACGTTCGGGCCGAAGACGGCCTTCGAGATCGCGACGGCGGTGCCCTGGCGGTCGGTGCCGGCCAGACGCAAGACGTCGATCCCGGCCGACGTGCTCACGGACGAGCAGCCGAGATCCTTCCGGCCGGGGCCCCGGGAGTCGCCCGTCCCGACCCAGCGGTTCCAGTCGACGGAGTCGGCGGAGACGCAGACCTGGTAGGTGCCGGGTGCCGAGACGGGCGTGGTGGCGCCGAAGCCGTGGGCGCGGCCGGCGACGGAGTACTCGCCCGGGATGTCGCCGCGGTCGCCGTTCGCGGTCTGCGTGCGGACCGTGCGGGTGCCGTCGGGGCCGGTCACCGTGACCGTCGTGGTCAGCGCGGCCTGCTGCGTCGTCGGGTCGACGGCCCAGCCGGACACGCTCAGCGTGCTGCCCGAGATGCGCGGGGCGTCGACGCGTCCCGCGGGGGCGATCCCGGCGTTGGCCAGGGTGCCGTTCGGGTTCCAGTCGCTGAAGAGGTACCAGAAGTTGATGTTGCCGTATGTCGCGCAGGCCGCGTTGCCGGAGCCGGTGAGCGCGTAGTCGTTGGGCTGGTACGGCGTGTAGTAGTAGAGGTCGGCCGTGGCCTGGTTGCGGATGGTGACCGGCGAGGAGCCGCACGCGGTGCTCGGGTAGTAGGCGACGTTCGGCGTCGTGCCCGGAGCGTAGGTGGTGAAGTTCGAGCCGGAGCCGGGCGGGTTGGCGTAGCGCTTGAACTGGCGGGCCGCGCTGTAGACCTGCGTGAAGAAGCCCGCCGAGCCGGGGTCGCACGCCGCGGTGTCCGGGCAGTTGTAGCCGGTCGCCTTGGCGTAGTCCTCGGGGCTCGGCGTCGTGTCGGTGACGAGGCTCCGCTCCTTCTGCACGAGCACGACCAGGGCGAGCGGGTTGATGCCGCAGGCCAGGCCGACGCGCGTGAAGATCGAGGCCGACGACTCGCTGCCGGAGCCCTGGTAGGCGCTGCACATCGCGTCCGCCGCCTTGGACGGCGTCGCCTGCGAGAAGTTCTTGAGGCAGGGGGCGGTGCCGGCGGTGGAGCACCGGCTGCCCTTCTCGTTCAGGAGCGACTGCACCTGACCGGTGCTCAGCGCGTCGCCGTCGAAGAACTGGGCGTCGCTGACGATGAAGCCGGCGCGGAAGCTCTTCGTCTCCTCGGCGCTGTACTGCGTCGACTGGTCCGGGACGCCGAGGTCGGCGCGGTCGAGGGACGCGTCGAGAGCGCCGGTCTCGACCGAGACGGTCGACGGCGCGTCCTCGGCGGCGGAGGCGGAGGTGATCGGGACGAGGGCGGTGCCGAGCCCGACGGCGAGAGCGAGCGCGGCCGTGAGCAGGCGCGATGAGCGGTGGTGATTCCCCATGATCGCGAAGTCTACGAGGCGGTCGCAGGGCGTCCTGGCCCTCGTTCGGTGGTCGTGGCGCGTCGATCGATCGATGTCGGAGGTGCGTGGTGTCATCGGCGGCATGGATCTCTCCTTCGTCCTCGGCCTGGTGGTCGGCGCGCTCCTCGCGGGAGTCGTGGCCGTCCTCCTCGCCCGCTCCCGCACGCCCGACGCCGCCCTCGCCCTCGACCTCGCGACGGCCCGCGCCCGCGCGGAGGGCCTGGAGGAGCGGCACGAGGCCGTCGTCGAGCAGCACCGCGAGCACCTCGGCTCCGCCCGCGACCAGATCCGCGAGCTCCAGGAGCAGCTGCGCGTCGTCGCCGAGCGCGAGCGGCACGACGCGCGCATCCTGCAGACCCTCTCCCCCGTCGCCGAGAGCCTGCGCGGCATGCAGGAGGCGGTCGGCCGGCTCGAGCGCGAGCGCGCCGCCCAGTTCGGGGCGATCACCGAGCAGCTCGAGGGGCAGCGGGCGGCGGGCGAGCAGCTGCGCTCGACGACCGAGACCCTCGCGTCCGCGCTCCGCTCCACCACGAGCCGCGGCGCCTGGGGCGAGACGCAGCTGCGGAACGTCGTCGAGGCCGCCGGGCTCACCCAGCGGGTCGACTTCGACGTGCAGTTCGGCCTCGAGGGCGAGGCGGGCCGCGGCCGCGCCGACATGGTGGTCCGCCTGCCCGGCGGCAAGGCGATCGCGGTGGACGCCAAGGTGCCGTTCGACGCGTACCTGGAGGCGAGCGCGATCCCCGCGGGCGCCGGCGGAGAGGAGGAGGCGCGGCGCGCGGGGCTCCTGCGCGCGCACGTCCGCGCCCTCCGCGGCCACGTGGACGCGCTGGCCGCCCGCTCCTACTGGACCGGGCTCCCGGCGAGCCCCGAGTTCGTCATCGCGTTCGTGCCGAGCGAGCCGCTGCTCGCGAGCGCGCTCGACGCCGACCCGAGCCTGCTCGAGTACGCGTTCCGCAAGCGCGTCGCCCTCGCCTCGCCCGTGACCCTGTGGTCGGTGCTGAAGACCGTCGCCTACACCTGGCAGCAGGACGTGCTCACCGACGACGCCAAGCGCCTGCTCGACCTCGGCAAGACGCTCTACGCCCGTCTCGGCACCCTCGCCGACCACGCCGAGGGCCTGCGCCGCTCGCTCGAGAAGACGGTCGACTCCTACAACGCCTTCGCCGGCTCGCTCGAGAGCCGCGTGCTGGTCACCGCGCGCCAGTTCGACTCCCTCGACGAGTCGCGCGTCATCGCCCCGGTCGGAGGAGTCGCCTCCTCGCCGCGCCGCCTCACCGCCGTCGAGCTGCTCGCCGCGGACGACGAGTCCGAGCGGAGCGCGTAGGGTCCCGGGTCCCCGCTGAGCGAGCACCGGGCGTGCAGGCCGGGCGCGAGCGGCGCCGTCCATCCGGCTCGACACCCGGACGACCGCAGCTCGCGACGGCGCTCCACCTCCGCGGCTCGGCGAAGGAGCGCCCGCGAGGCGTCTCGAGACCCGCCGCGGCCCCGCCCGCTCGCCTCGGTGACCGAGGCCGGTGTCCTTCCGCGTCCTGCACGCCGAGACGCCGCCGCACTCGACGAGTGCGCCGTCAGCGGAGCGGCGCCTCGGCAGCAGTGCGGCGTCTCTGAGAGAGCGTGACGGCCTAGACCCACTTCTCCGCGAGGTGCTGGGCGGTCACGCGGCGGATGGTGCCCGAGCGGGAGCGCAGCACGATGGACTCCGTCGTGATGACGTGGCCCTCCTTGCGCACGCCCTTCACGAGCCCGCCGTTCGTCACTCCGGTCGCGACGAAGTAGGTGTTGTCGCTGCGGACGAGGTCGTTGGCGTGGAGGACGCGATCGAGGTCGTGCCCGGCGTCGATGGCGCGCTGGCGCTCGTCGTCGTCCTTCGGGCGGAGGATGCCCTGGATCACTCCGCCGAGCGCGCGGATGGCGCAGGCGGTGATGATGCCCTCGGGCGTGCCTCCGGTGCCGACGCACATGTCGAGTCGGGAGTCGTGGCGAGCGGCGTTGATGCCGCCCGCGACGTCGCCGTCGAGCAGGAGGCGCGTGCCGGCTCCGGCCGCGCGGATGTCCTCGATCAGCTGAGCGTGGCGCGGGCGGTCCAGCACCGCGATGCGCATCTCCTCGACGGGCTTGCGCTTGGCGCGGGCCAGGGCGCGGATGTTCTCGCCGATCGGGCGCTGGATGTCGATGATCCCGACGCCCTCGGGCCCGGTGACGATCTTCTCCATGTAGAACACGGCGGAGGGGTCGAACATCGCGCCGCGGTCGGCGACGGCGATCATCGAGAGCGCGTTCTGGCGCCCGGCCGCGGTCAGCGAGGTGCCGTCGATCGGGTCGACGGCGATGTCGGCGGCGGGCCCCGAGCCGTTGCCGACATGCTCGCCGTTGAAGAGCATGGGCGCGTTGTCCTTCTCGCCCTCGCCGATCACGACGACTCCGTCGAAGTTCACGGTCCCGAGGAAGGTGCGCATGGCGTCGACCGCTGCGCCGTCGGCGGCGTTCTTGTCGCCCTTGCCGATGAAGGGCACGGCGCGGATCGCGGCGGCCTCGGTGGCGCGGACGAGCTCCATGCCGAGGTTGCGGTCGGGGTGGAGGTAGAGCGAGTCGTTGTCGATCACAGAGCGGAGTCCTTCGTCGTCGAGTTCGTGCACGTCGTCGCAGGACCCGCGGAGCGGATCCCCATCCCTGCCCGAAGCCTAGTCCAGGGCCCTCCACGGGCGGAGGGACCGCGGAGGGGCGCCTCGCTAGACTCGTCCGCGACGCGGGCCTCGCCCGACCCCCCCCTTCGTTCATCCGTCAAAGGAGATGCCATGCCCGTCGCTACCCCGGACCAGTACGCAGAGATGCTCGACAAGGCGAAGGCGGGCGGCTTCGCCTACCCGGCGTTCAACGTCTCGTCGTCGCAGACGATCAACGCGGTCCTCCAGGGCCTCACCGAGGCGGGCTCGGACGGCATCATCCAGGTCACCACCGGAGGCGCGGACTACTTCGCCGGCCACACCGTGAAGAACCGCGCGGCAGGCGCGATCGCCTTCGCGAGGTTCGCGACCGAGGTCGCCAAGAACTACCCGGTCACGGTCGCGCTCCACACCGACCACTGCCCGCAGAACGCGCTCGAGGGCTTCGTCTACCCGCTGATCGCCGCCTCCGCGGAGGAGGTCAAGGCCGGTCGCGAGCCGCTCTTCCAGTCGCACATGTGGGACGGCTCCGCGATCCCGCTCGACGAGAACCTCGCCATCGCGAAGGAGATCCTCCCGCGCGTCAAGAACATCAACGCCATCCTCGAGGTCGAGATCGGCGTCGTCGGCGGCGAGGAGGACGGCGTCTCGCACGACATCAACGAGCACCTCTACACCACGCTCGACGACGCGATCGCGACCGTCGAGGCCCTCGGCTTCGGCGAGCAGGGCCGCTACATGGCCGCCCTCACCTTCGGCAACGTCCACGGCGTCTACAAGCCGGGCAACGTCCGACTGCGCCCGGAGCTGCTCCGCGAGATCCAGGACGGCCTGCAGGCGAAGTACGGCACCGGCGCGCTCCCCCTCGATCTCGTCTTCCACGGCGGCTCGGGCTCGACCGACGAGGAGATCGCCGAGGCGGTCCGCAACGGCGTCGTCAAGATGAACATCGACACCGACACGCAGTACGCGTTCAGCCGCTCCGTCGCGGACACCGTGCTGAAGAACTACGACGGCTTCCTCAAGGTCGACGGCGAGGTCGGCAACAAGAAGGTCTACGACCCGCGCTCGTGGGGCAAGATCGCCGAGACCGCGATGGCCGCGCGCGTCGCCGAGGCGACCCGTCAGCTCGGCTCGGCCGGGAACTCCGGGAAGTAGGGCACCGCTCCGTGACGAACGCACACGATCAGCCGGGCGACAGGCGTCCGGAGCCGCAGTACGGCGAGTACGCGCCGCCCGGCTGGTCGTGGCAGCCGCCGGAGGATGCCGTGGTCGTCCCCGACCCGAGGGGGTCGGAGACCGATCCGAGGCCCGCGACCGCTCCGGCCGCGAAGCCCGTCGCGCATCCCGTCGACCGCCTGCTCACGATCGTGCTGCTCGCGCTCGGCGTGTTCTTCGCCGTGCCGACGCTGCTCGATCCCTCGAGCTTCGCGACGACCCTCCAGGAGCTCTACCGCTCCCAGGGCATCGGCACCTACGCGTCGCCGGAGCTCGCACGGATCCTCGGCGTCGTGGTGGCGCTCGCGCAGTCGCTGATCGTCGCCTTCGCGGTGTGGATCTCGATCCGGCGGCTCCGCGCCGGCAAGCGCGCCGTGCTCGTCCCGATCCTCGGGATCGCGGCGACCGTGCTGCTCTCCCTGATCGTCGCGGCGATCGCCATCCTGGGCGACCCGACGTTCGCGGAGTACGTCACGCGCATGTCGGGCTCGCAGAGCGGCGCCGGCACCGACGTCTAGCGTCGATCCCCGTTCCACCGCACACGGAAGAGGCCGCCGCTCCCGAGGGAGGGCGGCCTCTTCCGTGTCCGGGCCGGAACGCTCTAGGCGCCCGCTCCCGCGCTGATGCGTCCACCGACGCCACGGGCGTCGCGCTTGCCGGCGACGTCCTTGCGCAGCTCCTTGGGGAGCGAGAACATCAGGTCCTCCTCCGCCGTCTTGACCTCCTCGACGTCGCCGTACCCGGCGGCGGCGAGGTCGTCGAGGACCTCCTGGACGAGCACCTCGGGCACCGAGGCGCCGCTGGTGACGCCGACGGTGCGGATGCCCTCGAGCCACTCCTGCTTGATCTCGCTCGCGTAGTCGACCCGGTAGGCGGCCTTCGCGCCGTACTCGAGGGCGACCTCGACGAGGCGCACGGAGTTGGAGGAGTTCGCGGAGCCGACGACGATGACCAGCTCGGCGCCCGCGGCGACCTTCTTGATCGCGACCTGGCGGTTCTGCGTGGCGTAGCAGATGTCGTCGCTCGGCGGGTCCTGCAGGTTGGGGAAGCGCTCGCGGAGACGGCGCACCGTCTCCATCGTCTCGTCGACCGAGAGCGTCGTCTGCGAGAGCCAGACGACCTTGTCCGGGTCCTTCACGACGATGTTCGGCACGTCGTCGGGGCTGCCGACGAGGGTGACGTGATCGGGAGCCTCGCCCGCGGTGCCCTCGACCTCTTCGTGGCCCTCGTGGCCGATGAGGAGGATCTCGAAGTCGTCGCGCGCGAAGCGGACGGCCTCGCGGTGCACCTTCGTCACCAGGGGGCAGGTCGCGTCGATCGCCTGGAGACCGCGGTCGGCCGCGCCCTGGACGACGGCCGGCGAGACGCCGTGCGCGCTGAAGACGATGTGCGATCCCTCGGGCACCTCGTCGACCTCGTCGACGAAGATGGCGCCCTGGCTCTCGAGCGTGGAGACGACGTGCACGTTGTGCACGATCTGCTTGCGCACGTAGACCGGCGCACCGTAGTGCTCGATGGCCTTCTCGACGGCGACGACCGCGCGGTCGACTCCGGCGCAGTAGCCGCGGGGCGCGGCGAGGAGGACGCGCTTGCGGCCCTCGACGGGGACGTCGCGCAGACGCCCTGTGGCGCGGGGCATGCGCGGCATGGGCAGGCTGATCGGGACTTGGCTCACCCCCCGATTCTACGTGGTGCATCCTGTGCCCGGGCCGTCCCGGTGTCGGACCCGTCCCGTACCGTTGTCGTCGCGGGAGGGCGCTCCCGCTCCCCCCGTCCCTCCGAGCAGAGGCAGCGATGACCGACGCCCCACCCACCGCCGACGCACCCTGGCCGGTCGGCCTGCTCGCCAGCAAGATCAAGGGCTGGATCGAGCGCCTCGGCACCGCGTGGGTCGAGGGCGAGATCACCCAGTGGGGCGCGTCCGGCGGCAACGTCTACGGGAAGCTGAAGGACCTGTCCGGAGACGCGACGGTCGGCTTCACCGTCTGGTCGTCGGTGCGGAGCCGCCTCCCGGCCGACCTCAAGCAGGGCGATCGGGTCATCGCGCTGGTGAAGCCCAACTACTGGGTCAAGGGCGGAACGCTCTCGATGCAGGTCTTCGAGATGCGCCACGTCGGCCTGGGCGATCTGCTCGAGAAGCTCGAGCGGCTCCGCCGGCAGCTCGCGTCGGAGGGGCTGTTCGACGCCTCCCGCAAGAAGCCGCTGCCGTTCCTCCCGCACGGCGTGGGCCTCATCACCGGCAAGGACTCGGACGCCGAGAAGGACGTGCTGCGGAACGCGCAGCTGCGCTGGCCGGCCGTGCGCTTCCGGGTGGTCCACTCGGCCGTGCAGGGCGACCGGACGGTCCCGGAGGTGCTCTCGGCCCTGCGGACCCTCGAGGCCGACGACAGCATCGACGTGATCGTCATCGCCCGCGGAGGCGGCGACTTCCAGAACCTGCTCGGCTTCAGCGACGAGGCGCTCGTGCGCGCCGTCGCCGCCTGCTCCACTCCGGTCGTCAGCGCGATCGGCCACGAGGCCGACCGCCCGCTGCTCGACGACGTCGCCGACCTGCGCGCCTCCACTCCCACCGACGCCGCGAAGAGGGTCGTGCCTGACGTCTCCGACGAGCTGCTGCGCGTGCAGCAGGCCCGGCTGCGGATGACCGGCCGCGTGAGCGGGCTCGTCTCGCACGAGATCGACCGGCTCTCGCAGCTGCGCTCGCGGCCGGTGCTCGCCCAGCCGCACGTGCTGGTCGATCGGCACTCCGAGGAGCTGACCCGCTGGGTCGCGCGCGGCGCCGAGCTGGTGGACCGCCGCCTCGAGCGCGCGCACCTCGAGGTCGAGCGCCTGCACGGCCACCTGCGCGCCCTCTCCCCCCAGCACACCCTCGACCGCGGCTACGCGATCGTCCAGAACGCGGCCGGGCACGTCGTCCGGGCGCCCGGTGACGCGCCGGCCGGCGGCGCACTCGTCCTCACGCTCGCGGAGGGGGCCGTCGGCGCCCGCTCCGAGGGGCCCACCGGCGATCCCGCCGGCCGGTCCTGAGCCCGCCGCGCCACCCGTCCCCCTCAGCCCCGATCGATAGGATCAGACCCATGCCCGACTCCCCCGACGCCCCGGCGACCGACTCCGACGTCTCGGGATTCTCCTACGAGCAGGCGCGCGACGAGCTCGTCCGCGTCGTCTCCGAGCTCGAGCAGGGCAGCTCCACCCTCGAGCGCTCGCTCGCCCTGTGGGAGCGCGGCGAGGCCCTCGCCGCCCGCTGCGAGGAGTGGCTGATCGGAGCACGCGCCCGGCTGGACGCGGCCCGCTCCGGAGGGGCGGCCGCCGGATGAGCCGCGCGAAGCCCGCGCGGGTCGTCGCCGAGCTCGGGCGCCCGGAGACGGCGGCCGAGACGGCCGCACGCAAGGCCGAGAACTCCCGGCTCTACCGTCAGCGCAAGACGGTCAACAACCTCGTCTTCTCGCTGCTCGCGACCGTCGGCGCCGTAGCGCTCATCGTCCTGCTCGTCCCCCGCGGCGACACCGTGGAGCTCTCCTCGGTCGACGTCCCCCGCGTCGCCGCACAGGTCCAGCTGGGCGAGGAGCAGACGCTCGCCGTGCCCTCCCTGCCCGACGGCTGGAAGGCCAACGCGGCCGAGCTCCGCCGCGAGAACGGCACCGACTACTGGTACGTCGGCCTGATCACCCCGAAGGCGGGCTACATCGGCCTGAGCCAGGGGCTCGACGCGGACGCGGCCTGGGTCGCGACGCAGCTCGACCGCCGGGCGGCGACCGGCGTCGAGACGATCGACGGCCGCGACTGGACCGTCTACGACCACCGCGACTCCGGCGAAGACACCGGCAACACGCCCTACGCACTCGAGACGACGGAGGGCTCCAGCACCTACCTCGTCTACGGCACGGCCCCGACGGACGAGATCCGCCTGGTCGTGGACGCCATCACCCCGCAGATCGGCCAGGAGGAGTCCCGATGAGCCTCGGAACCAGCAGCACCGTCCCCCGCGAGTCCCGCCCGCCGGCGTGGGTCTGGAAGGAGATGCTCCGCGGCAACCAGCGCTTCGTCGCAGGCGAGCCCCGCCACCCCCGCCAGGACGTCGAGCGCCGCGCCGAGCTCGCCGCCGCGCAGGCCCCGCTCGCCGCGCTCTTCGGCTGCAGCGACTCCCGCCTCGCGGCCGAGATCATCTTCGACCTGGGGCTCGGCGACCTCTTCGTCGTCCGCAACGCCGGCCAGGTGATCGCCGACTCCATCATCGGCTCGCTGGAGTACGGCGTCGCCGTCCTCGGCGTGAAGGTGCTGCTCGTGCTCGGCCACGACGAGTGCGGAGCGGTCCGGGCGGCGATCCAGTCGCAGGCGCCCGGCGCCGAGCGGCTCCCCCCGCACATCGAGCACCTGATCGAGCCGATCATCCCCGCGGTGCGCCGCCTCGTGGGCGCCCAGCCGGACGGCCGCGTGCTCGTCGACCCGTCGGCGACCGACGCGCTGGCCGTCGGCCGCGAGCACCTGCGCGACACGGTCGCCGAGCTGCTCCAGCGCTCCCCGCTGATCGCCGACGCTGTCGCGACCGGGCGGCTCGCCCTCGTGGGCGCCAACTACCGGCTCTCGGACGGCACCGTGATGTCCGATGTCGTGCTCGGCATCGATCCGCCCGAGCTCAGCCCCTACGTCTCCGAGCTGGAGCGCGACTCCGGCTCGGCCTCCTCCGCCGCCGCTCCGAGCGCGGTGGGATCGGATCCCGCGTGAGCGGCTCCGGACAGCACAGCACCAACCGATCAGACAAGGACGAACACAGCGTGGTGGATCACTCCCCGACCGACGACTCCGGCGACTTCCGCATCGAGCACGACACGATGGGCGAGGTGCGGGTCCCCCGCGACGCCCTCTACGCCGCGCAGACCCAGCGGGCGGTCGAGAACTTCCCGATCTCCGGTGCGGCCCTCGAGCCTGCCCAGATCGCGGCCCTCGCCCGCATCAAGAAGGCGGCGGCGCTGGCCAACGCCGAGCTGGGCGTGCTCGACGCCGACATCGCCACGGCGATCGCCGACGCGGCCGACCTCGTCGTCGGGGGCGGCTACGACGCGCACTTCCCGATCGACGTGTACCAGACCGGCTCGGGCACGTCCTCGAACATGAACATGAACGAGGTGCTGGGCTCGCTGGCGACCACGGCCCTCGGCCGCACCGTGCACCCGAACGACCACGTCAACGCCTCGCAGTCCTCCAACGACGTGTTCCCCACCTCGGTCCACGTCGCCGTCACCGGCGCGCTCATCGAGTCGCTGATCCCCTCGCTCGAGCAGCTCGCCGAGTCGCTCGAGGTCAAGGCGGAGCAGTGGGCCGAGGTCGTCAAGGCCGGCCGCACCCACCTGATGGACGCCACCCCCGTCACGCTCGGCCAGGAGTTCGGCGGCTACGCCGCGCAGATCCGCCTCGGCATCGAGCGCGTGCAGTCGGCGCTCCCCCGCGTCGCCGAGGTCCCGCTCGGCGGCACCGCGGTCGGCACCGGGATCAACACCCCCGCCGGCTTCCCGCAGAAGGTCATCGCGCGCCTCGCGGAGGAGACGGGCCTTCCCGTCACCGAGGCCCGCAACCACTTCGAGGCCCAGGGCGCGCGGGACTCGCTGGTCGAGGCCTCCGGAGCGCTGCGCGTGCTCGCGGTGAGCCTGACCAAGATCAACAACGACCTCCGCTGGATGGGCTCCGGCCCCAACACCGGCCTCGGAGAGCTGCGGATCCCCGACCTCCAGCCCGGATCCTCGATCATGCCCGGCAAGGTGAACCCGGTGATCCCGGAGGCCGTCCTCATGGTCTGCGCGCGCGTGATCGGCAACGACGCCACCATCGCCTGGGCAGGCGCCTCGGGTGCCTTCGAGCTCAACGTCGCGATCCCCGTCATGGGGACGGCGCTGCTGGAGTCGATCCGCCTGCTCGCGAACTCCGCCGTGCTGCTCGCCGACAAGACCGTCGACGGCCTCGAGGCCGACGTCGAGCACGCCCGCGCCCTCGCCGAGTCCTCCCCCTCGATCGTCACCCCGCTCAACAAGGTGATCGGCTACGAGGCCGCCGCCAAGGTCGCGAAGAACTCGGTCGCCAAGGGGATCACCGTCCGCGAGTCGGTCGTGGACCTCGGCTTCGTCGAGCGCGGCGAGGTGACGGAGGAGCAGCTCGACAGCGCCCTCGACGTCATGTCGATGACCCACCCCGGCTGAGCCCGGCCCTCCGACGGCCCGTCCCTGCGCTCGGCGCGGAGGCGGGCCGTCAGACCACCAGCCAGAACCCTGCGAGCAGGAACGGTCCGAACGCGACCCGCCCGCGGACGCGCAGCACGAGCACCCACAGCCCTGCCACCGCGAAGCCGACAGCGGGCGCGGCGACGACGTGCTCGGGTCCGAGAGCCGCGAGCGGCGGTGCGAGGGCCGCCTGGAGCTTCACGTCGCCGAGGCCCAGCCCGCCCGCCGCATGCAGCACGCCCAGGCACAGCACCGTCGCGAGGACGGCGAGAAGCGTCCCCGCCGTGGGCGCGAGGACGGCTCCGACCACCAGCAGCGGGAGCGTGACCGCGTTCGGGAGCCGGTGCCCGCGCACGTCCGCCAGCACCAACGGCACGCTCGCGAGCGCCACCGGGACGAGGCCGGGCGCCCGACCCAGGTGCGGGGCCCCGATCAGGAGGAGCACCAGGGCGCCGAGGAGCAGGGCGGCCCGGTCGAGCAGAGATCCGCGGAGCATCCGCCGAGACTAGGGGGCGACGCCCTCGGGGCGTCGGAGTTCTCCACAGGGCGGCCCGCCGGCGTGCTCGGGCGGCGGCGGGTCCCATCCCGGCCTCAGTCGTGCGGCGGCAGCGGTCCCAGCAGGAGCGACGCCCAGGCGCCGTGCGCCGACGCGTCGTCGGAGGGGTGGAACTGCCCGGCGAGCACGTCGCGGTAGAGGCGACCGAGCTCCGACCGGCGCTGGTACGCCGAGCCGCCCGCGATCCGGACGGCGCTCTCGACCACGCGGAGCGCTCCCTCCGTGGTGCGGATCTTCACCCCGACCAGCGAGGGGAACCAGCGCGCGCCGCGGTCGACGAGCGCGTCCACGTCGGCCGCCGCCGAGCGCAGGGGCGCCTCGAGCCCGTCGAGCAGCATCCCGGTCTCAGCCACCCGGTGCCGCACCTCGGGGTCCTCCGCCAGTGGCCGCCCTCCCGCCCGGAGGGAGGCCCGTCGGCGGACGGAGGCGACGGCGAGCTCGAGCGCGCGCTGCGCGACACCGAGGTAGACCGAGGAGATCAGCAGCTCGAAGGCCGCGAAGACGGCGAAGACGAAGGGGTCGGCGGTCGGTCCGACGGGCAGCGAGCGGATCATCCGCTCGGCCGGGACGACGACGCCGTCGAGCACCGTCGTGCGGCTCTGGGTCGCCCGCATGCCGAGCGTGTCCCAGTCGTCGCGGACCTCGAGCCCGGCGACCGGCGAGTCCGGGCGCTCACGGTGCACGAAGCCGTGCACGAGCCGCGGCTCCGACCCGCTGTCGTCGCGGCCGAACACGCCGAGCCGCGTCCAGGCGGGCGCGAGGGAGGTGAAGACCTTCGTGCCGGTGAAGCGGTAGCCGCCGTCCCCGAGCGGCTCCGCCCGCGTCAGCGAATCCGAGAGCACCAGGTCGTTGCCCGCCTCGCTGTTGCCGAAGGCGAAGACGTGACCCGTCGCGGCGTCGACGAGAACCGAGCGGAGGGAGTCGTCGCCCCGCTCGAGCAGGAGTCGCGCGATCCCGGTCCAGACCAGGTGCATGTTGACGGCGAGCGCGGTCGCGGGCGCGGCCGTCGCGAGGCGCGTCTGCTCGGCGGCCGCCTGCTCCAGGCCGAGGCCGGCACCGCCGAGCTCCTCGGGGACGAGCAGCGCCAGGTACCCGATCGAGCGCAGCTCCTCCAGGTCGTCCGCGCAGAACGCGTTGCGCTCGTCGTAGTCGGCCGCGCGGGTGCGGAAGCGCTCGAGGAGCGCGTCGTCGAGGATGCTCACCCGTCCACGCTACGCCCCGGTGCCCTGCAGGGACGCGCCCGGCCCGGGGATCCTCGGATCCCACGGGCCGGACGCACGGCGAGCCCGTCAGGCGAGCTCGTTCGATTCCAGCATCTCGGTGACCAGAGCGGCGATCGCCGAGCGCTCGGAGCGGGTCAGCGTGACGTGCGCGAACAGCGGGTGGCCCTTCAGCGTCTCGATCACGGAGGCGACCCCGTCGTGCCGGCCGACCCGGAGGTTGTCGCGCTGCGCCACGTCGTGGGTCAGCACCACCCGGGAGTTCTGCCCGACGCGCGAGAGCACCGTGAGCAGGACGTTCCGCTCCAGCGACTGCGCCTCGTCGACGATCACGAACGCGTCGTGCAGCGAGCGCCCGCGGATGTGCGTGAGCGGCAGCACCTCGAGCATCCCGCGCTCGATCACCTCGTCGAGCACGTTCTGCGACACCAGCGCCCCGAGCGTGTCGAAGACCGCCTGCGCCCAGGGGTTCATCTTCTCGGCCGCGTCGCCGGGCAGGAAGCCGAGGTCCTGGCCGCCCACCGCGTAGAGCGGCCGGAAGACCATGATCTTCTTGTGCTGGCGCTTCTCCAGCACCGCCTCCAGGCCCGCGCAGAGCGCCAGCGCCGACTTGCCGGTGCCGGCCCGGCCGCCGAGCGAGACGATGCCGACCTCCGGGTCGAGCAGCAGGTCGATCGCGAGCCGTTGCTCCGCCGACCGCCCGTGCAGGCCGAACACGTCCTTGTCGCCGCGGACCAGCGTGATCTGCCGCTTGCCGGTGACCCTCGCGAGAGCGGAGCCGCGGTCGGAGTGCACGACGAGTCCGGTGTTGACCGGGATGTCGGCCACGACGTCCGTGAAGAGCCGCTCGCGGTCGTAGAGCTCGCTCATCGCGTCGCCGCCGAGCGTCACGTCGTCCATGCCGGTCCAGCCGGACTCGGGGGCCTGCTCGGCCAGGTACTCCTCGGCCGCGAGGCCGATGGAGGCGGCCTTGACGCGCATCGGCATGTCCTTGGACACGACGGTGACCGCGGCGCCCTCGCTCTGCAGGTTGAGCGCGACGGCGAGGATCCTCGCGTCGTTGTCGCCCATCTGGAGCCCGCTCGGCAGCACCGACATGTTCGAGTGGTTGAGCTCGACGCGGAGCGTGCCGCCGCGGCCGACGGCGATGGGGAAGTCGAGGCGCTCGTGCTGCACGCGCAGCTCGTCGAGGCGGCGCAGGGCCTGCCGGGCGAAGTAGCCGATCTCGGGATCGTTGCGCTTCCCCTCGAGCTCGCTGATGACGACGATCGGCAGCACGACGGCGTGCTCCGCGAACCGGAACATCGAGGACGGATCCGACAGCAGCACCGAGGTGTCCAGGACGTAGGTGCGGAGGAGCTGATCGGCCGGATCCGAGGAGCCGTGCTGGACACGGCGGTGGACGCCGCCCTGCGTCCCGGTCTGCGGATCCATGCCCTGGGGAACTGTCACGACGACTCTCCACACTCCGGGGGCCGGAGCCCCCGGCTCATGTCCTCGAGCCGGTCTCATCGGTGCGTGTCGTGCACCGCGCAGTGTCCCTTCGGCGTCTGCGCGATGTCGAGCCGTACTTCTGTGGCCGTCTCGACCAGGCGCTGTACCTGATGACTCGAACCTAACCCGGCGAATGACATCCGTGTGCTTCTCACCGCTACGAATGTGTAACCAGTGTGTGAACGCGCGGAATCCGGCCTAGTAGTCGATGTTCGTGGCCGACGAGATCAGGGCGGCGCGGAGCAGCGCGAGGGTCGCGTCGGTGGTGCCGGCGTGCGCGCTGAAGCGGACGGTGCTCGGACGCAGGCGCGCGGTGACGCCGTGCGCGGCGAGGGAGGCCGCCAGCGGGGCCAGTTCCTCCGGCTCCGGCTCGACGACCACGATGCCGGCGCGCTCGTGCTCGCCGCGGGAGCCCACGACCGCCAGTCCGAACTCGTCCGCGAGGTCGACGATCGCGCTGACCCGCTCCGCCACGAGCGCGGCGATCGTCGACTGCCCGACCGCGGCGACCTCCTCCAGCGCCGACGCGAGCCGGGCCTGGGCGATCGGGTCCGGGTTGCTGATGCTGAAGGCGCGGGCGTCGCCGCGCGGCGGAGCCACCTCGTCCCACGGCTCCGCCTGCTCCGATCCCGTCCAGCCGGAGAGCACCGGGGTCAGCCGCGACAGCGCCCGCTCGCTGAGCGCGAGGAAGCCCGTCCCCCAGCCGGCGCGGAGCCACTTCTGGCCGCCGGTGACGACCACGTCCGCCAGCTCGTAGGGCGCGTCGACGACGCCGAAGCCCTGGATCGCGTCGAGGACGAGCATCCGGTCGCCGATCACGTCACGGATCGCCGCGACGTCCGCGAGGTAGCCCGTGCGGGAGTCGACCAGGCTCACCGCGACGGTCGTCACGTCGCCCGTGAGCTGCTCGCGGACCGCCTCCGGCGTCACCCGTCCCTGCTCGGTCCGCAACCAGCGGGGCTCCACCGAGCCGAGAGCCTGCGCCGAGCGCACCGCCGCGAACGGCAGGCTCGGGAACTCCGCGGCCGACAGCAGCACCGCGCCCGAGGCGCCGAACAGCGCGTGCAGGAGGCCGGTCGAGGTGTTGGGCTGGAAGACGACGCGGTCGGCGGGGACGCGCACGAGCGCCGCCGCCGCCTCCCGGACGCGCTCGTCCTGCCGGAACAGCTCGTCGAGGGTGCCGCTGCGCGCGCGCACCAGCAGCTCGACGGCCGCCTCCTGCTCGGCGGCGACGGTCGCCGAGAGCGGGCCCACCCGGCCGAAGTCGAGGTACCCGGTCTCCTCGCCGAAACCGGCGAGGTAGTCCTCGGTCGTGGTGGAGGTGGCCTCGTTCGAGCTCATGCCGGCCCTTCCGGTCGGTGGTGCGGCAGGAGCCGCGAGGTCAGCTGCCGAAGCGGCGGTGCCGTCCGGCGTAGTCGCGGAGCGCGCGGAGGAAGTCGACCTCGCGGATGTCGGGGCCGAGCGCCTCCATGAAGTAGAACTCGCTGTGCGCGCTCTGCCAGAGCATGAAGTCGGAGAGGCGCTGCTCCCCCGAGGTGCGGATGACCAGATCGGGGTCGGGCTGCCCGCTGGTGTACAGGTGCTCGCCGATGAGCTCCGGGGTCAGCAGGCCCGCGACGTCCTCGATGGAGGAGCCGCGCTTGCCGTGCTCCTCCAGGATGCTCCGCACGGCCTGGGCGATCTCGTGCCGCCCGCCGTAGCCGACCGCGAGGTTGACGTGCAGGCCCGTGTGGGAGGCGGTGCGCGCCTCCGCCGTGTCGAGCGCGGCCACGAGCGAGGGCGGGAGGCCCTCGTCGGAGCCGACGTGCTGCACGCGCCAGTCGGGCTGCTGCGAGACCTCCTCGGCGAGGTCGGCGATGATCGCGATCAGCTCGGTCAGCTCGCTGCTGTCGCGGCCGACGAGGTTGTCCTGCGAGAGCAGGTAGAGGGTGACGTGGCGCACGCCGAGCTCGTCGCACCACTGCAGGAACTCGTGCACCTTGGCGGCGCCGGCCCGGTGGCCGTGCGCGGCGGTCTCGAGGGCCCGCTGCCGCGCCCAGCGCCGGTTGCCGTCGATGATCATCGCGACGTGGTTCGGCAGGGAGTCGGGGGGAAGGCTCGAGCGGAGGCGCTTCTTGTAGACGCCGTAGAGGAGGTCCCTTCCCACAGGCAGTCTCGGCTTCGGCACAGTGACACGGTAGTCGACCCGGGGCGCTCCTCGAAGCCCGGCGGCGCTCGGCGTCGGCCCGGGACGGCGTCGTAGTCTGTCCGGCATGAGCCAGCGGCCGACGCCTCCCCCGTCCGATCCCCGCGCCCGCACCGACCGCGGCGGAGACGCCGTCGGAGCGGACGGCCCGGACCTGCCCGCCCTCCCCCTCGTCGAGGACGCGATCGAGCACGACTCCTCGGCGGAGGTCCGGCCCACCTGGCGCGGCTGGATCCACGCCGGCCTCTTCCCGCTCGCGATCGTCGCCGGAGTGGTGCTGATCGTGGTCGCGGAGGGGACCGCGGCGAAGTGGGCGGCCGCGGTGTTCGCGACCACGTCGCTCCTGCTCTTCGGCAACTCCGCTCTGTACCACCGCTTCGACTGGAAGCCGCGGACGAAGATGATCCTCAAGCGGATCGACCACGCCAACATCTTCCTGCTGATCGCCGGCACCTACACGCCGCTGGCCGTGCTCGCCCTGCCGCCCGCGCAGGGCACGCTCCTGCTGGTCCTGGTCTGGGCGGGGGCGCTGCTCGGGATCGGCTTCCGCGTCTTCTGGATCGGCGCGCCGCGCTGGCTCTACGTGCCGCTCTACCTGCTGCTGGGCTGGGCGGCCGTCATGTACCTCGGTCCGCTCTTCGAGGCCAGCGCGACGATGATGGTGCTCGTCCTCGTCGGCGGTCTCTGCTACTCCGCGGGCGCCGTCATCTACGGGATCAAGAAGCCCAACCCGGTCCCGGGCGTCTTCGGCTTCCACGAGATCTTCCACGCGCTCACTGCCGTGGCGTTCCTCTGCCACTGGACGGCGGCGCTGATCGTCTCGCTCCACCCCGCGTACAACGCCTAGAGAGGCCCGGGCCCACCGCTGTGGGCCGGGCTCAGCCCTCGCTGCGCTCCGCCTCGTCGGCGTCGAGCCGCTCCTTCACCTGGGCGGTGTAGGTGGTGCGCCGCACGCGCCGGACCATGTCGAGCGCGAGGAGGACGGCCGCCAGAGCGATCACGAGCATCGTGATGAAGCCGAAGAGGCCCGGCGTGACCGTGTCCTCGTTGAACTCGGGGCCGGGGGTCGGCACCGTCGTGGAGGCGAGGACGACGGCGCGCTGGGCGCCCTCGAGCAGCGCGGCGATCACGCGCGCACCTCGTCGGCGACGACGACGCCGGAGCCGTCGGGCTCCGGGGACACCGGGGCGTCCCCCGAGGGCTCGGGGTCGGGAGCGATCGGCGGGACGACTGCGGTCGGGCCCGGGGCGAGCTCGGCCAGGTCGAGACCGGCGAAGAGATCCGTCTCGGGCGTCGGCGCGTCGACCCGGCTCTCGACGAGCTGGAAGTCGTCGGTCGGCCAGGCGGCGTCGATCGCCTCGTGCGGGAGGAAGAAGAAGGCGTTGTCCGGAGCGACCTGGCTGGCGTGGGCCAGCAGGGCCGCATCGCGCCGATCGTGGAAGCCGGAGATCACGACCCGCGTGGTCGCGAGGTACGGGGTGTCCTCGTTCCAGCGCTTCATCTCCTCGAAGACCGACAGGCGCGGGTCCTCCGGGTCGATCGAGCGCAGGTGCTCGGCGATCGCCCGCAGCTTCTGGCCGCTGAAGACGCGGTCGTAGTACAGCTTCGAGACCGACCACGGAGCGCCCGTGTCCCGGTACTCCTCGGCGAGGCCCGCCGCGCGGTACGCCTCGACGGCGACCTGGTGGGCGCGGATGTGGTCGGGGTGCGGGTAGCCGCCGTTCTCGTCGTAGCTGATGATCACGTGCGGCCGGAACCGGCGGACCAGGCGCACGAGCGGAGCGGCGGCCGTGGCGAGCGGCAGGCCCGCGAACGAGGCGGCGTCGACCTTCCCGTCCTCGGGCATGCCGGAGTCGACGAAGCCGAGCCAGGCGTGCTCGACGCCGAGCGCCTCGCGAGCGGCCGCCATCTCGTACCGGCGGAGGCCGCCGATGTCGCGCTCGGCGTGCGCGCGGGCCTCGAGGCCCTCGTTCAGCACGGAGCCGGCCTCGCCTCCGGTGCAGGAGACGACCATGACCTCGGCGCCCCGCGAGGCGTAGGCGGCCAGCGTCGCCGCGCCCTTGCTCGACTCGTCGTCAGGATGGGCGTGCACGGCGAGGAGGCGCGGAGTGTCCCGCACCTCCGAATCGACGGAGACCTCGACGGCCTGGGACACGATCGCTCGATTCCTCGGGGTTTAATGTGATCGGCGCTCCCGTCCGCGAAGGACGCGCGCCACCCGTCCAGAGTAGACGCATCACCCAGGGAGTTCCGTGGCCGCCCGCACGTCCGAGAGCGTCGAGGGAGCCGCCGCGCCCGCGCTCGATCCGGACGCCGTCCGCGCCGCTGGACCCCTCGCCACCCGCTACGGCCGCACGACGCGCACCCGCCGCGGCAACCGCTGGCTCTTCGGCGGCGTCGCGCTCGCCTTCGTCGCCGTCTTCGCCGCCTGGGTCGTCTGGGCCGGACTCGACGGAGCACGCGGCGGGGTGGACGTCCAGGACACCGCGCACCAGGTCGTCGACGACCGCACCGTCACCGTCTCCTTCGATCTCACCGCGCCCGTCGGCCGCGGGGTCGCCTGCGCGGTCCAGGCCCTCAACGAGCAGTCCGCCGTGGTCGGCTGGCTGGTCGTGGAGTACCCCGCCTCGACGGAGCGCTTCCGCTCCTACACGGAGACGGTCCGCACCACCGAGCTCGCGAACACAGGTTTGATCTCCTCCTGCTGGCTCCCGTAGGCTTGCCCGAAGCCCTGACGGACTCGTCGGGGCCTCGCCATTCCCACCGCCGCCTGACGCCGGCCGTCCCCACCGCCGGACGCGGACACCTCCGCACGGTGCTGCCGGGCGCCGCGAGCGCGGCCCGCAGAGCAGGAGCCCACCATGGCCGACCAGTCACAGGTGACCTGGATGACCCAGGAGTCGTACGACCGCCTCGAGGCGGAGCTCACCGAGCTGTCCACCAACGGACGCGAGGAGATCGCCAAGCGCATCGAGGTCGCCCGCGAGGAGGGCGACCTGAAGGAGAACGGCGGCTACCACGCCGCGAAGGACGAGCAGGGCAAGATCGAGGCCCGCATCCGCCAGCTGACCTCCCTCCTCCGCGAAGCCGAGATCGGCACGCCCCCCGAGAGCCACGGAGTCGTCGAGGCCGGCACCATCATCACCGCCGAGATCGCCGGCGACGAGTCCCGCTTCCTCCTCGGCAACCGCGAGATGGCGGGCGAGAGCGACCTCGACGTCTACAGCCCCCAGAGCCCCCTCGGATCGGCGATCATGGGCCTGAACGTCGGCGACACCGCCCGCTTCACGGCACCCAACGGGCGGGAGATCGAGGTCCGCGTCGCCAACGTCGAGACCTGGTCCGGCCACTGATCGCACGTCGCGGCGCTCTCCGAACGGGAGCGGGGCGCCGGCTTCGCGGCGACAGCGTCGGGCGCGATACCGCCGGTACCGCTTCCTCCTCCGCCTTGCGGAGAACGCCGCGACGCACGATCAGCCCTCTCCGAACGGGAGCGGGGCGCCGGCTTCGCGGCGACAGCGTCGGGCGCGATACCGCCGGTACCGCTTCCTCCTCCGCCTTGCGGAGAACGCCGCGACGC
>NZ_PSUE01000001.1:0-130615 GCF_002931645.1 Rathayibacter sp. AY2B5 | reverse complement strand
CCGCTCTCCGAACGGGAGCGGGGCGCCGGCTTCGCGGCGACAGCGTCGGGCGCGATACCGCCGGTACCGCTTCCTCCTCCGCCTTGCGGAGAACGCCGCGACGCACGATCAGCCCTCTCCAGACGGGGGGCGCCGGCTTCGCGGCGACAGCGTCGGGCGCGACACCGCCGGTACCGGCTTCCTCCTCCGCCTTGCGGAGAACGCCGCGACACACGATCAGCCCTCTCCAGACGGGGGCGCCGGCTTCGCGGCGACAGCGTCGGGCGCGACACCGCCGGTACCGCTTCCTCCTCCGCCTTGCGGAGAACGCCGCGACGCACGATCAGCCCTCTCCGAACGGGCGCGCCGCGCCGGTTTCGCGGCGACGGCGAGGGCGCGAGATCGCCGGTACCGGCTTTGTCCTCCGCTCTGCGGAGAACACCGCGGCGCCCACAGGCGGTCAGTTGCGGGAGATGCGGGGGGCGTAGCCGGCGTCGGTGAGGACCTGGATGACGCGGTCGGCGTGCTCGGGGCCGCGGGTCTCGACGCTGATCTCGATCTCGACCTCGCTGATCTGCATGCCCCGGCCGTGCCGGGTGTGCAGCACCTCGACCACGTTCGCGTTCGCCTCCGAGATGAGCTCCGCGATGCGCGACAGCTGCCCCGGACGATCCGGCAGCCCGATGCTCATCTTGAGGTAGCGCTCCGACGCGGCCAGGCCCCGGCTGATCACCCGCTCCATCATCAGCGGATCGATGTTGCCGCCCGACAGGATGACCGCGGTCGCTCCGGCGTCGCGGATCTTCCCCGTCAGGATCGCCGCGATGCCCACCGCGCCCGCGGGCTCCACCACGAGCTTCGCCCGCTCCAGCAGCACCAGCAGAGCCCGGGCGATGTCGTCGTCCTCGACGGTGACGACCTCGTCCACCATCTCGCGGACGATCGCGAAGTTCAGCTGCCCCGGCTTCGCCACGGCGATGCCGTCGGCGATCGTCGGAGAGATCGTGATCGCGGTCGGCTCGCCGCTCGCGAGCGAGAGGGGGTACGGCGCCGCGTTGGCCGCCTGCACGCCGATGACGCGGAGCGTGCGCCCCTCCTCGGCCGCCTTCTGCTTGGCCGCCGATGCGACCCCGGCGATGAGGCCGCCTCCGCCGATGGGCACCACGATGGTCTCGACGGCGGGGGCCTGCTCGAGGATCTCGAGGCCGACCGTGCCCTGCCCGGTGATCACGTCGGGGTGGTCGTAGGGAGGAACGAAGACCGCGCCGGTGCGCTCGGCGAACTCCGCCGCCGCCGCGAGCGCCTCGTTGAAGATGTGCCCGCTCAGCACCACGTCCGCGCCGTAGTCGCGGGTGGCCGCGAGCTTGGGCAGCGCGACGCCGATCGGCATGAAGATCGTGGCCTTGATCCCCAGCTCCCGCGCCGCGTAGGCGACGCCCTGCGCGTGGTTGCCGGCCGAGGCCGCCACGACTCCGCGGGCCCGCTCCTCCGGGGTGAGCCGCGACATCCGGAACACGGCTCCGCGAATCTTGTAGGAGCCGGTGCGCTGGAGGTTCTCGCACTTGAGGAACACGGGCGAGCCGAGGACCTGCGCGAGGAAGGTGCTCGTCTCCATGGGGGTGGCGGCGATGACGGGGGCGAGGACGGCGCGGGCCGCCTCGAACTCGTGGAGGGCGGGTCCGACGACGCGG
This sequence comes from Rathayibacter sp. AY2B5, assembly GCF_002931645.1. Taxonomy (NCBI): domain Bacteria; kingdom Bacillati; phylum Actinomycetota; class Actinomycetes; order Micrococcales; family Microbacteriaceae; genus Rathayibacter; species Rathayibacter sp. AY2B5. Next base: position 128,945 of record NZ_PSUE01000001.1, on the reverse strand, counting down.
CTAGTCTGCATGCTCTGCGGCAACTCTCTCGGGGGTTCGGGTCGGCGAGCGCCAGGCTCCGCTCGCGACGTACTTGACCATGACGTTGAGCGTGGCCACGACGGGCACCGCGAAGAAGGCGCCCGCGATGCCGCCGATGATCGAGCCTCCGGCCACCGCGAGCACCACGGCCAGCGGGTGGACCTTGACCGCCGACCCCATGATCAGCGGCTGGAGGATGTGGCCCTCGAGCTGCTGCACCGCGAGGACGACGATCAGCAGGAAGAGCGCGATCAGCGGTCCGTTGTAGACCAGCGCGATGAAGACGGCCAGCGCCCCCGTCACCACGGCGCCGATGACCGGCACGAAGGAGCCGAGGAAGACGAGCACGCCGATCGGGATGGCCAGCGGGACGCCGAGGAGGAAGGAGCCGAGGCCGATGCCGACCGCGTCGACGAAGGCGACCAGGATCTGCACCTTCACGAAGTTGGTCAGCGTCACCCACCCTGCGCGGCCGGCGCCGTCGACGGCTCCGCGGGCGCGGCGCGGGAAGAGGCGGACGACCCAGCTCCAGATGTTCGGCCCGTCGATGAGGATGAACAGCGTCGAGAAGAGGGTGAGCAGCACGCCCGTCAGCAGGTGGCCGACGGTCGAGCCGACGCTGAGCGCGCCGCTGACCAGCATCCCCGAGTCCTGCTGCAGGGCCGTGAGCGCCTGCTGCGCGTACTGGTTGATGTCGGTCTCGGTGAGGTGGAGCGGCGACTCGAGGAGGAAGGCCTTGAAGTCGTCGTAGGACTGCACCGTCTGCCGGCTGAGGTCGTCGAAGCCGGAGTAGACCTGGGTGACGACGAGGAAGAGGAGCCCGCCGATCACCACGACGATCCCCAGCTCCGCCAGGACGACGGCGGCCCACTTGGGCCAGCGGTGGCGCTGGAGGAAGCTCGAGAACGGCACCAGGAGGGCGGCGATCACGATCGCGAGCAGGAGCGGGATGACGATCAGCCGCAGCTCGATGACGAGCAGCACCAGCACCGCGAGCGCCGCGACCACGACGAGGACACGCCAGGCCCAGGCGCCGGCGATGCGCATCCCGTCGCTCACGAAGGCCGAATCGGCGACGGGAGCGGGCCGGGAGGGGGCGGGCGGGGCGACGGGCGCGGCGGGCTGGACGGCGCGCGGGCCGGAGGTGCGGCGGGACCTGCCGAGTCTCATCTGCCCAGACTAGGCCCCGGCGCATACCCCGCGCGGTATCCCCGGGGAGTGCTCATGCGGCGGCGCCGACCGCCGCCTGCTCCGGTGCCGGACCGACCGTCACCGGGCGCCGCGCGGGCAGCACGCCGACCCGCTCCCCCGGCTCGAGGCGATGCCCCGACGCGTGCTGGACGGTGACCTCCTCACCCGTCGACAGCCGGACGGTCGAGCGCCGCACCGGCCCCAGGAAGCTCGAGGCGAGGACGACTCCGGACAGGGAGTCGGGAGCGCCGTCGGCCACGACGGCGAGGTCCTCGGGGCGGAGGAACACCGACGCGGGCCCGTCCGCCGCCGCCCCGTCGACGAGCGGCAGGCGCACGCCGAGCGCGAGGACCGATCCCGACGAGACCATCCCCGCGACCACCGTCGAGAGGCCGACGAAGCGGGCCGTGAAGGCGGTCGCCGGGCGCGCGTAGAGGTCCTCCGGTGCACCCAGCTGCTCGATCCGCCCGGCGTTCATCACCGCGACGCGGTCGGCGACGGCGAGCGCCTCCTCCTGATCGTGCGTGACGAAGAACGTGGTGATGCCGATCTCGGACTGCAGGCGCTTGATCTCGTCGCGCAGCTGGACGCGGACCTTAGCGTCCAGTGCCGACAGAGGCTCGTCCAGCAGCAGCACCCGCGGCCGCGTGACGAGGGCGCGCGCGAGCGCCACCCGCTGCTGCTGGCCGCCGGAGAGCTCGTGCGCGTAGCGGTCGCCGAGGGCGCCGAGGCCCACGACCTCCAGCGCCTCCCCCGCGGCCGCCCGGCGCTCGCGCGCCCCGACTCCCCGGGTGCGCAGCCCGAACTCGACGTTCTCGCGCGCCCGCAGGTGCGGGAAGAGCGAGTACGACTGGAAGACCATGCCCATGTCGCGCTTCGCGACGGGGACGTGGGCGACGTCCTCCTCGTCGACGAGGATCCGCCCCGCGTCGATCCGCTCGAGACCGCTGAGGGCGCGCAGGGCTGTGGTCTTGCCGCAGCCGGAGGGGCCGAGCAGCGCGATGAACTCACCCGGGGCCACGTCGAACGAGACGCCGTCGAGCGCTCGCGCGGAGCCGTAGTGCCGCTCCACGTCGACGAAGCGCACGCGGGCGCCGGGGAGGGTGGGAGCGGTCACGAGGAGCCTTTCGAGGAGCGGGCCCGGCCCGTCGGCAGGCCGATCCGCGCGAGGCGGCCGATCCCGAGCAGGAGGGCGAAGGCGAAGAGGAGCGAGAGCAGCGAGAAGATCACGGCGACGTAGGCGTCGGACTTCGACACCTGCACCAGGCCGGTCTGGAGGGTGGTGCGGCTGAGGAGCGAGGCGATCGTGTACTCGCCGAGAACGACTGCGACGGTGATCAGCGCGGCCGCGACCAGGCCCCGGCGCAGGTTCGGCAGGAGGACCCTCCCGAGCACCGCGAGCGGGTCCGCGCCGAGCGAGCGGGCCGCCTCCGAGAGCGTCACGGCGTCGAGACCGGCGAGGTCCGCCGCCACGGCGCGGTAGGCGTAGGGCAGGACCAGCACGCCGTAGGCGAGAGCGAGCGTCCACGGCGCGGAGCCGGCGAGCTCGGTGACCACGGAGTAGACCGGCGCGAGGCCGACGACGAGGACGATGGCGGGCACGGTCAGCGGGAGCAGACAGACCAGCTCCAGAGCCCGGCGCAGGCGCGGGAGCCGGATCTCGACGAGCAGCATCGTCGGCACCAGCAGGACCAGGACGATGAGGGCGGTGACGACGGCGAGGACCAGCGAGTTGCCGATCCCCTGGAACAGCGAGCGGTAGGCGCGCTCGTTCTCCGGGTCGAGGATCGCCGTCCAGTGCGAGAGGTCGTGGCCGTCGGCGCCGCGGAGCGTGAACTCCGCCATCGCGACGATCGGAACGGCGAACACCAGCCCGGTGATCACGAGCACCGCCCCGGACAGGAGCCGCGCGGGCCTCATCGCTGCCACCGCCGGGCCCGGCGCTGCAGCAGCGCGTACCCGGACATCAGGACCACCATCACCGCGAGCATCCCGAGCGCGAGGGCGCCCGCGAAGTTCTCGCGGCCCAGCACCGTCTCGCTGACCAGCGCGGCGCGGATCTGCAGCGGGACGATCTGCGCGCCCTGGCTGATCAGCGCCGCCGCGGTGGCGAAGGAGGAGAACGCGTTCGCGAACAGCAGCAGCACGCAGCCGAGGAACGACGGCGCCAGCACCGGGAGGGCGACGTGCAGCCAGTAGCCGAGCCGGCCCCCGCCGAGCACCGCGTTCGCCTCGGCCCACTCCGGGCGCAGACCCTCGAGCGCGGGCAGGAACGTGAGCACCATCAGGGGCACCTGGAAGTAGAGGTAGGGCAGGACGAGCCCGGGCAGCTGGTAGAGCCACACGCCGTCGGCGTACAGGTCGACGCCCGCTCCCGCGAGGAGGGTGGTCACCAGCCCCTGCACGCCGATCGTCGCGATGAAGGCGAACGCGAGCATCACACCGCCGAACTGCGCGAGGACGCTCGCCGCCGCATCGACGACGGTTCGGAGCGCCCCGCGCGGATCGGAGCCGAGCAGGGCCAGGCACACGACCGCGCCCAGCACCGCGCCGACGACGGCGGTCACGGCCGAGAGCCCGAGCGACGCGCCGAAGGCGGACAGCACGACGGGATCCCCGAGCGCCAGCACGTTCGCCGTGGTGAAGCGGCCGTCTCCGTCCGTGAATCCGGTCGCCACTGCGAGGACCGTGGGGACGGCCAGGAACAGCAGGACGTAGAGCGCGAAGGGGGCGACGCCCAGCACGGCCGGGGTGCCGCGCCGTCCCCGGGGCGCAGACGCCCCGGAGACGGCCTCGGCGGGAGCGGTGGTCACTGGATCGCCGCGGCCCACTTCTCGGCGAGGAGCGACGAGGCCGCCTCGGTCTGCTCCTCCGTGAACTGGACGAGGTCGGAGGGAGCGGCGCCGACGGCGTCGAGCGCGTCCTGGTCGACCGTGCCGGCCTCGGTCATCGCGGCCAGGCGCACCGGGTAGGCGCCGGCGGCGAGGTAGAGGTTCTGCGCGGCGTCGGAGTAGAGGTACTCCTGCCAGAGCCGCGCGGCCGCCGGGTGCGGAGCGTCGGCGTTGACCGCCTGGTTGTAGTAGCTGCCGACGGCGGAGCCCGGGAGGACGGTCGTCGTCCACTCGCGGGTGCCCTCGTTCGCCTTCCCGGCGGCGAGGTTGTTGTAGCTCCAGTCGAAGACGACCGGGGTCTCGCCCGAGGCGATGGTGGCGTCGGTCGGGTCCAGCGGCAGGAAGTTGCCGGCGTCGTTCAGCTTCTCGAAGAAGTCGATCCCCGCCTGGACGTCGTCGGCGGAGCCGCCGGACTGGAGAGCCGCGAGCTGCACTGCGGCCGCGGCGGCTCCCGCCTGGGTCGGGTCGCCGTTGATCGCGACCGAGCCGCGGTAGTCGGCGCCGAGGAGGTCCTCGAGCGACGTGGGCGCAGGCACGGCGGCCGCGTCGAACCCGATCGACATCAGGCCGGTGTAGTCGTTCACCCAGAGGCCCGACTCCTCCTTGTTCCCCTCGGGGATGTCGTCCCAGGACTCGACCTTGTACGGCGCGAACATGTCCGTGTTCGCCAGAGCGACGGCCGGCCCGAGGTCGAACACGTCGGGAGCGGTGTCCTGCCCGGCGAGGTTCTCCGCCGTGCTGATCTCCTCCGCGGAGGAGACGTCGGGGTCGGCGGAGTTCACGGTGATGCCGTACTCGTCCTCGAAGCCGCTGATCAGCTCGCCGTAGTTCGCCCAGGTGTCGGGCAGGGCGATGACGTTGAGCTCGCCCTCGGCCTTCGCGGCCTCGACCAGGGCGTCCAGCCCGCCGAGGTCCGCGGCGGACGTGGCGGACGCCGCGTCCGCGCCGCCGCCGTCGGACGAGGCGGTGGCGCCGCCGGAGCAGGCCGAGAGCGTGAAGACGAGGGCGGTGCCGGCGGCGGCGACCGCGGCGGTGCGCGACAGGCGCTGAATGGTCAAGGGTCCTCCAGGAGTCGGGTGGGCCGCCCCGGTGGGACGGCCTCGGGCACGGTAGGAGCGCCGCGAGTCGGCGAGGGAGCGCGGCGGTGAATGCCGGGCGAACGCCGGGGGCCGAATCGGGGACGGCGATGTCGGGGGCGTTCGCTAGCGTGGGCGGACCATGACCGAGCAGCTCTCCCCCGCGCTGGCGCGCCGCATCGCCCTGGCGGCGCAGGGGTTCGGCCCCCGTCCGTCCCGGGTCGACGCGCGCCGGGTGCGCGCCGCCGTGGACCGGATCCGCCCGCTCCAGCTCGACTCGGTGAACGTCTTCGAGCGGAGCCACTACCTGCCGCTGCTCGCGCGGCTCGGCCCGTACGATCGCTCCCTCCTCGACGCCGCGGCCTTCTCCCCCGACGGCCCCTACGTCGAGTACTGGGCACACGAGGCCGCCCTCGTCCGCCGAGAGGATCTCCCGCTCTACCGCTGGCGGATGGAGCACTACCGCCGGGTCCGCCTGCCCGAGCACGAGGGCTGGGCCCACGAGAACCGCGCCACCCTCGACTGGCTCCGCGCCGCGCTCGCCGACGGTCCCCTCCGCGCCTCCGAGATCGAGCACGAGGCCAACGTCCGCACGGGCCCCTGGTGGGGCTGGTCCGACATCAAGCGCGGCCTCGAGGTCCTGTTCCGCTGGGGCGAGGTGGTGACGGCGGGGCGCACGCGCTTCGAGCGCTCCTACGGTCTCGCCGAGCGGCTCCTCCCGAGCGCGGTGCTCGATGCCGACGTGCCCCTCCCCGACGCCGTCCGCGAGCTCGTGCGCCGGGCGGCCCGGGCCCACGGGATCGGCACCCTCGGCGACCTGGCCGACTACCACCGGCTGCTCCAGTCCCCCACGCGCGTCGCGATCGACGAGCTGGTCGAGGCGGGCGAGCTCGAGCGCGTCGAGGTGCGCGGCTGGGAGCGGGGCGGGCGACCCGTGCCGCTCTGGCGGCACGTCGACGCCCGACGCCCCCGCACGCTCCGGGCGGACGCGCTCCTCTCGCCGTTCGACCCCGTGGTCTGGCACCGGCCGAGGGCCGAGCTGTTCTTCGGCTTCCACTACCGGATCGAGATCTACACCCCGGCCGAGCAGCGGGTCCACGGCTACTACGTCCTCCCCGTGCTCCTCGACGACGTGATCGCTGCACGGGTCGACCTCAAGAGCGAGCGCAAGCGCCGGGTCCTCCTCGTGCAGGCCGCCTGGCTCGAGCCGGGGGCCCCGGCCGACACGCCGGAGCGGCTCGCCGCACTGCTGGTCGAGGCGGCGGCCTGGCAGGGCCTCGACGCCGTCGAGGTCGTCGGTCGCGGCGACCTCGCGGCCGCCCTCGCCGCAGCACTGAGGAGGATCGCGTGAGCGCGCCCGGCGGCGTCCTGGCGCTGGCGCTCTCGGAGCGCTGCGTCGCCCGTCTGCTCGAGCGCGGGAGCGTCGTCGGGGTCGGCACGGGCGAGCTCGCCCATGCGGCCGGCGTCTCCCTCCGGACCTTCCACCGGTACCTCGGCGGGAAGGAGGACTGCGTGCGCCCGGTGCTCGCCGCCGCGATCGCCGCGATGGGACGCGCCCTCCTCGAGCGACCGGCCGCCGAGCCGCTGAACGCGGCGCTCGGTCACGCCTTCGCCGCGGCGGCCTCCGGTCCCCAGCTCGACCGCACCCTCCGGCTGATCCCCCTGCTCACCGAGACCTCGGCGATGCGCGCCGTCTGGGCGCAGTCGCTGCACGACGGCGAGGAGGCGCTGACGCCGTTCCTCGCGGAGCGGATGGGGCTCGGCCGCACGTCCCCGCACCGGGCGGCCGTCCTGGCCACCGTCGTCCTCGCCCTGGTCCGGCGGGCGCTGGTCGACGCGGCCGCGAGCGGCATCGACCCGGCGCCGGTCTTCGCCGAGTACCTGACGACCGTCGACGGCGGTCCGCTCGCGGCTCCGACCGGATGACGTCCCGTCCGGCGCGGTGACGGGCGCACCTCTGACCGAAGCGGGATGCGGTGCGGGGCGGCGCTCGTCGACGGGGCGTCGGCCGGATCGGCCTGCTAGAAGCGCGAGCCCATCTCGGAGAGGCGGGCGACGCGATCCGCGATCGGCGGGTGGGTCGCGAAGAGGCGCGCGACCACTCCCGGCTTCGACGGGTCGGCGATCCAGAGGTGCGCCATCGAGCTGTTCTGCCGCTGCATCGGCCGGCCCGCGGACTCGAGCTTCAGCAGGGCGCGGGCGAGGGCGTCGGGGTGGCGGGTCGTCAGCGCACCGGTGGCGTCGGCGAGGTACTCGCGCTGGCGGGAGATCGAGAGCTGCACGACCGAGGCGACGATCGGCGCGAGGACCATCGACACCAGCCCGACGACCAGGAGCGCCGGGTTGCCCCCGCCGTTGCCGTTGCCGCCCCGCCCGAAGAAGGCCAGGCGGAGGAAGGCGTCCGAGAGGAAGCCCACCGCGACGACGAGACCGAAGACGATCATCGAGACGCGGATGTCGTAGTTGCGGACGTGGCCCAGCTCGTGGGCCATCACGCCCTCCAGCTCGGCGTCGTCCATGATCGCGAGCAGGCCGGTCGTCGCGGCGACGACGGCGTGCTCGGGATCACGGCCGGTCGCGAACGCGTTCGGCGCCGGGTCGTCGATCAGGTACACCTTCGGCATCGGCGTGCCCGTCGCTATCGAGAGGTTCTCGACGATGCGGTAGAGCCTCGGCTCGTCCGCCTTCTCCACCGCCACGCCGCCGCTGAGCGCTACCGCCTGGCGAGCGGCGAAGAAGTACTGGAAGAACGCGTACCCGGCGGCGATCACGAGCACCACCACGACGATCGTCGTGCTGCGGTAGACCGCTGCCGCCAAAGCGCCCAGGCCGCCGATGATCGCCAGGAACAGGACGAGGATCAGGACCGTGTTGCGCTTGTTGCGGGCGATCGCGCTGTACACGGCGGCTGCCTAGAACTGGACGCGCGGGGGCTCCGAGATCGCGGCGAGATCGCCGACCTCGAAGAACTCGCGCTCCGAGAAGCCGAGCCGGCGCGAGAAGAGCGTGTTCGGGAAGACCTTCACCTTGGTGTTCATCTCGCGTACGCCGCCGTTGTAGAAGCGCCGGGCCGACTGGATCTTGTCCTCGGTGTCGACCAGCTCGCCCTGCAGCTGGAGGAAGTTCTGGCTCGCCTGCAGCTGGGGGTACGCCTCCGCGACCGCGAAGATCGACTTCAGAGCGCTCTGCATGTGGTCCTCGGCGACCGACGCCTCCGCCGGGCCCTGGGCCTGCAGCGTCTCGGCGCGAGCCTGCGTCACCGACTCGAAGACCTGGCGCTCGTGCGAGGCGTAGCCCTTCACGGAGTCGATCACGTTGGGGATCAGATCCGCGCGGCGCTTCAGCTGGACGGTGATGTCGCTCCACGCCTCGTCCACGCGGACGTTGAGGGTGACCAGCGAGTTGTACGTCGCCCAGAGGTAGACCCCGAGGATGACGACGAGCGCGACGACGACGATGAGCGGGACGAGCCATTCCATGCCGTCCAGTGTAGGGACGGCGCGCTCCCCGGCACCTGTCGATGAGGCGCATTCGCAGGGGCGGGTCGGCCCTACTTGAGGGTCTTCTGCAGCAGGACGGTGCTGAGCCAGCGCTCGAACTTGAAGCCGACGCGGCCCATCCGGCCGACCTCGACGAATCCGAACTGCGCGTGCATCGCCAGCGACGCCTCCGCGCCCTTGTCGGCGATGACGGCCATGATCTGACGGATCCCCACGGCCTTCGCGCGCTCGAGGAGCTCGACCATCAGCGCCCGGCCGAGGCCCTTCCCGGTGGAGGCCGCCCGCAGGTAGATCGAGTTCTCCACGGTGAAGCGGTACGCCCGCTTGGAGGACCACGGCGACACCATCGCGTAGCCGAGGATCTGGCCCGACGGCGAGACGGCCACGATGAAGGGCAGCCCGAGCTTCTGGTTGCGGGAGAACTTCGTGCGCCACTCCTTCAGCGTCGAGTCGTCCTCGTCGAAGGTCACCACCGTGTTGCGCACGTAGTGGTTGTAGATCTCGCGGATGTCCGGGAGGTCGGCGTCGCGGGCGTCGCGGATCTCGAACGAGAAGCCGGGCTCGGGAGGCGGCGCCTTCCGCAGGTGCGGCGGCAGGACGCGCCGGCTCTCGTACTCTTCCTCAAGCATCCGGCTCCCCTTCGGCTCCGCCCATCGATCCGGGCCAGCGTAGCCGCCCCGCGGGCGAGCGCCCGGTCACGCGAGAGGGCTCCAGTCGACCGGCTCCGCGCCGCGCTCCTCCAGGAGGGCGTTGGCGCGGCTGAACGGCCGGGAGCCGAAGAAGCCGCGCGAGGCCGACAGCGGGCTGGGGTGCGCGCTCTCGATCACTCCGGCCTCCCCCAGCATCGGGCGGAGCGACGCGGCGTCGCGGCCCCAGAGGATCGCGACGAGAGGCGCGTCCCGGGCGGCCAGCGTGCGGATCGCGTGCTCGGTGACCGCCTCCCAGCCCTTCCCGCGGTGCGAGGCGGGAGAGCCGGGGGCGACGGTGAGGACCCGGTTGAGCAGCATCACGCCGCTCGAGGTCCAGCCGCTGAGGTCGCCGTGCTCGGGCGGCTCGACGCCGAGGTCGTCCCGGAGCTCGCGGTGGATGTTCTGCAGGCTCCTCGGCAGCGGGCGCACGTGGCGCTCGACCGCGAAGGACAGCCCGATCGGGTGCCCGGGCGTCGGGTACGGGTCCTGTCCGACGATGAGGACGCGCACGTCCGCGAGCGGTGCGGCGAAGGCGCGGAGCACGTCGCGGCCCGCGGGGAGGTAGGGCCGGCCGGCCGCGACCTCGCCGCGGAGGAAGTCGCCCATCGCGGCGATGTCCCCGGCGACGGGGGCGAGCGCCTCCGCCCAGCCCCTGTCGATCAGTCCCGAGGCCGCGAGCTCAGCGAGGTCCACCGGGTCAGCCCGCCGCGAGCGTCGCGACGACGACTCCGGCGTCGCTGCCGCTCACGCGCCACACCGAGCCGGCGCCGCCGACGCGGAGCGCGCCGGTGCCGACGATCAGCACGGTGGACTCGTCGAGCGCGACGCCGCCGTCGACCAGGCCCGCCTCGACGGCCGCGACCAGGCGGCCGAGGGTCCCCCACTGCGCCGCGTGCACGTCGACCGTCACGTCGATGAGGCCGATGCCCTCGAGCACCGTGACCTCGTCGAGCTCCTCCGCCGCGCCCTCCGGGACGACGGCGACGCCGCCGATCCGGTGGCCGCCGACGAGGGCGCGGTCGGCCGCGACGGCGGCTCCCGCCGAGTAGCCGGCGTACGGCACTCCGGAGGAGACGAGATCGCGCAGCCGCGGGAAGCAGGCCTCGAGCGCGTCGCGGTAAGCCGGGGTCAGCCCTCCGCCGACGAAGATCCCGTCGACGTCGTCGAAGACCGCGGGATCGATCCGGCCGCCCTCCGGCTTCATCACGGCGAACGCGTCGAGCGGGCCGACCGTCGCGAGCAGTGCCGCGTAGCCGGCATAGGCCTCCGGGCCGAGCCCGTCGTGGACGACGACGATCGCGATGCGCGGGCCCTCGATCCGGCCGGCGTCGACCGCGTGGGCGCGCGCCTCCGCGAGGAACGCCCCGTACAGCTGCTGGTCGTGCTCGACGCCGCCTCCGCCGCCGATGAGGTGGACGCTCACTCGTCGTCCTCGGCGAGGGCTCCGTCCACCGGGGGCAGAGCCGACCAGGGGAAGACGATCCAGCGCGGGGTGCGGCGCCAGAAGAAATCGGGCTCGAGCACTGTGCGCGGCTTCGTGTAGAGGGTCACGGTGCGCACCTCGGCACCCATCGCGCGGATGAGCTTCACCGAGAGGGCGAGGGTGTGGCCGGAGTCGGAGACGTCGTCGACCAGGAGGATGCGCTTGCCGCGCACGGACGCCTCGTCGAGCAGCGGCGGCAGCACCACGGGCTCCGCCAGTCGCGCCTCGACGCCGGTGTAGAACTCGACGTTCAGCGCGCCGCAGCTCTTGATGCCGAGCGCGTAGGCCACGGCGCCCGCGAGGAGCAGACCGCCGCGCGCGATGGCGACGACCAGCTCCGGCCGGTAGCCCGACGCGACCACGTCGTCGGCCAGGTGCCGAGCGGCGTCGCCGAACTCGAGCCAGCCGAGCACCTCCTTCTCCGTGGCGGCGAGGAGGGCGGCGGAGTCGTCGGCGTCGGAAACCATGAGGGACAGGCTAGGCCGTCGCGGGCCTCCGCGTCACATCGGTCAGGCGCGCGGGGCCAGGGGTCCCTTCGCGACCTTGTGCGGGGCCGCCTGCGCGACCGGCTTGACGGTCACCAGGTCGAGGTTGACGTGGGCGGGGAGCTCCACCGAGGAGACGATCGCGGCGGCGACGTCCTCCGCGACCAGCGGGTCGGGGACCTCGGCGTAGACCGCGTCGGCGCGCTCCCGGTCGCCGCCGAAGCGGACCAGCGAGAACTCGTCCGTGTGCACCATCCCCGGCGCGATCTCGATCACGCGGATCGGCTCGCCGGCCAGCTCGAGCCGCAGCACGGCGACCAGCGCGTGCGCGGCGTGCTTGGCGGCGTTGTACCCGCCTCCGCCCTCGTAGGCGACGTGGCCGGCGATCGAGGTGACCGTCACGATGTCCGCGGAGGTGCCGCTCCCCCGGATCCCGGCCCGCAGCAGCGGGAGCAGCGCGCTGGTCACGAGCTTCACCGAGAGCACGTTGATCTCGAACATGCGGCGCCAGTCCTCGGGGTCGGACTTCTCGACCGAGTCGAGTCCGAGCGCACCGCCCGCGTTGTTCACGAGCGCGTGCACGGGCCCGGAGGAGGAGAGGTGGTCGCGCAGAGCGTCGACCTGGGCGGCGTCGGTGAGGTCGGCGGCGAAGTACCCGGCGCCGGTCTCGGCGGCGAGCGCCTCCAGCCGGTCGCGCCGGCGCGCGACGGCGACGACCTTCCAGCCGTGCTCGCGGAACAGGCGGACCGCGGCCGCCCCGATCCCTGAACTCGCTCCTGTCACGACAACGCGTCGATCCACGCCCGTTTCCTTCCGTCAAGCCTCGGACACCCTCGACTCCGTCGTCGCAGCCCAACGCTAGTCTGGCCGCGTGCCGCCCGCCGACCCGGTTCCCGCGACCGCCGGGACAGCCGTCACCCCGAAGCGCCGCGTTCCCCTCTGGGACAACGCGCGCTTCGTCTGCGTGACCCTCGTCGTGATCGGGCACGGCGTCCAGAGGCTGACGGCCAACTCCGACACCTCGCTCATTGTCTACCTGACGATCTACGCCTTCCACATGCCGGCGTTCGCGATCATCTCGGGCTACTTCTCCAAGAGCGGCGCACCGAGCGGGCGCGCGATGCGGCGGGTGCTGACCGACATCCTCCTGCCCTACCTGATCATGGAGACGATCTGGACCCTGGTGCAGTTCCTGGTCGAGGGGAAGCAGGAGTTCAACCCGACGAAGCCGAGCTGGACGCTGTGGTTCCTGCTCGCGCTGGGCATCTTCCGCCTCGTCCTCCCCTACCTGGCGCTGCTGCGCTGGCCGCTGCTGATCAGCGTGGTGCTCGCGGTCGGGGTCAGCTACTACGACAACATCGACTCGACCTTCTCGCTCGCACGCGCGATCGGGATCCTGCCGTTCTTCGTGTTCGGCTGGCGGCTGCGCGGCTTCTCCCCCGGCGGCCGCTCCGCCGTCGAGCGCTGGCTCGAACAGCCGCCGTCGCGGGTGCTCCTCGCCCGGATCCTCGCCGTCGTCCTCTTCGCGGTCACGGCGGTCGTCATGACCGTCAACATCGAGGCGTTCCGAGCGGCGGACCTGCGCTACTGGTTCTTCTACGACCGCCCCTACGACGCCCTCGGCGAGACCCAGTGGTGGGCCGGGCTGGTGCGGCTGGCCCTGATGGCCGGAGCGGTCGTGCTCTCGCTCGCGCTCTTCGCGCTGGTTCCGCGCCGCCGCACCCCGCTCACCGCCTGGGGGCAGTCGACGATGTACGTCTACCTCCTCCACAGCTTCGTCCTCTATCCGCTGCGGGAGTCCGGGATCCTCTCGCGGACGGAGAGCACGCTCGCCCTCGTGCTGATGATCGTGTTCTGCATCGCGGTCTCGGTCGTGCTCTCGCTCGGCTGGACCCGCACCGTCTTCCACCGGCTGGTCGAGCCCCGCGCGGCCTGGCTCTTCGCCCCGGCGGCCGACGAGAGGCCCCGGCGCCCGGACCGCGCCGACCCCACGGGCGCCAAGCGCGACCGGCAGCCCGAGCGGCGCTGACGGCCGTTACCCCGTGTGTCGGCGGTCCTGGCCGCCCGGCGGGCCCCCGCGTACGCTCGTCGCGACGGAGAACGGCCCCGTCACCGACCCCGACGATCCGATGGGAAGCACCATGACCGACTCCGAGAAGTGGCAGTTCGAGACCAAGCAGATCCACTCGGGCGCCGCGCCGGACCCGGTGACCAAGGCCCGCGCGACGCCGATCTACCAGACCACCTCCTACGTCTTCGACAACGCGGAGCACGCCCAGAACCTGTTCGCGCTGGCCGAGTTCGGGAACATCTACACCCGCATCCAGAACCCGACCCAGGCGGTCGTGGAGGAGCGGCTCACCGCCCTCGAGGGCGGCTCCGGCGCCCTGCTGCTCGCCTCGGGCCAGGCCGCCGAGACCGCGGCCGTGCTGAACATCGCCCAGGCCGGCGACCACATCGTCTCGTCGTCCTCGATCTACGGCGGCACCTACAACCTCTTCAAGTACACCCTCGCCAAGCTCGGCATCGAGACGACCTTCGTCGAGAACCAGGACGACCGCGAGGAGTGGCGCCGCGCCGTCCGTCCGAACACGAAGCTGTTCTTCGCCGAGACCGTCGGCAACCCCAAGATCAACATCCTCGACATCCGCACCGTGGCCGATGTCGCGCACGACGCCGGCGTGCCCCTGATCGTGGACAACACCATCGCGACGCCCTACCTGATCCGCCCCTTCGAGCACGGCGCGGACATCATCGTGCACTCGGCGACGAAGTTCCTCGGCGGCCACGGCACGGTCATCGGCGGAGCGATCGTCGACGGCGGCCGCTTCTCGTGGACCGCGAACGCCGAGCGCTTCCCCGGCCTCACCACGCCGGACGAGTCGTACCACGGCGCCGTCTACACCGCCGCGGTCGGCGACTCCCTCGCCTACATCATCAAGGCCCGCGTGCAGCTGCTGCGCGACCTCGGCGCCTCGATCGCTCCGGCGAGCGCCTGGCAGCTCATCCAGGGCATCGAGACCCTCTCGCTCCGGATCGAGCGCCACGTGCAGAACGCGCAGGAGATCGCGGAGTACCTCGAGAACCACTCCGACATCGCCTCTGTGAACTACTCGGGCCTGCCCACCTCGCCCTGGTACGCCGCGGCCAACCGCTACGCGCCGAAGGGCGTGGGCGCGGTGCTCTCGTTCGAGCTCAAGGGCGGAGTGGACGCCGGCCGGGCCTTCGTCGACTCGCTGGAGCTGTTCTCGCACCTGGCCAACATCGGCGACGTCCGCTCGCTCGTCATCCACCCCGCGTCGACCACGCACTCGCAGCTCTCGCCCGAGCAGCAGCTGACCGCCGGCGTCACTCCGGGCCTGGTGCGCCTATCGGTGGGACTCGAGAACGTCGACGACCTCCGCGCCGACCTCGACCAAGCCCTCCGCGCCGCGCGCGCCGTCGTCGAGGCCTCCCGCGCGAACGCCTGAGGCCCCTCGGCGCCCTGACGGGGTCCCCGTCCTCGGGGATCGCGTCAGGGCGCTCCGCGCGCGGGCGGAGGAGCGCGGGAGCAGGGCGTAACAAACGGCTCCGCCCCGCGGCGCTCTGACACGATGGACAGCGCTATGGACTGGCAGCAGACACTCGAGGACACGGTCCCGTCGGCGTTCGTCACCGAGCGCCAGCTCCTCTCGGTCATCGGCAAGCCGCCCGCCACCGGAGCCTGGCGCGACGGCGACCACCCGGGCGGACGCCGCTTCGTCGACCTCGGCCCGTTCGACTTCGAGGCGGGCGGCCGCCTCCCCCACGCCCGCATCGCCTACGAGAGCTGGGGCGCGCTGAACGAGCGCCGCGACAACGCCGTCCTCGTCCTGCACGCGCTGACCGGCGACTCCCACCTGCTCGGCCGCGGCGATCCCGGCCACGCGACGGACGGCTGGTGGTCGGGACTCGTCGGCCCCGGCCTCGTGATCGACACCGACCGCTTCTTCGTGGTCGCCCCGAACATGCTCGGCGGCTGCCAGGGCTCCAGCGGTCCCGCGTCCCTCGCCCCCGACGGCCACGAGTGGGGCGCACGGTTCCCGTACACGAGCATCCGCGACCAGGTGCGGGCGCAGGTGCAGTTCAGCGACCTGCTCGGCGTCGAGCGCTGGCACACCGTCATCGGCGGCTCGATGGGCGGGATGCAGGCGCTGGAGTGGGGGATCGACCACGCGGAGCGGGTCGCGCGCCTCGCGGTCCTCGCAGCTCCCCCGCGGGCCACGGCCGACCAGATCGCCCTCAACTTCGTGCAGCTCGAGGCGATCCGCAACGACGCGGCCTTCGCGGGCGGCTCCTACTACGACGCCGGCGACGGCCAGGGCCCGTACCACGGCCTCGCGCTCGCCCGCCGGATGGCACTGCTCAACTACCGCAGCCCCTCCGAGCTCAACGACCGCTTCGAGCGCAGCTGGCAGTCGGGGCTCAGCCCGCTCGGCGGCGGCGGCCGCTTCGCCGTGGAGTCGTACCTCGACTTCCACGGCAACAAGTTCACGCGCCGCTTCGACGCGAACAGCTACATCACGCTCGTCGAGGCGATGAACTCGCACGACGTCGGCCGCGGCCGGGGCGGCGAGGCGGCCGCCCTCTCCCGGATCACCAGCCCGACCCTCGTCCTCGGCATCGACAGCGACCGGCTCTTCCCGGTCGAGGGCCAGCGGATCATCGCGGCGCACGCTCCCGGCGCTCTCGACGGCGGAGAGGTCGCGGTGATCACCTCGACGTTCGGCCACGACGGGTTCCTCATCGAGGACGACGCGGTCGGCGCGCACCTCGCCCGGCTGCTGGCGCATCCCGCGACGGCCTGACCCGCCCGACTCCGGCGCGGTTCGACGCCCCGAACCGCGCCGACCGGCCCGGCCAGTGGCTATCGTGAGACGGGGGCCAGCCCCGCGCCACGACCGGAGGGGGCCAGAGCGTGCCGATGATCCGCAGCGCCCGCGAGCGCGATCGGCTGCTGCGCCACTCCGCCTGCGGGATCGGCCTGCTCACGGAGGCGGGGGCGCTCGGCATGGCCCTCATCCCCGGGACGCTCCAGCCCGCCGCCGTGCCGTTCGCCGTCGCGCTGCTCCTGGGCATGATGGCCGCCCACGTCGAGCTCGCCCGGACGGGGCGCCGCAGCCGAGTGATCGCCGTCGCCGTCGGCGGCCTGCTGCTGGGCTGGGGCCTCGCGCTTGGGCTCGCTCCGGGCGCCGACTTCGCCGGGTTCGTCCTGGTCAACACCGCGAACGCCGTGACCGCGAGCATCGCCGTGGTCGTGACGACGTCCGCGCGCCGACTGCTCCTGCTGCTGCCGGTGCTCCTCCCGAGCCTGATCCCGTCGGTGCTCGTCTCGAGCGGCACCATGATCCCCACCGTGGTCGTCCAGAGCCTGCTGCCCTGGGGCACGCTCTGCGGATTTGCCCTCTGGATCGGCACAGCGGTCCCTCGGGTGGTGCGGCGGATCGACAGCATCGGCAACGCGCACCGTGTGGAGCGCCTCGCCAGCGAGACGGAGGCGCAGCGCCGGCAGGGTGCGCGGCTCCTGCACGACACGGTGCTGGCCACCCTCACGCTCCTCGCGCACTCGGGCCGCGGAGTGTCGGTCGACGCGCTCCGGCAGCAGGCGGCGCAGGACGCGCAGCTCCTGCGCCAGCTCCGGCTCGGCGGGACCCCCACCCCGAGCGCGTCCGGCTCCTACCAGCTGACCAGCGTCACCTCCGCCCCCGCGGCCAACACCCTCGAGACCGTCCGCAACCGCTTCGGCCGGATGGGGCTCGACGTGATCTGGCACGGCTCCGGCCAGGTGGCGCTCACCGGCGCGGCCCTCGACTCCTTCGTGCTCGCCCTGGCGGAGTGCCTCGAGAACGTGCGCCGCCACTCCGGCGTCGCCTCGGCCGACGTGACGATCACCGAGGACGAGACGACCGTCCGCGCGATGGTCACGGACGCGGGCGCGGGCTTCGACATCGCGACCGTCCCCGACACGAAGCTCGGCTTCAAGGAGTCGGTGATCGCCCGGCTCGGCGACGTCGGCGGCCGCACCAGACTGTTCAGCGCCCCCGGATCGGGGACGACCGTGGTGCTGGAGGTCCCCAAGTGAGCCCCGCGCCGGAGTCGCGGGCCCCGCTGCTGGGACGCGTGCCCGCGACGCACGGCCGCTCCTCCCGGTCCGCCCGCTCGGTCCGCCGCCAGCAGGAGGGGCTCGGCACCAACTACCTCGGCAGCGGCCTCAACGGCATCGCCGCCGCGATCCTCGCCTACGAGCTGCTGATCTTCCTCTCGACCTCCGCCCGCTACAGCGACCTCGCACCCGCGGCGATCGCCTGGGTCCTCGTCGTCCTGGCCTTCGGGTCCACCGTCCTCGCGATCCACCTCGGCGGACGCCGCCTGCCGCTCCCGGTCTACCTCTGCTTCCTCGTCGCCCTCGGAGCCGCCGTCGTGCTCGACCTGGTGGCCGTGACCGACTCCGGCGCGGCCCGCACCGTCCCCACCGCCGCGGTCGCGGGCGCCGTCGCGCACGCCGCGCTGATCGTCCACCGGCGCGGGATCGAGATCCTCGCGGTGAGCGCCCTCGTCGCGATCGCCGAGGTGATCGCGTTCCTCTCGATGGAGTCGGGCGGCGCGGGCGCGCTCTCGGTGCGCATCAGCGCCCTCGTGGTGACGATCGCGCCGGCCGTCGTCGTGGTCGTGATGATGCGCGGATTCCGCCGGATGGTCCAGCTCGAGATCGACCGCGCCCTCGTGCAGAGCACCACGCTCGGCCCGCGCTACGCGGTCGGGATGCTCGCCTCGGAGGAGCTCGCACGGCTCGACCTCGCCGCCGAGCGCCTCCTCGCCGAGGTGGGCGACGGCTCGGTCCGCCTGCCCCTCGACGCCCAGCGCGCCGCGCACGCGACCTCGCTCGCCACCCAGCTCCGCCTCCACCTCATCGAGGGGCGGCGCGAGACCTGGCTGCACCACGCCGTGCTCGAGTCCGAGCTGCTCGCGCCGCTCGTCGAGCTCGACGACCCGGACGGCACCGCCGGACTCCTCGGGCACCAGCAGCGCGACGGGCTCCTCTCGGCGATCTGGCTGATGGCCGACAGCGCGACCGGGCTCGCCGTGGTCCTCCACGTCGAGTCGGGCAGCCCCCGCGATCCCGGAGCCGGGACGGCCGCCCGAGGACTGCTCGTGCCGATCACGCTCCGCTCCTCAGGCGCGCCCTTGCGCGGCGTCGATCCTGCGACGTGGGAGGCTATCGCTCAGGTCGGCGTCTTCCGCGACACCTCGCGCGACGGGGAGCTCCGGATCGAGATCGACTGCCTGGTCGAGAATCCCGCCGACCGGTGAGCAGCCGCCGAGAGACCGCCGACGACCGCCGACCGAAGGACACCGATGACACCCACCGCTGACGCGAAGATCACTCTCGCGGTCGTGGACGACCACAAGATGCTCCTCGGAGCGCTCACGGAGTGGATCCGCGGAGCCGCCTCCGACATCCAGCTGGTGGCCGCGGTCGCCTCCTGGCCCGAGCTGCTCACGCACCCCGAGTTCCCCGTCGACGTCGTGCTCCTCGACCTCGACCTCAAGGACAACATCCCGATCTCGGTGAAGCTCTCGACCCTCAAGACCACCGGGGTGAAGACCGTGCTGATGAGCACCTACTCCGAGCCCGCCGTGGTCCGCGAGGCGCTCGCCTCCGGAGCCCTCGGCTACCTCGTGAAGACCGAGGACGCGGACATGATCGTCGAGGCGATCCGCGCGGCCAAGGACGGCCACTCCTACATCTCGCACGAGCTCGACATGGCGCTCTCCACCGGCGACTCCGACGGAGCGCCGAAGCTCAGCGCGCAGGAGCGCCGCGTGATGGCCCTCTACGGCGGCGGCGAGCCGGTCAAGTCGGTCGCGTTCGAGCTGGGCATCTCGGAGGAGACCGCGAAGTCGTACCTCAAGCGGATCCGCGAGAAGTACCGCGTCGTCGGCATCGACGTCGGCACGAAGGTGGCGCTCCGCAAGCGCGCCATCCACGACGGGATCCTCATCGAGACGGACTGAGTCCTCTTCCGCGGCGGTCCCCGCCCGCCGCGGCGCGGTCGGCTTCACGACGGGGTGCGTTCCGCAGAGCGGGGTGCGTCGCCCGGCATCGATCCGCTGACACGCGGATCACTGTCGGCGGGCTCCACGACGGCGCGGCGGTCCCCGCCCGCCGCGGCGCGGTCGGCTTCACGACGTGGTGCGTTCCGCAGAGCGGGGCGCGTCGCCCGGCATCGATCCGCTGGCACGCGGATCGCTGTCGGCGGGCTCCACGAGGGCGCGGCGGTCCCCGCCCGCCGCGGCGCGGTCGGCTTCACGACGTGGTGCGTTCCGCGGAGCGGGGTGCGTCGCCCGGCATCGATCCGCTGACACGCGCATCGCTGTCGGCGGGCTCCACGAGGGCGCGGCGGTCCCTGCCCGCCACGGCGCGGTCGGCTTCACGATGTGGTGCGTTCCGCAGAGCGGGGTGCGTCGCCCGGCATCGATCCGCTGACACGCGGATCGCTGTCGGCGGGCTCCACGAGGGCGCGGCGGTCCCCGCCCGCCGCGGCGCGGTCGGCTTCACGACGTGGCGCGTTCCGCAGAGCGGGATACGTCGCCCGGCATCGATCCGCTGACACGCGGATCACTGTCGGCGGGCTCCACCTCGTCGAGCGGCGGCCACCTGCTCCTGCGGTCGAGCAGGGCGGGCGTGCCCGAGTCGTGCCGGTCGAGTCGCCGCGGGACGCGGCGTATCGAGACCCGCCAGGCACGGGCAACGGGTCGATGCTGGTCGAGATGCCGCGGGACGCTGGGCATCGAGACCCACCGGACCGGGACTGCGAGTGCTCCTGCGGGCCCGCGTCAGGGGGCCAGGACGGCGACCGTCATGCCGGGCGTCGCGGCGGGGGCGTCCATCGCGGCGAGAGCGGCGGGCAGGTCCTCGAAGGCGATGGTGCGGCCGACGGAGTCGGCGGGGCGCAGACGGCCGGCGACGACGTCGTCGAGGAGGGCCGTGTAGCCGCTCCGGGCGATGCCGTGGCTGCCCAGCAGCTCCAGCTCCTGGGCGATGACCCGGCCGAGCGGCATCGCCGGTGCGGCGTCGGGCCCGAGGAGCAGACCCACCTGCACGTGCCGGCCGCGCGGACGCAGGGCGGCGATCGACGCCTCCGCCGTGACGCTGCTTCCGACGGCGTCGACCGCCAGATGGGCACCTCCTCCGGTCGCCGCCCGGATCGCCTCGGCGGCACCCTCGCCTCCGGGGACGGTCACCGCCCCGAGCGCGGCCGCGGCCTCCCGCGCCGGGGCGGAGACGTCCGACGCCACCACGCGGGCCCCGGCCGCGAGCGCGACGATCACCGCGGAGAGGCCGACTCCGCCGCAGCCCAGCACCGCGACCCACTCCCCCGGGGCGACCCGGCCGCGCTCGTGCAGGGCGTGGTACGCGGTCCCGAAGCGGCAGCCGAGACCGGCCGCCTCGACGAAGCCGACGGAGTCGGGCAGGCGCACCAGGTTCAGGTCCGCACCCGTCACGGCCACCGCCTCGGCGAACGACCCGTCGAGGGTGAATCCCGGCTGCTGCTGCCGGAGGCACACCTGCGTCGCCCCCTCCCGGCACTGCTCGCAGTCGCCGCAGGCGAACACGAACGGCGCCGTGACCCGGTCACCGACCGCGAAGAGCGACACCTGGGCTCCCGTCGCGATCACCGTCCCGGCGAACTCGTGCCCGGGGATCTGCGGCAGGACGACCGAGTCGTCGTGCCCCTTCCACGCGTGCCAGTCGCTCCGGCACACCCCGGTCGCCGCGACGCGGACGACGACGCCGTCGACGGGGCAGACGGGCTCCGGGACCTCGACGATCGCGGGGAGGGCGGAGAAGGACGAGTAGCTCACGGCGCGCATGCCGAGAGTCTTCCAGAGGCCCTGGCCGCGCTCTGCTTACAGCGCGTCGACCGGGATGCCGCCGGTGCCCGGCTGGGCGGGCTCGCGGTGGACCGGGTAGACCGTGCCTCGGGCGCGGTCGATCGCGATACTGCCGAAGGCGAGCACGATTCCGGCCGCGGTCAGGCCCACGCCGACCCAGATGGGCGACAGGTAGCCCAGTCCGGCGGCGATCGTCAGGCCGCCGAGCGCGGCACCCACCGAGTTGCCGATGTTGAGGGCGGAGTGGTTGAGCGCGGCCGCGATCGTCTGGCTGTCGCGCGCCACGTCCATCAGCCGGGTCTGGATCGCGGGCGACGCGGCCGCCGAGAAGCCCGCCGAGAGGAACGCGAACAGCACCAGGCCGACGACCGACGAGGCCGACAGCGCGAGTCCGATCAGCGAGACGCCGACGCCGGCGAAGAACACCACCAGCGCCCGCCGCACGTCGCGGTCGGCGGCCCAGCCGCCGACGAGGTTGCCGACGGTCATCCCGAGGCCGATGACGACCAGGATCCACGGGACCGCGCCGAGCGGCAGGCCCGTCACCTCGGTCGCGAGCGGCGAGATGTAGCTGTACATCGCGAAGAGTCCGCCGAAGCCGATGGCGCCGACGAGGAGGGTCATCCAGACCTGCAGGCGCCCGAACGCCCGCAGCTCGTTGCGGACGGTCGCCGCCGGATTCCCGGGTTGCGCGGGCACCAGAAGCTGGACGGCCACGACGGTCAGCGCGAAGAGCACCGCGACCACGAGGTAGGCGCTGCGCCAGCCGGCCACCTGCCCGACCCAGGTGATCGCGGGCACGCCGATGACGTTCGCGATCGTGAGCCCGGAGAGGACGAACGCGACTCCCTTGCCGCGCTTGCCGGGACCCATCAGGTCGGCGGCGACCAGGGAGGCGATGCCGAAGTAGGCGCCGTGCGGGAGCGCGGCGACGAAGCGCGCGGCGAGGACGAGCGGGAAGCTCGGGAGCAGCGCCGAGCCGATCGTCCCGACGGTGAAGGCGACGAGGAGGGTCAGGAGGAGCCTCTTGCGCGGCCAGCGCGCCGCTGCGGCGGCGATGGTGGGGGCGCCGACCACGACACCGAGCGCGTAGGCCGAGATCAGCATCCCCGCCTGCGAGACGGCCTGCTCCTGGCTCGCGGCCCAGACCCCGGGGAGGAGGTCGGCGGCGAGCTGCGGGAGGAGCCCCATCGCGACGAACTCGGTCGAGCCGATGCCGAAGCCCCCCATCGCGAGGGCGAGCAGGGCGAGGCGGGTCCGAGCGGGCGAGAGCGTCACCGCTCAAGGCTACTCAGGATCGGACGGATGTCGAATCGATTCGAGCACACCCGCACGCGAGAGGTCGCGGCGGGGACCCGCTACTCCCCCAGCGCGTCGTTCAGCCGGGCGATCTTGCCGTCGATCTCGCCCGAGTAGCCGGGGCGGATGTCCGCCTTCATGACGAGCGACACGCGCGTCCCGAACGCTCCGACGGCCTCCGTCGCGCGCTTGACGACGTCGAAGACCTCGTCCCACTCCCCCTCGATCTCGGTGAACATCGAGGTCGTCCGCGACGGCAGGCCGCTCTCGCGGACGATGCGGACGGCGGCGGCGACGGCGTCGTGGACGGACGCGTCGGGCGCCTCGCCCCCGGACGGTGCGACCGAGAATGCGACGAGCATGGGAGCCTCCTTGACTGCGCGCACCGCGTGCCGGCCCCGCGCCCTCCGAGCCTACGAGCCCTGGGGCGCCAGGCGGGTCTCGCCGGTCAGCGACGACGCGGAAGTCGTGGCGCCGGGTGCGACGACCCGCGCCGTCCCCATCCTCCACAGCTCGCGCAGCAGCCAGCCGAGCAGCACCACGAGGAGGATGTTCCGCACGGTCAGCACGAGCACCATCCACCAGTGCGACCAGAGGAGGAAGAGGTAGAGGTACGGGTAAACCACCTGGGTCAGAGCCGCAGTGACGAGGGTCAGCTTCGCGGGCCGGTCGAACGCGCCGTCGCGGCACGCGATCAGCCCGGCGATCACCGGCGGCGCGAGCCAGACGATGTACTGCGGCGAGAGCACCTTGTTGGTGTCGATGAACACGACCACGAAGGTCAGCGCGAGCAGCGGGAACAGCCTGGCGGGGTCCGCCCGGCGGGCGAGAGCACGGGCACCCAGCAGGGCCACGCCGAGCATGGCCAGAGCGAGCAGCGGGGTCATCAGGCTCGCCGCGAACTCGGTGCCGGGCCCGTGCATCTCGAAGGTGTTGATGTCGGCGGCGTAGTAGACGTAGCTCCCCGATCCCGGGAGGACCGACAGCCACATCCAGGGAGTGCTCACGACGGCCTCGATCTGGAGGCCCCGATCGGTCTGATCGGTGACGAAGCTGAAGACCTGGTCCCCGCCGCCGACGAGGACGACCGCGAGCACGATGATCACGGAGGCGACCGCGGGGACGAGGATCATCCGCAGCCGTCCGCGCAGGACCAGCACGGCAGCGGCGAGGATCGCGGCCGGCCACACCTTGATCCAGGTGGCCACGGTCAGCAGCAGCGCCGCGACGCCCGGACGGGTCGCCGCCCAGAGCATCCCGGCGATGGCCGGCGGCGCGGTGAAGGCGTCGATGCGGCCGATCGCGATCGGCCCGAGGAGGACGAGGAACAGCAGCCACCAGCGCGCCGCGGCGAGGCGAGGCGCCGACCGGCCGCGCAGCAGCAGGGCGAAGGCGGCGGCGTCGGCGAGCGCGACGAGGACGAGCCACATCAGGTCGTAGCCCGCCGAGCCGAAGAGCCAGGAGGCGGCGATCGGGCCCCAGGCGAGGATCGGGTAGACCCAGCCCGTGTCGATCCCGGCGATGCCGCCGCCCTCGACGGCGGTCCTCATCCACTCCTTGTAGACGATGCTGACGTCGCCCATCGGCAGACCCGGAGCGAACAGCGCCAGGAGGGAGAGCACCACGTGCACCAGCGCGAAGGCGCCCCAGAGCACGGCGACGGAGTCGCGGTTCTCGCGCAGCCGGGCGAGGGGGCGGGAGGACGCTCGAGGAGGGGAGGACGGCACCGCGTCATTGTAGAGGGGCCGCTGAACGGGACCCTGGCAGCACCTGAGCCCGCCTGGGAGCGCCGCTCCCGCCGGGCATCGGTTGCCCGGCGGCGTCGGTCGCCGCCGGGCGTCAGCAGACGGCGTCGCGACCCGACGAACTCAGTAGCCGGCGAACGCGTCGGTGCGGATCCGCTTCGCCCCGGCACCGCGCAGGGCGCCGCGGACCGAGTCGACGAACGACGGCGACCCGGAGACGTAGCCCACGCGGCGGCCGGCGTCCGGCACCGCGTCCGCGAGCAGCTCGGCGGTCAGTCGGCCTGTGACGTGCGACCACCGTGCGGGGAGGTCGGTCGGCGCCTCCTTCGAGCAGAGCACGACCCGGGCCCCCGACTCCTGCAGCAGGTCGCGGTACGCGACCTCGGCGAGGCTCGGCGCGGCGACCACGACGACGACGTCGCGCCGCGGACCGTCCGCGAGCGAGCGGAGCTGACTGGCGAACGGGGTGATCCCGATGCCGCCCGCCACCAGCAGCAGTGGCACGGCGGGATCGGCAGGCAGGACGAAGTCACCGCCGACGCTCGTCGCCCGGAGCGAGTCGCCGGGCTCCAGAGCGGCGAGGGCGCGCTTGAAGCTGCTCGCCTTCTCCGGCATCCGCAGGGCGATCGCGATCTCGCCGTCGGACGGAGCGGAGGAGACCGAGAAGGTGCGCCGGCTGCCCCGGCTGTCGGCGCGGTGCGGCAGGTCGAGCTCGAGCCACTGGCCCGGCTCGAAGGTCAGCGGCGAGCGGGAGCGGAAGCGGTACTCCGCGATGCCCGGCGCCAGCACGCGGGTCGAGGCGAGCTCGAGCGTGTGCCGCCGACGCTGGCGGAATGCGAAGGCGAACGCGAGGGCGTTGCCGACCACGAGGCCCAGCTCCGGAGTGGCGGAGACGACGCCGATGTGGAAGGGAACGCTCGCCACGAGCGCTGCGACGACCGCGATGATCAGCTGCTGCGAGCGGCGCGGCGCGAGCGTGAGCGGCTCCGTCAGCATGAAGGCGCCGGCGAAGACGAAGGGGTAGGCCGTGAGGACCAGGGCCGCCGCGGCGCCGAGGTCCTGGCCGTTCTGCACCGCCTGCTGCACGGACACCCCGCCGGCGACGACGACGAAGACGGCGAAGACGGCCCAGCGGCGGACCCGCGCGACGATCAGGAGGGAGCCCACGACGACGAACGGCCAGATCGCGCCACTGGCGATCCACCAGGCTCCGGCGTTGAGCCCGGTGAAGCCGATGATCAGCACGGCGACCGCGGCCGGATTGAAGAGGTGGCGGCCCCGCCAGGCGAGGACGTACTTGGACGCGGCGGCGATCGCGCCGACGAGCGCGATCACGGCGAGCCCGCGGGGATCGGCCGTCGGGAAGAGGAGGCAGGCGATCAGCAGACCGGTGACGAGCGAGGACTCGAGGTGCGCGCGGCTGCGGAACAGCCGCGCGAGGACCGCGCTGACCAGGGCCGTCGAGGCGACGGCGACGAGCGTCGTGCCGAGGATCTCGAGCGGCGTCGAGAAGATCAGGCCGGCTGCGGCGTACCCGACGGCTACGAGCAGGAGCGCGGCGAGCGTCATCCAGACCAGCCGGTAGGTGGTGACGCGGCCGAGGGCGCGGTCGAAGGTGCCGATCATCGGAAGACCTCTCCGGGGAAGGAAGGCGAGTAGTGGAGGGTGCCGTCGCTGCGGACGCGGACGAACTCGAAGTCGAAGCGCTCGGCGAGGGCCTCGGGCGGACAGACGAACAGCGCGGTCGCGAGCCCGTCGGCGACGAGGGCCGTGTCGGCCACCGCCCAGGCGGCGACGATGCTCTCGACCGGAGCTCCGGTCCGCCCGTCGAGGACGTGGTGGAGGCCGCTGCCCCAGGCGCGGCGGTTGCTCGCCGAGCCGCAGAGCGCGCGGTCGCCGGGCACCGCCACTCCCAGTGCGCTGCTCGGGTCCCACGGGTGCTCGAGGCCGACCCGGACGGGTCCGGCGCCGATGCCCCGGAGGTCGCCGCTCGCGTCGACGACGGCGGGCCCGACTCCGTCGAGCTCCTCGAGGACGAGGTCGACGAGCTGGCCCTTGCCCGCGGCGCCGACGTCGACGACAGTCCCGGGCTCGACCCGCAGTCCCGCCGCCCCGCGTCGGGCGGCGGCCCAGGAGGGAGCGGGGACGGCGGGTCCGCGCGGGACGAGGGTGTACGCGGAGTCGTAGCCGAGCTGCTCGAGAGAGCCGCCGACGAAGGGGGTGACCGCCCCGCCGGTCAGCTCGTCGAGCACGTCGTACAGTGCGAAGAGGTCGGCCGCCTCGTCGGGGAAGACGTGCTCGCCTCCGACCCGCAGCTGCGAGACGGCGGAGTCGTCACGGAACCGCGACCAGGTGCGGTCGTACTCCGCGATGCGCGCCTCGACCCGCGAGCGGTGGGAGGGCTCGAGCGGCTCGGCGGTGTCGATCTGCCAGCCGGTGCCGATCGCGTCGAACCGCCACGCGTGGCCGAGGACCGTCGGGGCGTCAGGCCGTGGCATCGGCCTTGATGGTCTCGACGGCGTCGTTGAAGCCGCCGGAGGTGAGGGAGGACCCCGACACCTTGGAGACCTTCAGCTCGTCGAGCTGCTTGCCGACGACCTCGCCCGCGATGCCGCCCGCGAAGCGCGACTGGTACTGCTGGCCGGTGGGGTTCTCCGACTCCGGGGTCACGGTCACGTCGGTGACGACGCCGTCGGCGAGGGTCAGCGAGACGCCCACCTTCTCGTTCCCTCCGGGCGAGGTGTAGGCGCCCTCGGCCTCGTAGGTGCCGTCGGCGTAGCTGCTGCCGCTCGCGGCGGAGGACGCGGCGCCGGTGGCCTCGGGGGCGGAGCTGGTGGCGGTGCTCGGAGCGGTGGTGGTCGCCGCGTCGGCGGCGTCGCTCCCGGTCGTGGTGGTGCTGGAGCAGGCGGCGAGCGCGGCGAGGGTGCCGGCGCCGGCGAGGAGGGTCAGGGCGTAGCGGGCGGGAGTCGTGGTCTTCGCGGTCATGTCTGTTCTCCTGGTCAAGGCGGACGCGGCGGATCCGACGGTAGAGGTGCTCGCTTCGAGCACCCGATGAGGCGGCGGTGCGGAGCCGGTGAGCCGGGCCGCGGGCGTCGCTTCCTCCAGGACAACGGCGGCGGTCCCGGTTCGGTTCAGCGCTCGTCCGACGGGCGTGTCAGCGCAGGAGTGCGGCGACCACTCCGGGCAGGTGCTCCGCGATGTCGAGCGCGGCGATCGGGCCGCCGGCGGAGGCGCTCCGTCCGGCCTCCGCGTGCAGGACGGCGGCCGCGGCGGCCACCGGGGCGAGGTCCTCCGCGGTCAGAGTCGTCCCGGCCGCCTCGGCGTCCG
The DNA here is from genome assembly GCF_002931645.1 of Rathayibacter sp. AY2B5. Classification (NCBI taxonomy): domain Bacteria; kingdom Bacillati; phylum Actinomycetota; class Actinomycetes; order Micrococcales; family Microbacteriaceae; genus Rathayibacter; species Rathayibacter sp. AY2B5. The sequence continues at coordinate 101,323 of NZ_PSUE01000001.1, read as the reverse complement.
CGGCCCGACCGGCGAGGAGTGCGCCGAGCACGCCGCCGAGGACGTCGCCGCTGCCCGCGGTCGCCAGCCAGGGCGTGGATCCGGAGACCTCGAGCTCGACGCCGCCCGCGACGACGTGGGTGGTGCCGCCCTTGAGGAGCACGCAGACTCCGAGGCGGTCCGCCGCCCGGCGCGCCCACTCCCCCGGGGCCTCGGCGATCGTCGCGGCGTCCGCGTCCAGACCCGCTCGGCCGAGCACTCCGGCGAGCTCGCGGTAGTGCGGCGTGATGACGACCGGGCCTGCGGCCTCGTCGATCAGGTCGAGCGCGCCCGCGTCGAGCACCGCCGGGACTCCCGAGTGCAGCTGCTCGATCAGGGTGCGCCGCTCCTCGTCGCTGCGGTCCTCGGCGCTGGTGCCGGAGCCGACGAGCCAGGCCTGCACGCGCCCCACCGCGGTCACGACCTCCGGCCGCCGGGCGAGCACCAGTCCCGCGGGCCGCTCCGGTCCGAGGTAGCGGACCATGCCGACTCCCGTCCGCACCGCCGCCTCGACGCCGAGCACCGCCGCTCCCGGGTACCGCTCCGACCCGGTCGCGATCCCCAGCACCCCGCGCGTGTACTTGTCGTCGTCCTCCCGCGGCACCCTGATGCTCCGCGCCGCCTCCGCCGTCCCGACCCGCTCACCCATCCCGCCACCCTACGTCGCCCTGCGGCGGAGCCGCCCGGTGCCGCCGCTGCCGCACTGGTGCCGGCGTAGCGCACTGGTGCCGGCGCAGCGCACTGGTGCCGGCGCAGCCGCACCCCTCTCCCCTTGCTCCAGAGGGGCGCGGGTGCTGGAGGGGGCAGTCGCAAGGCGGAGGAGGAAGCGGTACCGGCGGTACCGCGCCCGACGACAACGCCGCGAACGCCCCCTCCAGCACCCGCGGGCGCGGGCCGCGGAGGGGGCGGATGCAAGGCGGAGGAGGAAGCGATACCGGCGGTATCGCGCCCGACGACAACGCCGCCTCCAGCACCCGCGGGCGCGGGCCGCGGAGGGGGCGGATGCAAGGCGGAGGAGGAAGCGATACCGGCGGTATCGCGCCCGACGACAACGCCGCAGACGGCCCCTCCGCGGCCCGCGCCTAGCGGCGGGTGGCGTCGTCGACTTCGCCGACGAGCTCCTCGATGATGTCCTCGAGGAACAGCACTCCGGTGGCGCGGCCCTGCTCGTCGAACGCGCGGGCGAGGTGGGCGCCGGTGCGCCGCATGATCGCGAGGGCGTCCTCGAGGTCGGTGGCCTCGAAGATCGAGGCGAGCTGGCGGATGCGCTTGGCGGGGACGGGGAGGCGGAACTTGGCGCCCTCCGTGTCGCCGTCGAGGTCGAGGACGTCCTTGAGGTGGATGTAGCCCTCGGGGGTGCCGTCCTCGCCGAGGATCACGTAGCGCGAGAAGCCGTGCTTGGCGACGGCGCGCTCGACGTCGGCGGGGGTCGCTCCGCTGGGGAGGCTGACGATCCCGTCGAGGGGCAGGGCGACGTCGTGGACCTTCTTCTCGGTGAACTCGAACGCGGCGAGGAGGGTCCCGGTCGAGTCGCGGAGCGTGCCCTCGCGGGTGGACTGGTCGACGATCGTCTGCACCTCCTCGAGCGTGAAGGTGCTGTTCGCCTCGTCCTTGGGCTCCACCTTGAAGAGGCGGAGCACTCCGTTCGAGACCGCGTTGAGGGCGACGATGATCGGGCGGAGGACCCGGGCGATGGCGACGAGCGGCGGCGCCAGGAGGAGCACGGCGCGGTCGGGCATGGAGAACGAGATGTTCTTGGGGACCATCTCGCCGAGCACCACGTGCAGGAACGACACGATCAGCAGCGTGATGACGAAGGCGACGGTGCCGGAGAGCTCGTCGGGGATGCCGACGGCGTGCAGCGGCACCTCGAGCAGGTGGTGGATCGCCGGCTCGCTCACGTTGAGGATCAGCAGCGAGCAGACGGTGATGCCCAGCTGCGTGGTCGCGAGCATCAGTGTGGCGTGCTCCATCGCGGCGAGCGCGGTGATCGCGCTGCGGCGTCCGCTCTCCGCGAGGGGCTCGATCTGGGAGCGGCGCGCGGAGATGACCGCGAACTCCGCTCCGACGAAGAAGGCGTTCGCGGCGAGGAGCACCACGAGCCAGGCGATTCCGGCCCAGTCACTCATCGTCGGACTCCTTCCGTCCGCGGTGTCCGCGGGCGACGTCGGCGAGCGGGTCGGGGATCCCGTCGGGATCCGCGTCGGGGTCGGGCGTGAAGCGGAGGCGGTCGATGCGGCGGCCGTCCAGGCGCTCGACGCGCAGCGAGCCGCCCTCGACGTCGACCCGGTCGCCGACGGCGGGGAGGCGGCCGAGCTCGCTCATCACGAATCCGGCGACCGTCTCGTAGGGCCCCTCCTCGGGGATGTGCACGCCGGCGCGGTCGAGGACCTCGTCGGGGCGGAGCATGCCGGGGAAGGTGGTGGAGCCGGGGAGCTTGACCACGTCGGCCCGGGAGCGGTCGTGCTCGTCGGCGACCTCGCCGACCAGCTCCTCGACCAGGTCCTCGAGCGTGGCGACGCCCGCCGTGCCGCCGTACTCGTCGACGACGACCGCGAGCTGGAAGCCGCGTCCGCGCAGCTCCGTGAGCAGCACGTCGAGCTTCATGGTCTCGGGGACGCGGAGCGGCTCGGAGCGCAGCGCCGTGACGGGCACGTCGGACCTCTTGCCGCGGGGCACGGCGACGGCCTGCTTGACGTGCACGACTCCGACGATGTCGTCGATGTCGTCGTCCGTGATCGGGAAGCGCGAGAACCCGGTGGTGCGGGCGAGGTCGAGCACGTCCTGCGCGGTGCTCGCGCGCTCGACCGTCGACAGGCGCAGGCGCGGCGTCATCACGTCGCCCGCGGTGAGGGCGGAGAAGCGGAGGGTGCGCCCGAGCAGGTCGGCCGTGTCCTCCTCGAGCAGTCCGGCGCTGGCGGAGTGGCGCACGAGGCTCGAGAGCTCCTCGGCGCTGCGGGCGCCCGAGAGCTCCTCCTTCGGCTCGATGCCGACCAGGCGCAGCAGGGCGTTCGCGCTGCCGTTCAGCAGGGCGACGGCCGGGCGGAACACCGTCGTGAACGCGGTCTGCAGCGGCACGACGAGCTTCGCGGTCGCCCGCGGCAGAGCGAGGGCGAAGTTCTTGGGGACCAGCTCGCCGAGGATCATCGACAGCAGGGTCGCGATGACGATGGCGACCACCGTCATGACCGGCGCGAGCGCCTCCTCCGGGATGCCGAATCCGCTGAACGGCTCCTGGAGCAGCGTCGAGAGGGCGGGCTCCATCGTGTAGCCGGTGAGCAGCGTCGTGAGGGTGATGCCCAGCTGCGCGCTCGAGAGGTGCGTGGAGGTGACGCGCAGGGCCGCGATGGTCATGCCCAGGCGCGTCTCGCCGCGGTCGCGACGGGCTTCGAGATCGGCCCGGTCGAGGTTCACCAGCGCGAACTCGCTGGCGACGAAGACGCCGGTGCCCAGGGTCAGCAGCAGGCCGACGCCGAGGAGGAGCCACTCAGTTCCCACGGTGGTCGCCCCCGGTCACGAGAGGGAGGTGCGAGGAGGGCCGGACAGTGCGGGCCGGCGGAGCGGCGGCACCGGAGCGGCGGGCGGGAGTCCGAGGAGCACGGCGGCGAGCGGAACGGGCCGGATGCGCAGAGGGAGGGTCGTCCATTGTGGCGCCGAGTCTACCCGCCGCGGAGCGCTGCCGGGCGTGCTCCGACGCGGCGGCTCAGAGCCACTTCTTCCGCTTGAACACCGCGTAGAGCGCGAAGCCGAACAGCACCATCAGGCCCAGCGCCCAGGGGTAGCCGAGGCGCCAGTGCAGCTCCGGCATGTCGTCGAAGTTCATCCCGTAGATGCCGGCCACCAGCGTCGGGGCGAAGAGGATCGCCGCCCACGAGGAGATCTTGCGGACCACGTCGTTCTGGGCGAGCCCGGTCTCGGTCTGCCGGCGCGAGACGAGCGTCGAGTGCACCGTGAGCGCCTTGTCGAGGATCGCGCGCAGGGAGTCGACCGCCTCCGTCACGCGGATGGTGTGGTCGAGCACGTCGCGGAGGGAGCGGCGCAGCTCGATCCGCTCCGGCGAGGGCGAGGGCTCCCCCTCCACGGGCGTCGACTCCTGCAGCAGCTCGTGCAGCAGGGCGGTCAGCGGCTGCACCGAGCGCTGGAAGTGGATGACCTCGCGCGAGAGCCGGTAGATGCGCTCCGAGAGCCCGTCGTCCGAGTCGTCGCCGAAGAGCTGGTCCTCGATCTCGTCCACGTCGCCCTGGACGCCGAACACCACCGGCGCGTACTCGTCGACGACCTGGTCGAGGATCGCGTAGAGCACCGCTTCGGGCCCGCGGGCGAGGAGGGCCGGATCCTCCTCCAGGCGGCGGCGCACGCGGGCGAGGTCCGGGGAATCGGCGTGCCGGATGGTGACCACGAAGTCGGGGCCGACGAAGACGTGCAGCTCGCCGAAGACGACCGTCTCGGCGGCGTCCGCGTAGCGCGCCGGCCGCAGCACGACGAAGAGCCCGTCGTCGTAGCGCTCGAGCTTGGCCCGCTGGTGCCCGCTCAGCGCGTCCTCGACGGCGAGCGGGTGCAGCCCGAACTCCTCGGCGACCGCCTCGACCTCCTCGCGCGTCGGGCGGTAGAGGCCGATCCAGGCCATGCCGTGCTCGTCGCGCATCAGCTCGAAGGTGTCCTCGAGCGAGTCGGGGTTCCGGATGCGGCGGCCGTCGACGTACACGGCGTTGTCGACGATGGTCATGGGCTCGGTTCTAGCACGCGGCGCCCGCTCACCAGCTGACCGGCAGCGCCTTGCCCTCCTCGTAGCCCGCGGCCGACTGCAGGCCCACGTGCGCCCGCTCGTGGAAGTCGGCCACGCTCCGGGCGCCGGCGTAGGTGAAGGACGAGCGGACCCCCGAGGTGATCATGTCGAGCAGGTCCTCGACCGAGGGCCGCAACGGGTCGAGGTAGATGGTGGAGGAGGAGATGCCCTCGGCGAAGAGGCGCTTGCGGGCGAGCTCGTAGGCGTCGAGGCGGTCGAAGCGCTCCTGCACCGCCTTGGCCGAGGCCATGCCCCAGCTCTCCTTGTAGACCCGGCCGACCGCGTCGCTGCGCAGCTCCCCCGGCGCCTCGATCGTGCCGGCGAACCAGGAGCCGATCATCACGGAGGCGGCGCCCGCGGCCAGCGCGAGGGCGACGTCGCGCGGGTAGCGCACCCCGCCGTCCGCCCAGACGTGGGCGCCCAGCTCGTGCGCGCGCTCGGCCGTCTCGAGGACGGCCGAGAACTGCGGGCGGCCGACCGCGGTCATCATCCGGGTGGTGCACATCGCGCCGGGGCCGACGCCGACCTTGAGGATGTCCGCTCCCGCGTCGACGAGGTCGTGCACCGCGTCGGCCGTGACGACGTTGCCCGCCGCGATCGGCACTCCGAGATCGAGCGCGGAGACCGTCCGGAGCGCCCGGAGCATCCCCTCCTGGTGGCCGTGCGCGGTGTCGAGGACGAGGACGTCGACGCCCGCGGAGACGAGCGCGCGCGCCTTCGCCTCGACGTCGCCGTTGATGCCGATCGCCGCCGCGACGCGCAGACGCCCGTCCGCGTCGAGCGCCGGGTCGTAGACGGTGGAGCGGAGGGCGCCCGTGCGCGACAGCGTGCCGACCAGGGCGCCGTGGTGCAGCACCGGGGCGAAGTCGAGGTCGGCGGCCACCATGAGGTCGAAGGCGGCCCGCGCGGTGGGCACGTCGTCGGCGTCGATCGAGGGCGTGGCGGAGTGCACCAGGTCGCCGAGGCGCGCGTCCGGCAGCGCGGTCGCCAGGCGCGCGGCCGGGACGCAGCCGAGGATCGCGCCGCCCTCCTCCTGCACCACGAAGCCGTGGCCGGCGACGGCCGGCAGGATGCGCAGCGCCTCCTCCACGGTCGTCGCCGGCGAAGCGGTGAGGGCGCCGGAGAAGGCGACCGGCTGGCGCTTCACCCAGCGGATCGCGGCGTCCAGCGCCTGCAGAGGCATGTCCTGCGGGAGGACGCCGAGCCCGCCCCGGCGCGCGAGCGTCGCTGCGAGGCGCTGACCGGTGACCGAGTTCATGTTGGAGGAGACGACGGGGATCGTCGCCCCGGTGCCGTCGCCCGGGGCGAGCGAGACGTCGAGGCGGCTCGTCACCGACGAGCGGCCGGGGACGAGGAAGACGTCCGAGTAGGTGAGGTCGCCTGAGGGTGTTCCGCCGGAGAAACGCATGGGGGAAACGCTACTCCGGCGCGGCCCCGGGTCGGCCGTGCAGGGAACGGGGCTAGGCTTGGCGACCGGGACGGGACCAGGCGACGGCACCGGTTCCCGCTGGTGCGAGGACGACCTCCTCCGCCGCGGTGGCAGGCGCCGAGGGATGCGACGGGCCCGTCCGGATGATCGAGGACGAATCAACGGAGAGAGTGGGCGATCGGCTGTGTCGAGCCAGTTGACCGGAGCAGGAACAGAGCAGGGCGCGGAGGACTTCGGAGCCAACGAGTGGCTCGTGGAGGAGCTGTACGAGCAGTACAGCGCCGACCGCGCCTCGGTGGACGAGTCCTGGTGGCCCATCCTGGAGCGCTACGGCGCCCAGCTCGCGAACTCCGGCAAGGACGCTCCGGCTCCGGCTCCCGCCGCGGCCCCCGCGCCCGCCGCCTCGAAGCCCGCCGCTGCCGCCGAGCGCGTCTCGTCGAGCGGCGGAGGCGCCGTGACCCATCCCGCCGCGGCCTCCTCCTCCGAGTCGACCCCCGCCTCCCGCACCACGTCGAAGCAGCCGAAGGCGCAGCCGATCCCGGCGGACGCTCCGGTGAGCAAGCCCTCCGCCGAGGACTCGACGCCGGACGAGGACGTCGTCACCCCGCTCCGCGGCATGGCGAAGAGCCTCGCGACCAACATGGACGCCAGCCTCAGCATCCCCACCGCGACGAGCGTCCGCACGATCCCGGCGAAGCTGATGATCGACAACCGCATCGTCATCAACAACCACCTGCGCCGCACCCGCGGCGGCAAGGTCTCGTTCACGCACCTGATCGGCTGGGCGCTCATCCGCGCGCTCAAGGACTTCCCGAGCCAGAACGTGTTCTACGACGAGGTCGACGGCAAGCCCGCGGTCGTCGCCCCGGCGCACGTCAACCTCGGCATCGCGATCGACATGCCGAAGCCCGACGGCACGCGCGCCCTGCTCGTGCCGAGCATCAAGCGCGCCGACACGCTCAGCTTCACGGCCTACCTCTCGGCCTACGAGGACCTGGTCAAGCGCGCGCGCGGCAACAAGCTCGTCGCCGGCGACTTCGCGGGCACCACGCTCTCGCTGACGAACCCCGGCGGCATCGGCACGGTCCACTCCGTCCCCCGCCTGATGAAGGGCCAGGGCTGCATCATCGGCGCCGGCGCCCTCGAGTACCCGGCGGAGTTCCAGGGCGCGTCCGAGAAGACGCTGGTCGAGCTGGGCATCGGCAAGACCATCACCCTGACCTCGACCTACGACCACCGCGTCATCCAGGGTGCCGGCTCGGGCGAGTTCCTCAAGATCGTGCACGAGCTCCTGCTCGGCGGCCGCGGGTTCTACGAGGACATCTTCGCCGCGCTGCGCATCCCCTACGACCCGATCCACTGGTCCACGGACATCGCCGTCGACCTCGCCGAGCGCGTCTCCAAGACCGCCCGCGTGCAGGAGCTCATCAACTCGTTCCGCGTCCGCGGGCACCTGATGGCCGACGTCGACCCGCTGGAGTACGTGCAGCGCTCGCACCCCGACCTCGCCATCGAGAGCCACGGCCTCACCTTCTGGGACCTCGACCGCGAGTTCGTCACGGACGGCTTCGGCGGCAAGCGCCAGCTCAAGCTGCGCGACATCCTCGGGATCCTCCGCGACTCGTACTGCCGCACCGTCGGCGTCGAGTACATGCACATCCAGGACCCGGAGCAGCGCGCCTGGATGCAGCAGAAGCTCGAGCGCGGCTACGAGAAGCCGGGCCACGACGAGCAGCTGCGCATCCTGGGCAAGCTCAACGAGGCCGAGGCCTTCGAGACCTTCCTGCAGACCAAGTACGTGGGCCAGAAGCGCTTCTCGCTCGAGGGCGGGGAATCGCTCATCGCGCTGCTCGACGCCGTCCTGCAGGGCGCGGCCGACGAGCACCTCGACGAGGTCGCGATCGGCATGGCCCACCGCGGCCGCCTGAACGTGCTGACCAACATCGCCGGCAAGACCTACGGCCAGATCTTCCGCGAGTTCGAGGGCACCCAGGACCCGCGCACGGTCCAGGGCTCCGGAGACGTGAAGTACCACCTCGGCACCGAGGGCACCTTCCGCGGCGCGGCGGGCGAGGAGATCCCGGTCTACCTGGCGGCGAACCCCTCGCACCTCGAGGCCGTGAACGGCGTGCTCGAGGGCATCGTCCGCGCCAAGCAGGACCGCAAGCCCATCGGCACCTTCACCACGCTGCCGATCCTCGTGCACGGCGACGCCGCGATGGCGGGCCAGGGCGTGGTGGTCGAGACCCTGCAGATGTCGCAGCTGCGCGCGTACCGCACCGGCGGCACGATCCACATCAACATCAACAACCAGGTCGGGTTCACGACTCCCCCTCACGAGGCCCGCACCTCGATCTACTCGACCGACGGCGCGAAGACGATCCAGGCGCCGATCTTCCACGTGAACGGCGACGACCCCGAGGCGGTCGTCCATGTCGGGCAGCTCGCGTTCGAGTACCGCCAGCGGTTCCACCGCGACGTGGTCATCGACCTGATCTGCTACCGCCGGCGCGGGCACAACGAGGGCGACGACCCCTCGATGACCCAGCCGCTGATGTACAGCCTGATCGAGGCCAAGCGCTCGGTCCGCAAGCTGTACACCGAGGCGCTCGTCGGCCGCGGCGACATCACCGAGGAGGAGTACGACCGCGCCCACCAGGACTTCCAGGACCGCCTGGAGCGCGCGTTCGCCGAGACCCACGCCGCGCAGACCGGCGCGATCCCCGTGATCACCGCCGACGGCGACTCCGTGGCCGACCTCGAGCTGCCCGACGCGCAGCAGGGCGAGGACTACCCGGGCGAGCCCGAGGTGACCGGCGTGAAGACCGAGGTCGTCACCCGCATCGGCGACGCGTTCACGACGCCGCCCGAGGGCTTCACCGTGCACCCCAAGCTCCAGCAGCTGCTGGCGAAGCGCCGGGAGATGAGCCGCTCCGGCTCCATCGACTGGGCCTTCGGCGAGCTGCTCGCGCTCGGCTCGCTGCTGCTCGAGGACACCCCGGTGCGCCTCGTCGGCCAGGACACGCGCCGCGGGACCTTCGTCCAGCGCCACGCTGTCCTCCACGACCGCGAGAACGGCCAGGAGTGGCTGCCGCTGATGAACCTGTCCGAGCAGCAGGCCCGGCTCTGGATCTACGACTCGCTGCTCTCGGAGTACGCGGCGATGGCGTTCGAGTACGGCTACTCGGTGGAGCGGCCCGACTCGCTCGTGCTGTGGGAGGCGCAGTTCGGCGACTTCGCGAACGGCGCCCAGATCGTGATCGACGAGTTCATCTCCTCGGCTGAGCAGAAGTGGGGCCAGCGCTCGTCGCTCGTGCTCCTGCTCCCGCACGGCTACGAGGGCCAGGGCCCCGACCACTCGTCGGCCCGGATCGAGCGCTACCTGCAGATGTGCGCGGAGCGGAACATGACCGTCGCGCGCCCGTCGACGCCGGCGTCCTACTTCCACCTGCTGCGCCGCCAGGCCTACTCCCGGCCCCGCCGACCGCTGATCGTCTTCACCCCGAAGGCGATGCTGCGCCTGCGCGGAGCCTCGAGCCCGGTCGAGGACTTCACCTCGGGCCGCTTCCAGCCGGTGATCGACGACGCGCGGATCCAGGACGCCTCCGCCGTGAAGCGCGTCCTGCTCCACGCCGGCAAGGTCCACTACGACCTCAAGGCGGAGCTCGAGAAGAAGCCCGACGACGGCATCGCGCTGGTGCGGGTCGAGCAGTACTACCCGGCGCCGATCGAGGAGCTGCGCGGCATCGCCGAGCGCTACCCGGACGCGGAGCTCGTCTGGGTGCAGGACGAGCCCGAGAACCAGGGCGCCTGGCCGTTCATGGCCCTCGAGGTCGCTCCGAAGCTGGGCCGGTCCATGCGCGTGGTCTCGCGGCCGTCCGCTGCCTCCCCCGCGGCCGGCTCGGCCAAGCGGCACGCCTCCGAGCAGGCCGACCTGCTGTCGCGGGCGCTGACCCGCTGACCCGCGGTCCGCACGATGCGGTCGGGCCCGTCGGAACCTCGTGTTCCGGCGGGCCCGTCGCGTTGCGGGCGGACCGTGCCTGACCGCAGGCCCGCAGAGACCGGCAGGAGCGCTCGCGACGTGCGGGTGCTGCGGCGACCGGAGGCCGCCGGACACGACGGAGCCCCGGCCCCTCGAGGGCCCGCGGTGCGCGGGAGGTCTCGAACGGCCGGGGCTCCCCGGGTCGTGCGGCGCCTAGAGGCGGGCGGGCGCCTGCGAGTGCGCGGCGTGCTCGTCGCGGAGCATGCCGAGCACCTGGGCGCGGAGGTCCTCCGGCGCCGTCTCCTTGCACGCCCGCTGCACGGCGACCGTCAGCACCACGCCCACCTTCGCCTCGTCGGCGCAGTCGACGCATCCCGCCATGTGCTCGCGGATGTCGGCGGCGTCCTCCTTGCACAGCTCGTTGTGGAGGTACTCCTCGAGCTCGGCCTTCGCCTTCGTGCAGCCGCTGTCGGTCATTTCGTGCTCCCGGAAGTGAATGCGGCGCGGAATCCGCGCTCGCGTGCGTAGTCGGTGAGTCGTTCGCGCAGCATGCGCCGGCCGCGGTGCAGCCGGCTCATGACGGTCCCGACGGGGGTCTTCATGATGTCCGCGATCTCCTGGTAGGAGAAGCCTTCGACATCGGCGAAGTAGACGGCGAGCCGGAAGTCCTCCGGGATCGCCTGGAGCGCCTCCTTCACCGCGGTGTCGGGGAGATGGTCGATCGCCTCCGCCTCGGCCGAGCGGCTGGAGGTGGCCGTGGTCGACTCGGCGCCGCCCAGCTGCCAGTCCTCGAGCTCGTCGATCGCGCTCTGGTAGGGCTCGCGCTGCTTCTTGCGGTACGAGTTGATGAACGTGTTCGTGAGGATGCGGTAGAGCCAGGCCTTCAGGTTGGTGCCCTGCTCGAACTGGCGGAACGCGCCGAACGCCTTCGCGAACGTCTCCTGTACGAGGTCCTGCGCGTCGGAGGGGTTCTTCGTCATCCGCAGACCGGCCGCGTAGAGCTGGTCGATGAAGGGCAGCGCCTGCTGCTCGAAGAGGGAGCGGAGATCGACGGGAGCCTCGACCGGGGCGTCGTCCAGCGACTCCTCGACGGTCTCCACGATCGTCTGCTCCGCGTCGGCGGGCTCGGGAGCCTCGTCGGCGGGGGTGGTGCGGGGTTCGTCGTCGCGAGTCATCACGAGCGATTCTAGAGCGGCGGCGCGGCGGACGACCGGGGTTGCGGCGCGAGGGCGCCTCCGGGCGACGGGCCTGCTGCTCCGGAGGACCGGGGGTGCTGCCGTCATGCTCCGCCTCCGTCACGCTCCTGACGACGCCCTGCGCGCCGACTATCCTGACAACCGATGGTCTTCTCGCGTTATTCCGCCCCCGAGTTCGATGCGTACGGCGACGCCCGTGCGCTCCCCGGCGACGACGCCTGGCCCGCACCCCTCGCGGCCGGCGCTCTCGACGCCGAGGTCGGCCTGCCCGGCTCCAAGTCGCTGACCAACCGGGAGCTGGTGCTCGCTGCTCTGGCCGACGGGCCCTCCACGCTGCGGGCGCCGCTGCACTCCCGCGACAGCGCCCTGATGGTCGAGGCGCTGCGCTCGCTCGGCACCACGATCCGGGAGTCCGGCTCGACCGGCGGCTTCGGCGCCGACCTGTTCGTGGAGCCCGCGGAGGAGCTGCTCGGCTCGACGACGATCGACTGCGGGCTCGCGGGCACCGTGATGCGCTTCGTCCCGCCGCTGGCCGGCCTCGCGCTCGGCCCCACCACCTTCGACGGCGACGCGTACGCGGCGAAGCGGCCGATGGGGGCGACGATCGCCTCCCTCCGCGCGCTCGGCGTCGACGTCGCCGACGACGGCCGCGGCGCGCTCCCCTTCACCGTCCACGGGTCCGGGGCCGTCCGGGGCGGCGACGTCGTCGTCGACGCCTCGCGGTCGAGCCAGTTCGTCTCGGCGCTCCTGCTGGCCGGCGCCCGCTTCGAGGAGGGACTGCACCTGCGCCACGAGGGCAGCGCCGTCCCCTCCCGGCCCCACATCGACATGACCGTCGCCGCGCTGGCGGCACGGGGCGTCGAGGTCGGCACGCCCGCCGACGGCGAGTGGACCGTCGCGCCGCAGCCCATCGCCGGCGCCGACGTGCTGATCGAGCCCGACCTCTCGAACGCCGCGCCGTTCCTCGCTGCGGCCCTCGTCACGGGCGGCCGCGTCCGGCTTCGCCACTGGCCGGCCGTCACCACGCAGGTCGGGGCGCACCTCGAGCGGATCCTGCCGCTGTTCGGCGCCCGCGTCGAGCGCGACGGCGAGGACCTCGTGGTCACCGGCGGCGACGAGATCCTGGGCGTGGACCTCGACCTGTCGGAGGGAGGCGAGCTCGCCCCCGCCCTCGCCGCCCTCGCCGCGCTGGCCTCCACTCCCAGCACTCTGACCGGAATCGGCCACATCCGCCACCACGAGACGGACCGCCTCGCCGCCCTCGCCGCCGAGATCACCGGCCTCGGCGGCCGGGTCACGGAGCTCGAGGACGGTCTGCGCATCGAGCCCGCCGAGCTCCACGGCGGCCGCTGGCGCACCTACTCCGACCACCGCATGGCCCACGCCGGCGCTCTGATCGGCCTCGTGGTCCCCGGCGTGGTGATCGAGGACGTCGCGACGACAGCGAAGACCCTCCCGCAGTTCCCGGAGCTGTGGACGACCCTCGCCGGATCGGTCTGACCCGTGTCGTGGTGGACGGACAGCGGCCTCGACGCCGACGGTGCTCTCGACGACTTCGACGGGTACGACGAGTCGGACGCGCGGGTGCGCCCGAACCCGAAGGGCACGAAGCCCCGGACCAAGAACAGGCCCGCCTACGAGGACGCCGAGATCGCGATGGTGCTCGGCGTCGACCGGGGTCGCTACACGGTGATGATCGGCGACGGGACGCCCGAGGAGCACGAGTTCACGGCGGCCCGGGCCCGCGAGCTGCGGCGCCAGGCGATCGTGGCCGGCGACCGCGTCGACGTGGTCGGGGACTCGAGCGGCGACGAGGGGACGCTCGCCCGCATCGTCCGCATCCGCGAGCGGTCGACCCTCCTCCGCCGCAGCGCCGACGACACCGATGCGATCGAGCGCGTGATCGTCGCCAACGCCGACCAGATGCTCTGCGTGGTGGCCGCCGCCGACCCCGAGCCCCGGACCCGGCTGGTCGACCGCTACCTGGTCGCCGCCTTCGACGCCGGGATCACTCCGATGCTCTGCATCACCAAGACCGACCTCGCCGACCCGGCCCCGTTCCTCCGCAACTTCGAGGGGCTCGACCTCCGCGTGTTCCTCTCGAGCCAGGACGAGCCGCCGGTCGACGAGATCGCCGACGCCCTCCTCGGCCACGAGACCGTGGTCGTCGGGCACTCCGGAGTCGGCAAGTCCACCCTCGTGAACAAGCTCGTCCCGGACGCGCACCGGGCCATCGGGCGCGTGAACACCGTGACGGGCCGCGGTCGGCACACCTCGTCCTCCACCGTCTCGCTCCGCGTGGAGCGCGGCGACCGGCACGGCTGGGTCATCGACACCCCCGGCGTCCGCTCGTTCGGACTCGGCCACGTGAACACCGACAACATCCTCGGCGCGTTCACGACCCTCGCCGTGATCGCCCGGGACTGCCCGCGCGGCTGCACGCACCTGCCCGACTCCCCCGACTGCGCCATCATCGAGGCGGTCGAGGGCGGACTGCTGGGCGCCAGCGGACCGGAGCGCCTCGACTCGCTCCAGCGCCTCCTGACCACCTTCGCCACGACCGACGGAAGCAGACGATGACCGACCTCTCCCCCCTCCCCGCCGAGGCGCGCCTCGCCGCCGGCGACTCCGCTCCGGAGTTCACGCTGCCGAACCAGGACGGCGAGCCCGTCTCGCTCGCGGACTACCGCGGACGGCGCGTCATCCTGTTCTTCTACCCCGAGGCCGACACCCCCGGCTGCACCACGGAGGCCTGCGACTTCCGCGACAACGCGGCGTCCCTCCGCGACTCCGGCTACGAGGTCCTCGGGATCTCGCGGGACGCCCCGGAGGCGCTGCGCCGCTGGGCCGACGCCCAGGGCATCGCGTACCCGCTGCTGAGCGACCCCGACATGACCGTGCACCGCGCGTACGCGGTGTGGGGCGAGAAGAGCCTCTACGGCAAGACCGTCGTCGGCGTGCTGCGCTCGACGTTCGTCGTCGGAGCCGAGGGAGCGCTCGAGTTCGCGCAGTACGGCGTCCGGGCGACCGGGCACGTGCAGGCGCTCCGCAAGAAGCTGAAGCTCGTCTGACCCCGGGGCGCGCGGTGCAGGTCATCGTGCGCCACCGGCTCTCGGGGTTCCGCTCATCTGCGAGCATCTCTCATGTCGACGTGAGCGGCACCGCCCGGTGCCCCGTCGGGACGAGGGGTGGTCAGGGTGCGCTCGAATGCTCGCAGGACGACGGCCGCAGCGGCGATCGCGGTCGTGGCCGCTGTACTGGCGGGCTGCACGCCACCGGAGCCGGCGCTCACCGCCGCCAGGGTGCTGCAGGCGGTGTCCGTCGCCGTCTCGTCCGACGGGGGTGTCCGTGCGATCGAGGGGACGGCCCTCGCCGTCGGCGACGACCCGTCCGACACCTCGGCGACCACCACCGTCTACGATCCCCCCGAGGTCGCCGCCGACCTGCCGGTCCGTGTCCGGCCCTCGTGGCGCACCGCCGACGCCTCGGGCACCGATCCGGCCGACCTCGCCGGGCGCTCGGGTCGGATCGAGATCTCGCTCGCGGTGGAGAACCTGACGGTCCGGCCCGAGGAGGTCGCGTTCGACGCGGCCGGTCGTGCAGCCCGCCGCAGTGCACTCGTCGGCGCTCCGCTGACGATCGCAGCCTCCGCGGTCCTGCCGGGCGTCTCGCCGAGTCGCGTCGTCACCGAGAGCGAGTCGGGTGCCGTCACCAACGGCGTGCTCAGCCGTGACGAGCACGGAGACGCCGTCGTGCAGTGGGCCGCTCTCCTCGCTCCCCCGGGCGGTGGCGCGACGGCGACGCTGACCCTCGTCGCCGACGTCGCCGACTTCGCCGTCCCCGCCTTCGACCTGGCGGTCCAGCCCGGCCTGAGCACCGACCCGACCACCGAGGGGGCGCTGGGCGCCGCGTTCGACTCCTCCGACGCCTCTCCGCTCGCCCTCGAGCGCCGCACGATCGAGGTCGTCACCGCGGTGGACGACCTGCTGACGCAGGCCGGCACCACCGTCGCCGAGGTGCGGGCCTCGCTCGACGCGACCTCCGAGACTCTCGGTGTCCGCACGGCCGAGGAGCTGCGGGCCGGCGCCGCCTCGACGGCGGCCTCGATGCAGAGCCTCTCCGGGCAGCTCGGCGCGCTCCGGGCGCAGCTGTCGTCGACGGTCTCGGGCACCGAGTCCGGCCTGCTGGCGCAGCTGTCCGAGGCGATCGACGCGGTGGACGCCCTGCTGGGCGACACATCGGCCGCGGTGCCGCCGCCGACGGTCTCGGGCAGCGGATGCGGACTCGCCGTCGACGGCGGCCGCACCGGCTCGATCCACTCGGAGCTGCTACGGCTCACGGCCGAGCTCGACGCGTACGGGACCGCGGCCGAGTCCTGCCGCGACGAGGTCGTCGCGGCTCTCCGTGCTGCCGCGGGGCCGGCACAGCCCTCCGCCGAGACCTGCACGGCACCCTCGATGACCTGCTCCCTCGCCGCCTCCGCAGCCGCCGTCGACACCGTGCTGCTCGGGATGCTCGATCGCGGGCAGGACCTCGTCGACTCCCTGCAGCCGGAGCTGATGGACGGCGTGCAGGCCGGGTTCGCCGCACTCGCGAGCAGGGTGGACGCCGCGTCGGCCTCGGTGGACACCCTGGCCGACCCGGAGGGATCCGTCACCCGGGCGCTCGCCGCCCTGTCGGCGACGCTGGACGAGCTCGACGCGGACACCGCGGGCCTGGAGACGACGGTCGCCTCGGTCGGCGCCGCCGCCACGACCGCCCTGGACGAGCTCGGCACGCCGACCAGCACGGGGTCGCTGTCGGCGCAGAACCAGGAGCTGGCCGATCGGCTCTGCGAGCTGTCGCCGGCGACACAGTCCCCTGCTGCCGCACCCACGCCGACCGGGCGCCCGACGCGCGCACCCGTGGAGGTGACCCGGGGCTCCGTCGAGGAGCTCCGCGCCTACCTGACCGCGACGCCCTGCTCCGGCGCGGGCCGCCTCGACGCCCCCGACGGCTATCCGGCCCCCCTGGCCGACCGGCTGAGCGACCAGGTCCACGCGTGGACCGCCGTCGCCTCCACCGTCGGCAGCACCGGCGCGAGTGCCGACCTCGCCGCCCTGCGCGCCGCGCTCGCCACGGTCCGCAGCGGCATGGCCGAGGCCGGCGCGACGACCGGCTCGGACGACGCACGCCTCACCGGCCTGCTCGCCTCCCTCCGCACCGGCGTCGACGCGCTGACCGCTCAGCGCGACGCCCTCGGCACCCGCATCGACGCTCTCGGCGCCCAGCAGGACGCTCTCGCACCGGCGATCCAGAAGGCGTTCGCCGAGACGGACACGGCCGCCGCCTCCGCGGTCACCGCACTCCTCGACGAGCAGGTGCGGCGGATCTCGACGCGCTCCGGCGCCGACGCCGACGCGGTCGTCGCGATGTTCGACCGGTCGGTCTCGAGCCTGCGCACGGCCTCCTCCGGCATCCGCTCCGACGGTGCAGCGACGGTGGACGCCGGGCACCGGGCTCTCCGCACCGCGGAGGCCCGGATCGGCGGGGCCGTCTCCGAGCGGACGCGCGCCTCCCTGGCCGGCATCGCGACGACGATCGACGCCTCGACCCGCGACACCGACGCGGCCGCCGCGCTCCTCGCCGCCGATCTGCACAAGGTGCTCCTGGACCTCGGCGACCGGACGGTCGGCGGCTCCGGCCTGCTCGGATCGATGACCACGAGTGCCGCGAAGGTCGGCACCGCCGACGTGCAGCTCGCCCTCGCCTCGCAGAGCGCACGGGGCTACGCCGCGGTGCGATCCGAGGACGTCTCGGGCATCCTGCTGGCGCAGGCCCAGGAGCGGGCCTCCCTCCGCGCCGGGGATGAGCTTCCCGCGTTCCACCTCGACCTGCCCGAGGGCACGCGGACCCGGACGGTCTACTCCTTCCGGATCGGGGACGAGCGATGACCCGCCTGGGCAGGCGCGCGGCGCAGCACCCCCGCACCGCCCGACGGAGCCCGATGCTGATCGGCGGCGCCGTCGCCCTCCTCGGCGTCAGCGGTGCCCTCGTCTCCCTCCTGCCCCCGCAGTCCGCCCCGATGACGGAGGTCGCCGCTCTCCCGGTCGGCTTCTCGTGCGCCCGGGTGCCCGAGCAGCTGACGCTCGGGGTGGTGGTCTCGCTCAGCTCGGCTCCGGGCGAGGGCGCGGAGTGGAAGGACGCGGCGAACGGTGCCGTCGTCGCAGCGCACCGGTCAGCGAAGGGCGGCTGCGAGATCGGTCTCGTCGCCGTCGACGACCACGGGACGCCCGAGGGTGCCCGCGCCGCCGTCGAGGAGCTGACGGGCCAGGGCGTGTCCGGCCTCGTCCTCGCGACCTACGGCATGCACACCGCTGCGGCCGTGGACGCCGCTCGGGCAGCGGGGACAGCGGCCGTCCTCCCGTACGGAGGCGACCCCGCCCTGCCCGGCGACGGCGTCTGGTCCCTCGGACCCGACACCGCCTCGACCGACGCGGCACTCGTGGACGAGGCCGGCGGAGGCGCCCGGGTACTCCTCGTCGACACCGGTGGAGGCACCCCGACCGGTCTCTCGCCCGCCGCGACGGTGACCGCCGATCCCGGCGCCACCGCGGACGTGATCATCACCGCCGCCCGCCCGCACCTCGAGGGCGAGCCGGCGGTCGAGCGCGTCGTCGTGTCCGGCCCCGCCGCGGCGCAGGCGACGGCGGTCGCCGCTCTGCAGGCGGCGGGGGCGTCCGTCCCGATCCTGCTCACGCCCGACGCGCTGAGCCCCGCCTTCGCTCCCGCCCTGGCCGCGGCCGGAGGCACCCTCTCGGGAGATCTGACGACGATCGGCACGGATTCCGGCGACGCGGTCGCCCTCCGCGGCGACGAGCGCGGACGCGCGGCCTCCGCGTTCCTGGGGGCCGTGCGGATGACCGCCGACGATGCCGCGCGGGCGACCCTCCTCGGCGACCGTTCGTTCCGCGATCTCGCCGCGGTCGCGGACGCCCCCAGCCACGACGCCGTCGTGGCGCTCGTGCGAGCCGCGGCCGTCGCAGGCAGCAGGGAACCCTCGGCGGTCGCCGCCGCACTCCGGGGATCCACGATCGGACCGACGGACGGGCTCGCCGGTCCGCCGCTCGACTTCGGCGCCGCGCACGCTCTGGACGCCCCGGCACTCCCCCTCCACTCCTCGCCGCAGCGTCTCGGCCTGCGGCCCGCCGACCCGCCGCTGCTCTGGTTCGCCGGACAGCCCCGACCGTGAGCCCCCGGTGCGACTCCTCCTCGACCTCGACGGCACCCGCTCCGACATCGACCTCGGCCGCCACCGCGACTCCGTGACACTCGGCGAGCTGATCGCCACCGCCACCGGGCACCGCCTCCCGCCCGGGACGGCCCTCGCCGTCGACACCGCCCTGCATCCTGTGGAGACCCGGCTGGCCGATCTGCTGCTGCTCGAGGGAACGCGGATCGCCCGCTCCCCCCTGCCCCGACCTGCCGCGGCCCGCGGGTGGACGGCCGTGCTGTCGGGCGGTCTCGGCGCGGGAGCCGTGGTCGAGATCCCGCGGGGCCGTGCGCTGATCGTGGGCCGCTCCCCGCACGCCGACGTCGTCCTCGACACGGCGAGCGCCTCCTGGGAGCACTTCTCGGTGACCCGCGAGGGCGACGGCCTGCGGGTGCGCGACGCCGACAGCACCAACGGCACTCTGGTCGACGGCGTCTCCGCGACGGGGGACGGGGTCCTCGTCTCCGACGCCGCGGTCGTGATCGCCGGTGGGGCGGCTCTCCGACTGCGCCCCGCGCCTCCCGAGCTCCTCGCGCCCGAGCCGGGGAGCACAGACAACGTCACCGCGACGGCGACCGTGCCCTTCAACCGGCCGCCGCGACCGGGACGTCCGGCGGCCGGCGAGGCGGTCGTCCCGCCGGCCCGCCTCGAGATCGCCTCCGCCACGACCTTCAGCGTGATCACCGTCGCCGCGCCGCTCGTCCTCGCCTTCGCGATGGTCCTCATCATGGGCGATGCGCGCTACGCCCTCTTCGCCGCGCTCAGCCCCGTGGCCGGAGTGGGCCTGTGGTTCGAGCAGCGGCACCGGCACGCCCGAGCGACCCGGTCCGAGGAGCAGCGCTACGGCGAGGCGCTGCAGACGCTCCGCGACGACATCGCCCGTTCCGCGCGTGTCGAACGGGCCCGCCTCGAGGAGGACGCGCCCGACCCGGCGACGACGATCCGCCGGGCGGCGCTGCCCGCCACGTCGCTGTGGCAGCGGCGCGCGACCTCCGCCGATGTGCTCCGCCTGCACATCGGCGTCGGCGACGTCCCGTGGTCTCCCCCGCTCGATCAGCGCGGAGTGCCGCGGCTCGAGGAGGAGGTGCGCGCGATCCTCGCGGTGAGCGTCGTCCCGAGCGCGCCGGTGTCCATCGATCTCGCGGACTCGGGCGTCGTCGGGATCGTCGGCGACCGCGAGGGCGGCCTCGCTCTGGCGAGGAGCCTGCTCTGCCAGGCGGCGGTCCACTGCGGTCCGGCCGACCTGGCGATCGGGGTGTTCTGCGACCGGCGACGCGACTCCGACTGGAGCTGGGCCTCCTGGCTCCCCCACACGCGTCTGCCCGGGGGCGGACGCCGACTCTCCGACCGGCGCGACCGCAGCTCCGAGCTCCTCCGCGCCCTCCGCGAGGAGGACTCGCCGCGCGTGCTCCTGGTGCTCGACTCCGACGTGCTGACCGAGGGACGCGCCGCTCCGGCGCGCGAGCTCCTCGGACTCGGCCGCGGCGAGCGCGAGACGGCGATCCGGATCTCCGGCCTCGTGCTCGCGGCGTCGGAGGAGCAGCTCCCCGCCTCCTGCACGGTCGTCGTCCGGGTCGGAGCTGACGCCTCAGCGGTCCTCTCCCGGCCCGACGAGCGGATCACCGTCGAGGACGTGGTGCTCGCCGGTCTCGCCTCCTCCACGGCCGAGCGCTGTGCGCGCGACCTGGCGCGCTTCGAGGACCCGGAGCTCGTCACCGCGGGGGCGGCTCTCCCCGCGCTCGTGCGGCTGCCGCCGCTCCTGGGCGCCGATCGTCCGACCGCCGCGGACGTCCGGGGGTGGTGGTCGAGCGCCCGGGGCGTGCGCGCGCCCGTCGGCTCGTCCGAGCACGGTCCGCTCGTGCTCGATCTCGTCGCCGACGGCCCGCACGGCCTGGTCGGCGGCACCACGGGCTCGGGCAAGAGCGAGTTCCTGCGCTCCTTCGTGGCCGGCCTCGCGGCCTGGAACGATCCGACGCGCCTCACCTTCGTGCTCATCGACTTCAAGGGGGGTGCAGCGTTCGCGTCCTGCGAGCGGCTCCCGCACACGATCGGCACCATCAGCAACCTCGACGCCCAGCTCGCCGACCGCGCGCTGCGCTCGCTCGAGGCCGAGATGCGGCGTCGTCAGCGGCTCTTCGCCGCCGCCGGCGAGGGTGTCGACGACCTCGACGCGTACTGGGCCACCTCGCCGCCGGAGCCGATGCCGCGGCTCCTGCTCGTCGTCGACGAGTTCGCCGTTCTCGCGAAGGAGCATCCCGACGTCCTGACGTCCCTCGTGAGCGTCGCCGCGGTCGGCCGGACGCTCGGCGTGCACATGATCCTCGCCACCCAGCGTCCGGCCGGAGTGGTGAACGACGACATCCTCGCCAACACCAACCTCCGCGTCGCCCTCCGGGTGCAGAGCCGGGACGACTCCGCCGACGTGATCGGAGTCGCGAGCGCGGCCGGGATCTCCCGCTCCCAGACCGGCCGGGCGTATGTGAAGCGTGGCCAGAACGACATCTCGCCCGTCCAGACGGCGCTGGTCACCGGTCGAGCGGAGGCGGCGGCCGTCGAGGCGATCGAGGTCCGCCCGGTCGGACCCACGGGCGTCCCCGTCGAGGGCCCCTCCCCTGTCGCCGCCGACGAGACGGCCCCGACCGATCTCGACCTCCTGATCGACGCGGTGGTCGAGGCGGACGCCGCTTCAGGCTTCGGCCCTCCCCGCCCGATCTGGCCGGAGCCGCTCGAGGACACCGTGGCCCTCAGCGGGTTCGGCGCGGAGGAGTCCGACCTCGGTCGCGTCGTCGGCGACGTCCTGCACGTCGCACTCTCGGACGACCCCGACCGGCAGCGCCAGACGCCGACCGGCTGGGATCTGGGCGAGGGGAACCTGCTCCTCATCGGCATCCCCGGCAGCGGCACCAGCACGGTGCTCGCGTCGATCGCACTGACGGCCGCCCGCCACTTCCCTCCGGACGAGCTCGACCTCTACGTCCTCGATGCCGGTTCCCGCGACTCCGCCCCGCTCGCGCGACTCCCGCACACCGTCTCCTACGCCGGAGCAGGTGGCGGATCCCACGAGAAGCAGACCCGGTTCCTCCGTCACCTGGGCGACGAGGTGCGCCGGCGCCGAGCATCGCCCGGGGGCCACCGGCGTGCGCTGGTGCTCATCGACGGACTCGCGACTCTGAAGGACGAGTTCCAGGACTGGGAGGGCCTGGCTCTGATGGAGGCGTTCACCCGCGCCTACGCCGACGGACCGGAGCTCGGCCTGCACTTCGCGGTGACGAGCACCCGGGCGAGGGCGATCCCCTCGGTGATGGAGGAGGTCACGACGCAGAAGTGGCTGTTCCGCCTCGCCGACCCGCAGGACTACGCCGCCGCCGGGGTGAAGCCGGTGCAGGCGCCGGCAGCGGTGCCGGGGCGCTGCGTTCTCACCTCGTCGCTCCTGCAGACGCAGGTCGCGACTCCGAGGGCCGGTCTCGACGACGCGATCGCCGAGCTCGCGGCCGCCTGGCCGGATGCGCGCGGCAGGACGAGCACGGTCGGCACGCTTCCCGACAGGGTCGCCGTGAGCGCGCTCGGGATCGAGGCCCGCTTCGATCGCGAGCCGTGGCTGCTCCCGATCGGCCTCAGCGAGTCGGACCTCGCCCCGCTGGCGTTCCAGGTCTTCGAGGGCGAGCACGTCGTCATCGCCGGACCCGCCCGATCGGGCAAGTCGACCGTGCTGCTCGCCCTGGCCGAGGCGGCGCGGGCCGCCGGCTCGGTCGCCGTCTGGGGAGTGTGCGATCGACGCTCCCCGCTGAGGGGCGCGGACCTCGACCGACTCGCCGTGGGCGCGGAGGAGCTCCGCACCCTCCTCGCGTCGCTGTCGACGGAGGAGGGCCCCGTGCTGCTCCTCCTCGACGACGCCGAGCGCTGGGACGACACCGACCAGGCGCTGATGAGGCTGGTCTCGTCGGGTCGCCCGGGACTCTGCGTCGTGCTGGCCGGCCGGTCGAGCGAGCTCCGCAGCCATTTCGGGAACTGGACGAAGAAGGCGGCGGCCTCCCGCTCCGTGCTGCTGCTCCAGCCCGACATCGACAACGACGGCACTCTCCTCGGCGCGCAGATCCCGCGGCGCTTCCCCGTCCCGCCCACGGTGGGCCGGGGCTTCGTCAGCCTCGACGGCGAGATCCACTTCGTGCAGTCGGTCTCGCCGACGCCGGCGGACGGCGGCTGATCAGCGCCCTCGGGCGGGTGATCGCGCCTCCGCCACCAAGTCGATCGGCGCGTCCTCCTCGAGAGCGCTCCGATCACTCCGAGACGCACCGATGGAGGTGCGCGGAGGAAGGAGCGCGGAGACGACGAGCACGTCCCGCCCCCGCTCGCCGGAGCACGCAGGGGCGAGACGGCCGGTCAGCTCCCTCCGCCGGCGGCGAAGATGTTCTGCGAGATCGTCGCCAGCTGGCTGCGCAGCTCCTCGAGCTCCTGCTTGGCCTTCTCGAGGGCCGACTTCGTCTCCGGCCAGGTCGACGAGCGGAACTGCGAGGCCAGCGGACCATCCCAGACGTTCGGATCGGACAGTGTCCGCCCCTGTGCGTCGAGCCGGCTGATCTGATCGGCGAGGCCGCCGTTGACGATCGACTGGATCTGCTGGATCGCGGACTTCGCCTCGTCGGTCGAGAGAACACGTGACATGGATCACACCTTTCTACCCCTGCGGACGGGACCGTCCCGACCGCTCCCCACTCCACCAACGTTTCATGAGGATGTCTCGTCATGGTAGAAGGCAAGACAGCACAGACGGCTCGCGTGGCGTCGACGGCTCGACACTGGCGCGGGAGGTCGACTCACTCGCGAGTGGTGATCGCGAAGGGACTGCTCGAGAGGTCCGAGAACGCGCCCACTCGGGCGCGCAGCTCGCAGGACGGAGTCACCGTGAGGGCGGTCACCGTCAGCCCGTCGGACGACACGGCGACCGCGCCGCTGCAGCCGTCGCTGAAGCGAACGCCCTCCACTCCGCCCGCGATCGCCTCGAGCATGCTGCTCGCCGGCGCGGACGACGGCGTCGCGAGCAGGGGGTTCACGGGGTCGGCCCCGCTCGGCCAGACCGGCACCAGCGTCACCGGCAGCGGGGTCCGGCCGACCGTCCGCGCGGGAGTCTCGATCCGCACATCCCGCAGCCGCTGCACGGGATACGCCGTCCCGGTGACCGCAGGGTCGGCCACGGCCTGTGCCGTCGCAGACGCTGCCGCCGCCAGCCACCCGTCCAGGGCGCTCTGCTCGGCCACCGCGATCGGCACGGTCGCCGTGACGTCGACGATCCCCTGCGCCGGGACGTGCAGGTCCGTCAGGCTCCAACCGCAGCCGACCCCGACTCCGGTGACGCTCGGCCGGTTGCGCACCGCCGTCACTCCGGACCAGCTGGCCGCGGGGCACGCCGCCGCGGCGTCCGGGCCCGGCAGCACCTCGAGGAAGGACCCCGAGAGGGGCGCGCTCTGGGCGGAGTAGGAGATCTCGACGACCACGGCCCGTCGCTCCGCGTCCCAGGTGGCCGATCGCGTCACTCCGAGGCCCGTCGGCAGCGGCCGGTCCTGCTGCCGGGCCGACAGGTCGGCATCCGGCGCCGAGGCCCGTGCTCCGCCGCCGCGCGGCTGGACGGCGAGGAGCACCGCCCCGATGAGCAGGACGCCGGCGCCGAGGGCGGCGAGGATCATCCGCAGACGTCCGCCGCGCCCCCGCCGAGCTGGAGCCTCGAACGGCCGTTCCACCAGGCGCAGCTCGCGGCGCGGCACCGGGCGGAGCACGGTCGCCTGCGACGACGGGCCGAGCTCGGGAGCGGGCCCCTCCTCCACCGGCTCCGACGACATCTCCACCGCCATCCCGCGGAGGACCGTGCCCGGACGCTCGGCCTCCTCGAACTCCGCCGCGCCCGCCGCGAGCGGCAGCGCCGGCAGCCCGGCCAGCGCCGGGGAGAGGCGTCGCAGGATCCCCGCCGCCTCCGCAGCCGTCGGCCGCGACGCCGGATCCTTCGCGAGCATCCGGTCCAGGAGCGACGCGAGCCGCGGCGGCAGATCCAGCGGCGGCGGGAGCATCGCGACGTGCCGGTAGGCGACCGCGACGTCGGCGCCGGGACCGGCGAAGGGGGTCCGGCCGCACAGCAGCTCGTAGAGCAGGATCCCCGTCGAGTAGACGTCGCTCGGCGGGCCGGCCGCTCCGGTGGCGAGCATCTCGGGCGAGAGGTACTCCGGCGTCCCGATGACACCCGTCGTCGCGCGCGGCCCCTCGGCGACCACGTGAGCGATGCCGAAGTCGGAGACGCGGACGGCGGAGCCCGCATCGTCCGCACCCTCCGCGAGCAGGACGTTGTCGGGCTTCACGTCCCGGTGGACCGTGCCGATCGCATGCGCGGCGGCGAGAGCGTCGAGGATCGAGGCCGCCACGGGCAGCGCATCGACCGCCGGGAGGGTGCCCTCGTCCCGCAGCAGCTCCCGCAGCGATCCGCCGCCGACGAGCTCCATCACGATCCCGAGCGTCTCCCCCTCCACGACGAGGTCGAGCACCTCCACGACGTGCGGGTGCCGCAGACGGGTGAGCACCGACCTCTCACGGACGAACCGCTCGACCAGGCCCGCGTCGTGCACGTGCTCACCGCGGAGGAGCTTCGCCGCGCGGTCCGGCCCCTGCGCGTCGGCGACGCGCCACACCTCGCCCGCGGCACCCGAGCCGATCCGCTCGAGCAGGCGGTAGCGCGCCCCCAACGGATCCCCGGCACTCCTCGCCATGCCGCCTCCCGATCCGAGCTTCCGTCATCTTCGAGAGGAAGCGTAGCGGAGACCGCTCGGGCGGATCAGCGGTGGCGCATCGGCCGGATCAGAACCCCTCGTTGGCGCGCGGTGCGTAGTCGGCGCCCAGCGCCTCCAGCTCGTCGGCGGTCAGCTCCACGTCCAGCGACGCGACCGCGTCGTCGAGGTGGTGGAGCTTCGTGGCTCCGACGATCGGAGCGGTGACCGCCTCCTGCTGCCGGACCCAGGCGAGCGCCACCTGCGCACGGGGCACGCCGCGCTGCTCGGCGATGCGTGCGACGGTCGCGACGGTCCGCCGGTCGGCCTCCTCCTGCTGGCGGTAGAGGGTGCCGCCGAAGACGTCGGTCTCGGTGCGCGCCGTGGTCTCGTCCCAGTCGCGGGTGAGCCGGCCCCGGGCGAGCGGCGACCACGGGATCACGCCGACTCCCTGGTCGACGCAGAAGGGGTGCAGCTCGCGCTCGTCCTCGCGCTGGATCAGGTTGTACTGGTCCTGCATCGAGACGAACCGCGTCCAGCCGCCCAGATCCGCGGTGTACTGCGCCTTCGCGAACTGCCACGCCCACATGCTCGAGGCGCCGATGTAGCGCGCCCTGCCCGAGCGGACGACGTCGTGGAGCGTCTCCATCGTCTCCTCGATCGGCGTCTCGGGGTCCCAGCGGTGGATCTGGTAGAGGTCGACGTAGTCCGTGCCGAGACGCCGGAGGCTGTCGTCGATCGCGCTGAGGATGTGCCGCCGCGAGAGGCCGCCCCCGTTGGGGCCGGAGCGCATCCGCCCGTGGACCTTCGTGGCGATCACGACCTCCTCGCGGACCGCGAAGTCCGCGAGCGCCCGGCCGACGAACTCCTCGCTCGTGCCGTCGGAGTAGACGTCCGCCGTGTCGAACGTGGTGATCCCCAGGTCCAGCGCCCGCCGGAGGAAGGTCCGCGACTCCTCCTCGCCCATGCTCCAGCCGTGGGCCCCGCGGTCGGGAGCGCCGAAGCTCATGCAGCCGAGGACGATCGAGGAGATCTGCAGGCCGCTGGAGCCGAGTCGGGTGGAGTCCATGCGCGTCGCTTCCGTGTCGAGGAGGGGGTCCCTCCAGCGTCGCACCCGCGAGCGGCGGCGCGCCAGCCGTCCGGCTACACGGCCGGATCGCGACGAGTGGCGGCGACCACGCTCGGGAGGAACAGCGCGACGACGGCCACCACGGCCGGCGCCAGCAGCGCCCAGCCGATGTCGGGCACGGCGTACTGGCCCTGGAAGGCGCCGAGCGCCACGGCCATCATCACCAGCTGGATCGTCAGCGCCGACGCGCGCATCCAGCCGCGCCGTCGCACGGCGCCGAGCGTCGTCGCGGCGGCCCAGCACACGGCGATCAGCGCGAGGACGACGATGGCGATCCCTCCGCCGACCGTGTCGGCCCGGGTCGTCAGCAGCTCGAGCACGAGCCACGCCGCGACCCCGGCGACGGCGAGCGTCTCGAGGGCCAGGACCGCGATCAGCACCACCAGACCGAGCGGCCGGGAGGCGGTCGGGCGGGGTCCGCGGGACCCGTTCGCGTCAGCGGTCACAGGCACATCCCATCCAGGACTCTTGATTCGGGCTCATCCCCGTGACAGGCTAGTCCAGTTCGTTTCACCGCTCACAGGGTCGTGGGTTTCCGCCGATGTGAACATCCGATCCCGCCGCGCCGTCAGGCACGGGGGCGAGCCGGATGACCAGCACTGGAGCCGGGTGGCCGACGCAGTGCTCACGCATCGCGTCGAGTGCACCGGCAAGAACCGAGCGTTCTCCCGTCCACCACCCCGATCCACCCCGCGCTCCAGCACGGGGCCTCGTGGCGTGCGCCGGTGAGGGCGCGGAGGTCGAGTACTGGTCGGGATCGTCGGCGTGGATCGATCATCCCACCCGAACACTGCGTGGTTCCTCCACGCACGCCTTCACACAAGGAGCACCCGCATGGACTGGCGCGACAAGGCCGCTTGCCTCACCGCAGACCCCGAGCTTTTCTTCCCGGTCGGCAACACCGGCCCGGCCGTGGACCAGATCGAGAAGGCGAAGTCGGTGTGCGCACGCTGCACCGTCACCGAGGTCTGCCTCCAGTACGCCCTCGAGACCGGCCAGGACTCGGGCGTGTGGGGCGGCCTCAGCGAGGACGAGCGTCGCGCCCTGAAGCGCCGCGCCGCCCGCGCACGCCGCGCCTCCTAGGCGCACGAGCCGCTCGGCGGCACGAACGACCCCGACCCCCGTCGCCTCTCGGCAGCGGGGGTCGCGTCGTCTCCGGCTTCAGGAGCGGGCGCGCTCCAGCCACCGCAGCGGCACCTCGATGGTGACCTCGGTGCCGCGCCCGACCAGCGTGTGCCAGTCGATGGTGCCGCCGAGCTCGCCCTGGATGAGCGTGCGCACGATCTGCGTGCCCAGACCCGATCCGACCTTGCCCTCCGGCAGCCCGACGCCCGTGTCGCGCACCTTCACCGTGAGCTCGTCATCGCTGCGCGAGGCGACGATCTCCACGTCGCCCTCCCGTCCGGCCAGGCCGTGCTCGACGGCGTTGGTGACCAGCTCGGTCAGGGCGAGGGCGAGCGGAGTCGCGTACTCGCTGGGCAGGTTGCCGAAGCTCCCCGTCAGCTTCGGGTGCACCGTGGTGTTGTGGGTCGAGGCGACCTCGGCGATCAGCAGCAGCACCCGGTCGAAGACCGCGTCGAAGTCGACGTTCTGGTTCAGCCCCTCCGAGAGCGTGTCGTGCACGACCGCGATGGCGGCGACGCGGCGCATCGCCTGCGTGAGCGCCTCCCGGGCGAGGTCGGAGTGGGTGCGCCTGGCCTGGATCCGCAGCAGCGAGGCCACGGTCTGCAGGTTGTTCTTCACGCGGTGGTGGATCTCGCGGATCGTCGCGTCCTTGGTGATGAGCTCCCGCTCCTGGTGGCGCAGCTCCGTCACGTCGCGGCACAGGACGACGGCGCCGACCCGCTCGCCGCGGTCGCGGATCGGGATCGCGCGCAGCGACACCGTCACTCCGCGGGCCTCGATGTCGGTGCGCCACGGCGCCCGGCCGGTCACGACCAGCGGGAGCGACTCGTCGATGACGACCTTCCCCGCGATCAGCTTCGTGGTGACCTCGGCGAGCGACTCCCCCTCGAGCTCGTCGGCGAAGCCGATGCGGTTGAACGCCGAGAGGGCGTTGGGGCTCGCGAACGTGGTGACGCCGTCGACGTCCAGGCGGATCAGTCCGTCGGACGCGCGCGGCGCCCCGCGACGAGGACCGGTCGGCGCGCCCAGGTCCGGGAAGTCGCCCGAGGCGATCATCGAGAAGAGGTCGTTCGCGCAGTCGTTGAACGTCAGCTCCTGCCGGCTCGGCGTGCGCGTCTCGCTGAGGTTGGTGTGGCGCGTGACGACCGCGATGGGGCGGTCCGTCGTGCCGCCGTCGGAGGCCCCCAGGCGGCGCAGGACGGGCACCGCGCGCACGCGGGTGGGCGTCTCCTCGAACCAGTCCGGGGCGGAGGTGTCGACGATCCGCGCGGTCTCGAACGCCTCGACGACCTGGGCGCGCCACTCCGACTTGATCCTCTGCCCGACGAAGTCGCGGTAAAAGAGCGTCGCCGCGCTGCTGGGGCGCGCGTGGGCGACGGCGACGAAGCTGTCGTCGGCCGTGGGCACCCAGAGCACGATGTCGGCGAAGGCCAGGTCGGCGAGCAGCTGCAGGTCTCCGACGAGCAGGTGCAGCCATTCGACGTCCGCTTCGTCGGATCGGCCGTGGGAGAGGACGAGGTCACTGAGGGTCGACACCCGACAAGCCTAGGGCGCGGCCGGGCGGTGCACGCCGGGCTCGCTGTCCACAGCTCGGGACGGCCGACGATTATCCACAGTCTGCGCCTCTGCACTCCATGAGCATCCCTCGACTGCTTCGATGAGGTCGTCCTCGCGTGCCGACCCAGCGCGCCCCGCCCGTCGAGCAGAGAGGTGACCCGGACCCGTGAACAGCTCGTCCTGCCCCAGGAGATCGCCGCATGAGCCTTCCCCTCCACGCCTTCGACTACCGCACCCTCCCCCTCGACCCCGAGGCGGCCGTGGAGCGGCTCACCCTCGCGGAGTTCTTCGCCCCGCAGCCTGCGACCCGCGCGGAGCTGCCCGACCCGGAGCCCCTGCTCGCCCGGCTCACGCACCTCGTGATCGAGATCCTGGAGGGCTCGCGCGAGATCGACCAGATCGCGCGGTGGCTGAGCGACGAGGTCTACCACCACCTGCAGAAGCGGGTCGTGCTCGCGGCCCGCGCCCGCAGCCTGCGGAAGCGGACGGCGCAGCGCGTCCCGTTCACGGTCGGACGGGTGATCGTCACGGAGCCGCGGGACGGCGTCGTCGAGGGAGTGGTCCTGGTGCATCACCGCGCACGGAGCCGGGCCGTCGCGATCCGGCTCGAGGGCACGGACGCCCGCTGGCGTGCCACCGCGATCAACGTGCTGTGAGGAGCGGGTCAGCGCTCCCGGGCGGCCGCACCGGCCGGGAGCACGATCTCCGCTCCCCTGTCGCGCAGGGCCTCCTCGAGCTCCGGGGGCGGCGGGGCGTCGGTGACGAGATAATCCGCGCGACCGAGCTCCGCGACCTCCTCGGGGACGGCTTCACCGCCGCCGACTACGACCGCGTCGGCGGACTCCCTCCCCAGCCCGGCTCACAAGCGGTGTGCGCAGCGGTGGAGTCGACGCTCGAGGCCTGCTACGTCCCCGGGCTCGTCCTCGAGACGGACCGGCCGACGACGATCGGCCTCGGCGACACCTTCGCCGGCGGCTTCGTCTCGGCCCTCGCGCGCGGCGAGTCCTGACGGCGGGCGAGGCGGGGTCCGAGCCTCCGCAGGAACGCCGACGGCCCCGGACACCCGCTGCTGCGGGGCCGGGGCCGTCGGCGTCATCCGGGGAGGACTCAGCGGCGCTTGGACTGCGCGCGTCGCTCCTCGCGGTTGGCGGGGGCGTCCGAGCCGCCCGGCTTCTGGCCGAAGGCGCCGGTCGTCGGAGTCTCCTCCGCCTCGCCCTCGGGGAGCGCCTTGCGGGCCTCCTCGGCGCGGGCCTTCGCGGTGGCCGCCTGCTGCACCTGTCCGCGCTGGTCGCGGACCTCGACGCCGCCGGTGTCGCTCGGGGCCGAGTAGCTGAGCTTCTCGGCCGGAGCGACCGGCTGAGCGAGGCCCTTGGCCGCGACTCCGGCGACCTCGCCCTGCTTCTGGGTCACCTCGACCTCGAGGTTGAAGAGGAAGCCGACGGTCTCCTCGCGGATCTGCCCCATCATCTGCTGGAACAGGGCGAAGCCCTCGCGCTGGTACTCGACCAGCGGGTCGCGCTGGGCCATCGCGCGCAGGCCGATGCCGTCCTTGAGGTAGTCCATCTCGTAGAGGTGGTCGCGCCAGCGGCGGTCGATCACCGAGAGCACGACACGGCGCTCGAGCTCGCGCATGGCGGGAGAGCCCAGCTGCTCCTCGCGGCGCTGGTAGGCGAGCTGCGCGTCCGAGAGGATCTCGCGGCGCATGAACTCCTTGTTGATGCGACCGCGGCTGCCCGCCTCCTGCACCACCTCGTCGATGGTGAGGCTGATCGGGTACAGCGTCTTCAGCTCGGTCCAGAGGGCGTCGAAGTCCCAGTCGTCGCCGTTACCGTCGCCGGTGTGCACCTCGAGGATCTCGTCGATCACGTCGACGAGGAACTTCTGGGTGCGCTCGTGCAGGTCGTCGCCCTCGAGGATGTGGCGGCGGTCCGAGTAGATCGCCTCGCGCTGGCGGTTGAGGACGTCGTCGTACTTGAGGACGTTCTTGCGGATCTCGGCGTTGCGGGCCTCGACCTGCGACTGGGCGCTGCGGATGGCGCGCGAGACGACCTTCGACTCGATGGCGATGTCGTCCGGGACGTTGCCGCGGCCCATGAGCGCCTCGGCGGCGCCGGAGTTGAACAGGCGCATGAGGTCGTCGGTGAGCGAGAGGTAGAAGCGGCTCTCCCCCGGGTCGCCCTGGCGCCCCGAGCGTCCGCGGAGCTGGTTGTCGATGCGGCGCGACTCGTGGCGCTCGGTGCCGAGCACGTAGAGGCCGCCGGCGGCCTGGACCTTCTCGGCCTCCTCGCCCACCTTCTCCTTGACGGCGGCGAAGACCTCGTCCCACGCGGCCTCGTACTCCTCCGGAGTCTCGGAGGGGTTCAGGCCCTTGGCCGTCATCTCGGAGACCGCGAGGAACTCGGCGTTGCCGCCGAGCATGATGTCGGTGCCTCGACCGGCCATGTTGGTCGCGACGGTGACGGCGCCGAGGCGGCCGGCCTGGGCGACGATGGCCGCCTCCCGCGCGTGGTTCTTGGCGTTCAGGACCTCGTGGCGCACGCCCTTCTTGGCGAGCAGGCGCGAGAGGTACTCGCTCTTCTCGACGCTGGTCGTGCCGACGAGGACCGGCTGCCCGGCCGCGTGGCGCTCCGCGATGTCCTCGACGACCTGGGCGAACTTGACCTGCTCGTTCTTGTAGACGAGGTCGGCGTTGTCGATCCGCTGCATCTTGCGGTTCGTCGGGATCGGGACGACGCCGAGCTTGTAGGTCGACATGAACTCGGCGGCCTCGGTCTCGGCCGTTCCGGTCATGCCGGAGAGCTTCGCGTAGAGGCGGAAGTAGTTCTGGAGCGTGACGGTCGCCAGGGTCTGGTTCTCGGCCTTGACCTGCACGCCCTCCTTCGCCTCGATGGCCTGGTGGATGCCCTCGTTGTAGCGGCGTCCGGCCAGGATGCGGCCGGTGTGCTCGTCGACGATCAGGACCTCGCCGTTCAGCACGACGTAGTCCTTGTCCTTCTTGAACAGCGCGCGCGCCTTGATGGCGTTGTTGAGGAACGAGATCAGCGGGGTGTTCGCCGACTCGTAGAGGTTGTCGATGCCGAGGTAGTCCTCGACCTTCTCGATGCCGGGCTCGAGGACGCCGACGGTGCGCTTCTTCTCGTCGACCTCGAAGTCCTCGCCCTCGTCGAGGCGCTTGGCGAGGTTGGCGAACTCCGCGAACCAGCGATTCGCCTCGCCCGAGGCCGGTCCGGAGATGATCAGCGGGGTGCGGGCCTCGTCGATGAGGATCGAGTCGACCTCGTCGACGATGGCGTAGAAGTGGCCGCGCTGGACCATGTCCTGCGCCTGCCACGCCATGTTGTCGCGGAGGTAGTCGAAGCCGAACTCGTTGTTCGTGCCGTAGGTGATGTCGGCCGAGTACTGCTCGCGGCGCTGCTCCGGGGTCTGGCCCGAGAGGATCACTCCGGTCGTCATGCCGAGGGCGCGGAACACGCGCCCCATCAGCTCGGACTGGTACGACGCGAGGAAGTCGTTGACCGTGACGATGTGCACGCCGCGGCTGGCGATCGCGTTGAGGTAGGCCGGGAGGGTCGCGACGAGCGTCTTGCCCTCTCCGGTCTTCATCTCGGCGATGTTGCCCAGGTGCAGGGCGGCGCCGCCCATGAGCTGCACGTCGAAGTGGCGGAGGCCGAGCGTCCGGCGCGAGGCCTCGCGGACGGCGGCGAACGCCTCCGGCAGCAGGTCGTCGAGGGACTCGCCGTTCGAGTAGCGCTCGCGCAGCTCGACGGTCTCGTTCTTCAGCTCCTCGTCGCTGAGGTGCGTGAAGTCCTCTTCGAGGGCGTTGACGGCCTTCGCGTAGTTCTCGAGGCGACGGATGACCCGCCCCTCCCCGACGCGAAGGACCTTTTCGAGGACAGAGGCCACGGGGTACTCCAAAAAAGTAGAAGACAGGAGTCGCGCGCCGGAGCGCGGACCGCGACCAGCCTAGCCGGGGCGGGCGGCGAGCGGTCGGGGCGACGCGTCCGCCCTGGGCGGACTCCCTGCCTGGGCACGGGGAGGGCCCCGGAGCGGATGCTCCGGGGCCCGGGGTCGGATCTCAGCCGGCGGCCTGCTCGGCGAGCTCGTCGGCCTCGTCGCCGAGGCCGATCACGCCGTAGTCCCAGCCCTTGCGGCGGTAGACCACGCTCGGGCGGTTCGTGTCGGAGTCGATGAAGAGGTAGAAGTCGTGTCCGACCAGCTCCATGTAGTCGACGGCGTCGTCGACGGTCATCGAGACGGAGGCGAAGACCTTCTTGCGGATGACGACGGGGCAGTACGGCTCCTCGACCTCGTCCTCCACCGGCACCGGCGCCTCCTGCACGGGGATGACGCCCGTGCTCAGCTGCTCCAGCACCGCCGCGTCGGCCGGCTGGATGGCGACGACGCTGAAGTCGTCGGCGGCCGCGTCGCGGAGCGAGGTCGGCCGATGCTGGCCCCGATGGACCTTCTTCCGGTCCTTCGCGCGTCTCACCCGTTCGAGCAGCCGGCCGATGGCGACGTCGAACGCCGCGTACTTGTCGGCTCCGCTCGCCTCGGCCCGGACCACGGGCCCCTTGCCGATCAGCGTCAGCTCCACGCGGTCGCCGCCGGCCGAGCCCTTGCCCTCGGCGTGCCTGCTCGCCTTGATCTCGAGTGCGAGAGCACGATCGGCGAGGTGCGCCACCTTGTCCGACTTCTCCGTCGCGTACGCGCGGAAGCGATCGGTGATGTCGATGTTGCGTCCTGTGATGTCGATGTCCATGACAACCTCCCAGTCGAGTACGGCGTGCCGCCTTTCTCCGGGGCGGACCGTTCACGCCGTGCCCCCACCGTAGACCCCGGCCACCGGATCGTCACCGGGAGTTCGTCCGGATTCTGCTGCTACGTTCCCTCCTCGTTGCGCGGTGCCGGCCAGGGCCGCCGCGGCCCGGACCGTCCCGCCGGCCGCACGCACGGCGCGCCGGAGCTCGAGCAGGGTCGCGCCGGAGGTGACCACGTCGTCGACGAGGACCACCGGCGGCCACGACGAGAGCGGACGGCGGGCGCGGAACGCCCCGTCGAGGTTGCCGCGCCGCTCGATGCGGCCGAGCCCGACCTGGTCGCGGACCATCCGCGACCGCCGGAGAGGACGCGCCGCCCGCCCTCCCGCCGCGGCGACCAGCTGCGCGACGGGATCGGCGCCCCGCCGCACGCGGCCGAGCCAGGAGCCGGGCGGGACGACCAGGATCGCGGGGCTGCCTGCGAGCGCCGCGCCGAGGGCCGGACGCAACAGCGCGCCGAGCGGGGCGAGGCAGGCCGTGCGGCCCTCCTCCTTCAGCGCGACGACGAGGCGGCGCACCGTGCCCTCGTACGGGCCACCGGTGACGACGAGGAGCGGATCGTCCGGCGGCCCGACGACGCGGGTCAGCAGGCAGGCCGAGGCGGCCGCGTCGGCCGAGCAGTCCGGACAGGGCGCCCGGCTCGTCGGCTCTCCGCAGGCGGGGCACTCCAGCGGGAGGAGGACGGCGAGGGCGTCGAGCAGGTGATCGGAGAGCATGCCTCCACGTTCGCCGTCCGGGCCGCGGCGCGGGGGTGGATCCGTCGGATCGGGACGATCCGCCTGCCCGACGCGCCTGGGGAGGAGCATCCGGAGCGCTCCGTCGTCGACAGGGCTCGTCGCCGCCGACAGGACCGGTCAGGACCCCATGCCGGTCTGCGCCGCGAGCAGCCGGATGTCCGTCGCGGTCGTCTGCCAGGCCGAGCCCCGCTGCTGCCGGAGCTCCCCGCCCTCGGCGAGGATCCGGACCTGGGTCGAGGTGTTGCCCGCGGCGATCTGGACCGTGCCCGTCGTCGTGCCGAGCGCCGTGGCGCCTCCGCCGAGCAGGTTCATCGTGACGGCGTCCTCTCCCGTCGAGCCGCAAACGACCGACACCACGTCGAGCTCGTCCGTCCAGGCCGCGGCGACCGCGGTCCCCAGAGTCGAGCGGAGGACGACCGGCTCGCCGACCGCCACCGGGTCGCCGTCCCGGGAGCGGGTGATGCCGGCCACCAGCACCGTCGCCTGCTGCCCGTCCTGGGCGAGCGCCAGCATCCGGGTGCCGTCGCGCGACACGGCGATCGAGGCGAGCGACTCGACCTCGCTCCAGGCCGTCGCGACCTGCATCGAGCGCGAGCCGTCCGCGGAGTACGCCACCAGCTGCCCGGGCGAGGCCGACGGCACCGACCAGACGTACCCGAGCGGATCGATGGACGGCGCGACGAGGCCCGACCGCGCGTCGAGGAGGACGTCGGCACCGTCGGGCTCCACGAGGCTCACGCCCGCGGCGGTGAGCACGGCGGCCGATGCGTCCGAGTCGGCCCCGCGCTGCTCGCCGAGGACCGCGGCCCGCGGCTGCAGCGCCTCGATCCGATCCGAGATCCCGAGGCCGGCCAGCCCGGAGGAGCCGAGGAATCCGAAAGCGTCGTCGGTCAGCACGAGCGGCCGGGTGTCGACGCGGGGCGAGGTCGGCAGGCCGGTGACCTCGGAGGGGACGTCGATCGGGTTCTGCTCGACCGAGAGCGCGACTCCGGTGACGTTCGAGACGTTCGCGAGGCTCCGGTTCAGCTGCAGGGCCATCAGCCGCCACTGCGCCGGATCGGCCTCGAGAGCGGCCGGGTTCAGGTCGACCACGGCGCGCTGCGACTCGACCGGGACGGTCTCGGCCGCCAGCGTCGTCCCGGTCGGGAAGGCCGACACGACGGCGGCGGAGTCCCGCAGCCACGGCGTGGGGCCGCGCAGCAGCTCGGTGACGATCGTGGTGCTGGTGGAGCTGTCGGCGCGCGAGGCGAACCAGCGCAGGTCCGGCACGAGGTACTGGTATGCGGGGTCGAAGAAGTAGAGCGCGTGCGTCGAGAAGACCTGCTCGAAGGTGGTGCGGTCGATCACCACGCCGCTCGGCGGCGCGCTGATGCGCCACTCGCCGTTCTCCTGGACGAAGCCGTAGTCGAGGGTCAGGCCGGCCGTGGTGGCGACGTCGGTGTAGACGCCGGTCGCGTCGACCTCGGCGACGGGCGTGATCGTCAGCGAGAGCGTGGATCCCGACTGCGGCGAGGCGGAGCGCTGGCCCTCGTCGACCGTCACGTGCTCGCCCGGCGTCCAGTCGGCTCCGGTGGAGAGGAACTCGCGGGCGATCTTGTAGTTGTTCTGCGGGCTCGACGCGGCGTCGATGAAGCCGGTCAGGATGTCGCGCTGCGACGCACCGACGGCGGGTCCCGACGGGAGGAAGTCGTACTGGAGGTCCTGCGGCGCGGTGTCGGGCCGTCCGACTCCGACGTCGCCGTCCCGCGGGATGCCGGCGCACCCGGCCAGCCCGAGCGCGAGCAGCGCGGCGGCCGCGACGGCGCGGAGGACGCCGCGCCTCACGGGAGCACCCCCGCGGCCCCGACCGGAGGAGCCTGCAGCGGCGGGAGGACGATCGGGCCGCTGTAGGCCTGCTCGCCCGCGTCGACCGGGGGCAGCGGGAGCGGCGAGGCCTCGATCCGCTCGCCGCGGTGGCGGGGCACGGTCAGGCGGAAGCAGGCGCCGCGATCGGGCACGGACCAGACCTGCAGCCAGCCGTGGTGCAGGGCGGTGTCCTCCTGCGCGATGGAGAGGCCGAGGCCGGTGCCGCCGAGCGTGCGGCGGCGGGACGGGTCGGCGCGCCAGAAGCGGTCGAAGACGCGCACCACCTCCTCGCTGCTCATGCCGTGCCCGTAGTCGCGCACCGCGAGGGCGACCGCGCTGGCGTTGCTGTCGACGGTGACGACGACCTCGCGGCCGTCGCCGTGCTCGATCGCGTTGCCCAGCAGGTTGCGGACGATCCGGCGGATGCGGCGCGGATCGAGGTCGGCGTCGAAGTAGCCGCCCGGGGCGGAGAGAGTGAGCCGGGAGCCGTTCGCCTCCGCGATCCCGCGCATCGCCTCGATCTCGTCGCCGGCCAGCTTCACCAGGTTGACCGGCTCGAGCTCGAGCTCGGCCGATCCCGCGTCGTGGCGGGAGATCTCGAGCAGGTCGGCGAGGAGGCTCTCGAAGCGGTCGATCTGGCTGTGCAGCAGCTCGACCGTGCGCTCGGCGACCGGGGCGAAGTCCTCGCGCTGGTCGTACAGCACGTCCCCGGCCAGCTTCATCGTCGTCAGCGGCGTCCGGAGCTCGTGCGAGACGTCCGAGACGAAGCGCTGCTGGACCTGGCTGAGCGTCGCGAGCTCGCTGATCCGGTCCTGCAGGCTGTCGGCCATGCCGTTGAAGGACCGGGCGAGGGTCGCGATCACGTCCTGGCCCCGCTCGGGGATCCGCACGTCGAAGTCGCCGGCGGCGAGGCGCTGGCTCGTCTCGGCCGCGACCCGGACCGGGGCGACGACGATCCGCACGACGACCCAGCTGACCGCTCCGATCAGCAGGATGAGCAGGATCCCCGCCACGTTGAGCACCTGCTGCACGAACTGGAGCGTGCGCTCCGCGTCCGCGAGGGAGTAGCCGATGTACAGCTCGTAGCGCCCGGCCGAGCTCGGCAGCTCGAGGGTCGAGCCGACGAGGATGCCGGGCTGCTGCTGACCGGAGGCGTCGAGCGTCACCGACTGCCAGTACTGCCCGTCGGAGCCCGCCTGCACCCGCTCGCGCAGCGCGTCGCTGATCACGCCGTTCTGCAGCTCGCGGTTGTAGATGTCCTGGGGCGCCAGCGAGGACGCCTCCTGGTCGGGCGAGCGCACGACGGCGATCAGCGCGGAGGAGGAG
Organism: Rathayibacter sp. AY2B5; assembly: GCF_002931645.1. NCBI lineage: Bacteria > Bacillati > Actinomycetota > Actinomycetes > Micrococcales > Microbacteriaceae > Rathayibacter > Rathayibacter sp. AY2B5. Next base: position 63,378 of record NZ_PSUE01000001.1, on the reverse strand, counting down.
GCGTCCCGGACGGCGGTGCGCACCGAGCTCATCACCTCCTCCATGTCCTGGCGGGTGGAGACGGTGGCGGCGTCGAGGTATCCCTGCGCGGCCCGGGTCGCGCGCGACGTGTCGCCCGTGACCTGCGTCAGCCGTGACTGGAACAGGTTGTCGCTGATGCTGTACGAGAGGTAGACGCCGGTCGAGCCGATGGCGATGCCGCTGAGCAGGACCGTGATCGCGACCGCGCGGAACTGCAGCGACGTGCGCCACACCCCGAGCACGCGGCGGGGCCACCGGCGCACGTCGGGAGCGGCGAGGCGGGGCACGGTCAGCCCGGGAGGACGGCGCCGGCGCGGTAGCCGACGCCGCGCACGGTCATCACGATGCGGGGGTCGTCCGGGTCCTTCTCGACCTTGGCGCGCAGGCGCTGGACGTGCACGTTCACGAGGCGGGTGTCGGCCTTGTAGTGGTAGCCCCAGACCTGCTCGAGCAGCATCTCGCGGGTGAAGACCTGCTGGGGCTTGGAGGCGAGGGCGAGGAGGAGGTCGAACTCGAGCGGGGTCAGGCCGATGCGCGTCTCGCCGCGGCGGACCTCGTGGCCGGCGACGTCGAGGCTCAGGTCCCCGACCTGCAGCACCGCGTTCGCGGCGGCGGTGGCGGGACGCAGGCGCGTCCTGATCCGCGCGACGAGCTCCTTGGGGTCGAACGGCTTGACCATGTAGTCGTCGGCGCCGGACTCGAGGCCCTGCACGACGTCGGAGGTGTCGGACTTGGCCGTCAGCATGATGACGGGGACACCGGATTCGGCGCGGATCGCGCGGCACACTTCGATCCCGTCGATCCCGGGCAGCATCAGGTCGAGCAGGACCAGGTCCGGCCGGGCCCGCCGGAAGGCCTCGAGAGCACCGGAGCCGTCCGCGCAGAAGGAGACGTCGTACCCGTCGGCGCGCAGGACGATGCCGATCATCTCGGCCAGGGCGGCGTCGTCGTCGACCACCAGAATGCGCGCGCTCATCGGTCTGCTCTTCCTCGTCTCGGGTTGCGCCCGCCCACGGCGCGCACGGTGACCCGACCCAGGCTAACCGACGCACCTCTCCGTGGGCGGGGAGCGGGCTCTGCGGGCGAAGGGGGTCCGCTCGGGGGAGGACCCCGCCCGCACGCCTGTGACAGCATGGAGGGGATGACCGACGCAGCTCAGTGGCCCCCGCCCGCAGGGCGTCCGGACGACGCGGCCGTCCCGGCGCAGGACGGCGACCGGCGCAGGCCGCTGCCCGCTCCCGTCGCCCCGGCCTGGTCGCCTGCGCCGCCGAGCGCAGGTCCCGTACCGACCGGTCCCGCCGGGGGCTCCTGGTCGCCCGCCGGCGCCGGCCCCTGGTCGCCCGGACGCCCCGCGCCAGGCTGGACTCCCCCGCCCAAGCCCGGTCTCGTGCCGCTGCGCCCGCTCGGCTTCGGCACCCTGCTCGGCGCCCCGTTCCAGGTCCTCCGCCGCAGCCCCCGCACGACCCTGGGCGTCGCCCTGCTGGTGCAGGGCCTCGGGTCGGTGCTCGCCCTGGCGGTCTACGGCCTGATCGCGGTGCTCGCCGTCGGGCGCATCGCGCAGGCGGAGTCCGCCGACCGCGACGCCGTCGGCGCAGGCTCCCTCGCGGTCGTGGTCCTGGCCGCCCTCATCCCCCTCGCCGTCTCGCTCGCCAGCGGCGCCCTCGTGCAGGGCGTGGTCGTGCTCGAGGTCACCCGCGGCGTCCTCGGCGAGCAGGCGACCTTCCGACAGCTGCTCGCCCGGCTGCGGGGCCGCTTCTGGGCGCTGATCGGCTGGACGGTCCTGCAGGGCGTCGGCTACCTCCTCCTGGTGCTCCTCGCCGTGGCGCTCGCCGTGCCGCTGTTCGTCATCGGAGCGATGGACGGGACGTCGAGCGCGATCGTCGGCGGGATCCTGGTGCTCGTCGGCTCCGGCCTGGTCGCCCTCGCGCTGGGGGTCTGGCTGTCGACGAAGCTCGCCCTGGTGCCGAGCCTGATCGTCGTCGAGCGGCTGCCGTTGCGCCGTGCGGTGGCGCGCTCCTGGCGGCTGGTGGCGGGCGGCTTCTGGCGCACCTTCGGCGCGCTCGCGCTGATGACCGTGATCATCCAGGTCGCCGGCCAGATCGTGGCCACGCCGTTCAGCCTGCTCATCCCGATCGCCGGCGCCCTGATCGCCCCGACCGACCCGGACGCGCAGCTCGTCACCTCGCTCGTGGTGACGATCGCCTCCGTCGCCGTGGGCTTCGTGATCGGCGCCGTCGGCACGGTGCTCCAGTCGGCCGTGACGGGCCTGGTCTACCTCGACCGACGGATGCGCCGCGAGGGCTTCGACCTGGTGCTGATGCGCCACGTCGAGGAGCGCGCGGCGGGCCGCCCCTCCCCCGATCCCTTCCCCGTGCCGGAGCGCCCGTGATCCTCGCCGCGGCCCCTCTCGAGCCCGACGCGGAGCAGGCGCGCCGACTCCTCCTCGAGGAGCTCGCCGACCCGCGCTACCGGGCGGCCGAGCCGACCCTCTTCGACCGGGTGGTGCAGGCGGTGCGCGACTGGTTCGCCTCCCTCACGCTGCAGGGCGACGGCCCGCCGGTGCCGATCGCCGCCGTGATCGGCGTGCTGGTGCTGGTGGCGCTCGTGGTCGCCGCGCTCGTCATCGCGGGACGGCCCCGCGCCGGTCGCCGCAGCACCGTCACGGGAGCGGTGCTCGCCGACGACGACACCCGCTCGGCCGCGATCCTCCGCTCGCTCGCCGAGGCCGCGGCCGCCCGCGGGGACTGGGACGAGGCGCTCGTCGAGCGCTTCCGCGCCCTGGTGCGCTCCCTCGACGAGCGGACCGTCCTGCGGGTCTCGCCCGGCACGACCGCGCTCGGCCTGGCGTCGCGCGCCTCTGCGGCCTTCCCCTCCTCCGCCGCCGCGCTGCGCCGCACGGCCGACGACTTCGACCGCGTGCGCTACCTCGGGCAGCCCTGCGGCCCGGCCGAGTACGAGCGGGTCGCGGCTCTGGACCGCGAGCTCGCCGCGGCCTCGCCGGTCCTGGACGCCCTGGCGGCGCCCCGGTGAGCGCCGACACGGTCTCCAGCCCGACCCTCGGCGCGCTGCTGCGCCGCGGACGGGTGTGGGTGCTCCTGCTCGTGATCGTCGCGGTCGGCACTCTGCTGCTCACCGTCGCGACCGGGACCCGGGTGGTCGCCCCGGACCTCGACGTCGACAGCGCGACCCCGGACGGCGCCCGCGCGCTCGCCCAGGTGCTGCGCGATCAGGGCGTCGAGGTCGTCCGCGCCGACGACCTGGACTCCGCTCTCGCCGCCTCCTCCCCGGACGCGACACTGCTCGTCGACGACCCGGACGTGGCCCTCGACGAGGCCCAGTACCGCCGGCTCGCCCGCGCCTCGGCATCGCTCGTCCTGGTGACCCCGGGAGGAGCCGCGCTCGACGCCCTGCTGCCGGACGTCCGCTTCGCCGGCTCCCCGGCCGGCGACGGCCCCTTCCGCGCCGAGTGCCCGCTCCCGGCGGCCGAGCGCGCCGGGACGCTCCCCGCCGGAGGGAGCACGTACCGGATCCTCGACGACGGCGACGCGGTCGGCTGCTTCCCCTCGGGCGACGACGGCTTCCTGCTCGTGAGCACCGGGTTCCCGCAGGGCGCCGACGTCACCGCGATCGGCGACGCCGACCTCCTCCGCAACGGCACCATCGGCCAGGACGGCCGCGCCGCTCTCGCACTCGGACTGCTCGGCGGTGAGGACCGGCTGGTCTGGTACCGCGCCGGAGCCGCCGACTCGGCGAGCACCACCCCTGCACCCGCCGACCTCGCCCCCGGCTGGGTGACCCCGGCTCTCCTGCTGCTGGTGGCCGTGTTCGTCGCCTCCGCCGTCTGGCGCGGCCGCCGGCTCGGCCCGCTCGCGGTCGAGCCGCTGCCGGTCGTCGTGCATGCGAGCGAGACAGCCCGCGGCCGCGCGCGGCTCTACGCGCGCGGAGCCCTGCGGCCCCGCGCCCTCGACGCACTGCGCATCGGCACCCTCCGGCGGACGGCCGCGCTCCTGGGACTCGCTCCGGCGACCGGGGTCGACGAGATCGTCGCCGTCGCCGCCGAGCGCCTCGGCCGCGATCAGGCCGCGCTGCGCCGTCTGCTCGTCGACGACCTGCCGGGCGACGACGCCGCCCTCGTCGCCGCCTCCGACGAGCTCCTCCGCTTCGAGAGCGCGCTCCGCGCCGCCCTCTCCCCGACGACCGCCCGACGACCGGAAGGCCCCTCCCGATGAGCGACACCACCCCCTCCGCCCGCGACGGAGCGCCGGTCTCCGACGACGACCTGCGCGCCGAGCTCGACCGGGTCCGCTCCGAGGTCGGCCGCGCGGTCGTCGGCCAGGACGGCGCCGTCTCCGGGCTCCTGATCGCCCTCCTCGCGGGCGGCCACGTCCTGCTCGAGGGCGTCCCCGGAGTCGCGAAGACGCTGCTCGTGCGCGCCCTGTCCGTCTCGCTCGGCCTCGACACCCGCCGGGTGCAGTTCACGCCGGACCTGATGCCCGGCGACATCACCGGCTCCCTCGTCTACGACGCCTCCACCTCCGGCTTCGCCTTCCGCGAGGGCCCGGTCTTCACGAACCTCCTGCTGGCGGACGAGATCAACCGCACGCCGCCGAAGACCCAGGCCGCGCTCCTCGAGGCGATGGAGGAGCGCCAGGTCAGCGTCGACGGGCGCACCCTGCCTCTGCCGGACCCGTTCCTCGTCGCCGCCACCCAGAACCCGGTCGAGTACGAGGGGACCTACGTGCTCCCGGAGGCCCAGCTGGACCGGTTCCTGCTCAAGCTCGTGCTCGACATCCCGCCGCGCGACGTCGAGGTGGAGGTGCTCTCGCGCCACGCCGCGGGCTTCGACCCGCGCGACCTCGACGCCGCGGGCGTGCGACCCGTGCTCGACGCCGCCCGTCTGCGCGCCGCCCAGGCCTCGGCCCGGCGAGTCGGAGCCGGTCCCGACGTCCTCGGCTACATCGTCGACCTCGCCCGCGCCACCCGCGAGAGCCCGAGCGTCAAGCTCGGCACCAGCCCCCGCGGCTCGACCGCCCTGCTCGCGGCGTCCCGCGCCTGGGCCTGGCTCAACGGCTACGGCTCGATCACCCCCGACCACGTGCAGGCGATGGTCCTGCCCGTGCTGCGCCACCGCATCCAGCTGGAGCCGGAGGCGGAGCTCGAGGGCGTCCGCACCGAGGCCGTCCTGGGCGGGATCCTGCAGCAGGTCCGCGTCCCGGTCTGAGCCGTGCACCTCACCGGACGCAGCGTCCTCGTCCTCCTCGTCGGCCTGGTGCCGGTCGTCCTCCTGGGCGGCCGCCCCGAGGTCGCCTTCGCCGTGCTCGGCCTCTGGCTCCTGGCCTGGGCGGTCCTCGTCGGGATCGACGTCGCGGTCGCGGGCTCGCCCCGGGCCGTGGTGCTCGAGCGGCGGGTGCCGGACCGGGTGCGGCTCGGCGAGAGGGCCGAGGCGACCCTCCTGGTCACGAGCACCGGCCGCAGGAGGATCACGGGGGTCCTCCGCGACGCCTGGGAGCCCTCGGCCGGTGCCCTCGAGACCCGGTCGCCCCTGCGTCTGCCGCCGGGCGAGCGCCGCGCGGTGACCACGGTCCTGGAGCCGATCCGCCGCGGCGAGCGCCGGGCACTCCACGTCACCATCCGCTCCCGCGGGCCGCTCGGGATGGCCGGCCGCCAGGCGACGCGGGCCGCGCCGGCCGTCGTCCGGGTGCTGCCCGCCTTCCGCTCCCGCCGCCACCTGCCCTCGCGCCTGGCGCGGCTGCGTGAGCTGGAGGGGCGGACCAGCGTGATGATCCGCGGCCAGGGGACCGAGTTCGACAGCCTGCGCGAGTACGTCCGCGGCGACGACGTCCGCTCGCTCGACTGGCGGGCGACCGCGCGGCGCCGGGAGCCGGTCGTCCGCACCTGGCGCCCGGAGCGCGACCGGCGCGTGATCGTCGTGCTCGACACGGGCCGCCTGTCCGCCGCCCGGATCGAGGACGAGCCGCGCCTGGACACGGCGATCGAGGCGTCGCTCCTCCTGGCGGCCCTCGCGGCCTCGGCCGGCGACCGGGTCGACGTGCTCGCGTTCGACCGCACCCGGCGAGCCCGCGTGCACGGCGCGACCGGCACGGAGGTGCTGACCCGCGTCGTGGACGCCCTCGCCCCCGTGCAGCCCCAGCTCATCGAGACCGACTGGGCGGCGGTCCCCGCGCAGGTGCGCACCCTGGCCTCCCAGCGCTCGCTGGTGGTCCTCCTCACCGCGCTCGACTCGGTCGGATCGGCGGAGGGGCTCCTCGCGGTGCTCCCGCAGCTCACCCGCGTGCACACGGTCGTGGTCGCCTGCGCGCTCGACCCCGAGCTGCAGCGGATGGCGGAGGACCGGAGCGACCGGGCCGCGGTCTACTCCGCCGCCGCCGCGGAGCGCTCGCTCGCGGACGTCGACCGGCTCTCGGCCGCCGTCCGCCGTCTCGGCGGGGACGTCGTGCTCGGCAGCCCCTCCGCGCTCCCGCCGGCGCTCGCGGACCGCTACCTCGCGCTCAAGGCGGCCGGACGGCTCTGACCTGCGAGAGGGGCCGTCGTCGGTCCCGGGAGCGCTGATCGACGGCCCCGCTCCGACGGCCGTGCTCGTCCGGCTCGGCTCAGCCGGCCGCGATGCTCCGCGACCCGGCCTCGAACCGGTCGAGGTCGCCCGTCTCCCCCGCCCGCACCGCGCGCCCGCCGACGACGATCATGTAGAAGAGGAACGCGCCGAGGGCGAGCGCCCCGATCCCGATCTTGAGCCACCAGGGCCAGGGCGCCGGAGTGACGAACCCCTCGATCACGCCCGAGACGAGCAGCACGAAGACCAGGCCGATCGCCACCGTGAACAGGCTCCGCGCGTCCTCGGCGAGCGCCTGGCCGCGGGTGCGCGCGCCGGGAGCGATCCAGGCCCAGAAGATCCGCAGTCCCGCGGCCGCGGCGACGAACACGGCCGTCAGCTCGAGCTGGCCGTGCGGCGCGATGTAGAGGAAGAACGTGTCGCCCTCCCCCACATGGAACATCACCGCGATCGACGTGCCGAGGTTCTGCGCGTTCTGCAGCAGGATGTACGGCACGTAGACGCCGACGATCCCGAAGGCCACGCACTGCGCCGCGATCCAGGCGTTGTTGGTCCAGACCTGCCCGGCGAACGAGGCGGCGGGGTTCTCGGAGTAGTAGTCGATGAAGTCGCCTCGGGCGAAGCGCCGCAGCTCCTCGTCGTCGCCCAGCGCGGCGAGCAGGCGCGGGTCGCCGAGGATCCAGAGCGCGTAGAGCGTCGCCACCACCGCGGTCGCGAGGGCGACGGCGAGCGTCAGCCAGCGCAGCCGGTGCAGAGCGGCCGGGAGCGAGAGGACGACGAAGCGGGAGACCGCGGCGAGCGGCTCGTCTCGCGTGCCGGTCAGGCGTCCCCGAGCCCGCGAGAGCGAGACGGCGAGCCGCGTGCCGACGGCCGTCGATCCGGCGGTGGAGGAGATCGTGGCGAGGTCCGCGGATGCCGCCTGGTAGCGCTCGATCAGCTCGTCCGCCTCGGCTCCGGTCAGGCGGCGCCTGCGCGAGAGCTCGTCGAGGCGGGTCCACTGCGCAGTGCGGGCGGCCGAGAGAGCGTCGATGTCCATCTCCTGACAGGATAGCCAGGCACGCCGCCGAGGCCGAGCATCCGGGAGGAGCACCGTGGAGGAGCAGCGCACCGAGTTCGACGACGCCGACCTGGTCACCGGCGAGGCGATCGCGCTCGAGGTGCCCGTCACCTCGTTCGTGCTCCGCGCGGTCGGCGCGATCATCGACCTGATCGCGGAGCTCCTGCTCGCGCTGGGCCTGTTCCTGCTGGTCTCCTCCCTCTCCGGGGACGGCGGCCTGGACCCCGCCGCCTCGGCCGCCGTGGCGATCGCGGCCCTCGTCATCGCCGTGGTGATCGTGCCGGTCACCGTCGAGACGGCCAGTCGCGGCCGCTCGCTCGGGAAGCTCACCGTCGGCGCTCGCGTCGTCCGCGACGACGGCGGTTCCATCGGCTTCCGGCACGCCCTCGTGCGCGGCCTCACCGGCGTCCTCGAGATCCTGATGACCTTCGGCGGGCTCGCCGCGGTCGTCGGCCTCCTCTCGCGCCGATCGCGCCGTCTCGGCGACGTCCTCGCGGGCACGCACAGCCAGCTCGAGCGCGTTCCCCGCGCGGAGCCGCTGGTCGTCGAGATCCCGGAGCCGCTGCGGGGCTGGGCCGTCACGGCGGACACCGCGCGCCTCCCCGACGCCCTGGCGCGCCGACTGGCGCAGTTCCTCCGCCAGCGCCACGGCATGACGGAGCCGTCGCGCTCGCAGCTCGCCGCCGCGCTGGCCGACGAGACCGCGGTCCACGTCTCCCCGCTGCCCGCCGCGCCCGCGGAGGACTTCCTCCTCGCCGTGGCCGCACTCCGCCGGGCGCGGGAGGAGCGCGCCCTGCTCCTGTCCGACCAGCGCCTCGAGCGGCTGGCCCCCGTGCTCTCGAGCACGCCGCGCGGCTTCCCCGAGCGGCCCTGACGCGCGCGGCAGCGGCCTAGGCGGGCCCCGCGCCGTAGCGGACGGTCTCCCAGCCGCGCGGGACGAGGAGCCGCCGGTCGTGCTCGGCGCAGAGGTCATAGCCGTGCGGATCCGGCGCAGGACTCAGCGGCCCGACCGCCACCAGCGAGTCGCGGTAGTCGTAGGTCAGCGTGACGACGGCCTGCGCGCGGCAGCCCGTCCGCGAGCAGTGCCGTCCGGTCATCGCCGCCCACAGTAGCAATAGGCTGGAGCCATGCCCCGTGCTCGTCGTTCCGCCGCTCGCCCGACGAGCGGGTCGCGCGGAGGCTCCCGCGACCGGCACGGCCGCGGCGCACGAGCGCCGATCACCGGTCCGCACCTCCCCCTGCTGCAGACCCGCTCCGACTTCTTCGAGGCGACGATCGGCTCGGCCTTCGACTACCTCCGCGGCACCTGGCCGGAGGAGCTCGCCGGCATCCGCGTCGACGTCGCTGCGACTCCCGACGTCGACCCCGACCGGCTGCAGGGCACGGGCATCGCGCGGTGGCGCGTCGACCACGCCGCGCGCCGCATCACGCTCTACCGCGTGCCGATCGAGCGCCTGGCGAAGCTGCGCCGCCGCGACGAGTGGCACCAGCGCATGCTGATCGAGAGCTACGTGTTCCGCGCCGTCGCGGAGCTGCTCGGCCGCGACCCGTGGGACATCTCCCCGGACCGCTACCGGCACCCCTGATGCGCCGGCAGCTCTGAGGCGCCGGCACCGCCGAGGCGCCGCCGCCCCGCGTCTCAGTGCGAGTAGACCTTGATCGGCGAGGAGAGCGGTCCCGGCGGGACGATCGTGTACGAGGCGATCCGCCCGTCGCGCGCGATCGAGACCGAGGCCTGCACCGGCTGGGTGCTGCTGACGACCGCGCCGTCGCCGTCCAGCGGGGTCGCGAGAGCCGCGAACGGGCCGAGCTCGAGCGTGCGGGTGCCGCCCGGGGCCTCGATCTCGACCGAGGCGGTCGAGTCGCTGCCGTTGACCAGGTGCAGTCGCGCGTCGCCCTCGCCCGTGCCGGCGACGCCGAAGGGCGTCGTGGTCGCGGTGCCGGAGGCGAACCAGGCGAAGTCCGTGCCGGCCGAGCCGGTCGAGGTCGTCCGCCCCGCCGCGACGATCGGCTGATCGGCCCGCAGGACGATGCGGTAGGAGCCGTCCGCCAGGCCCGTGAGCGGGACCTCGCCGACGAGGCCGGCGGGGACGACGACCTGGGTGGAGGCGCCCGACCCGCTCGGGTCCTCGTTGGTGACCTCGACCGAGACCGTGCTGTCGGCGTCGCCGGGGGTGAGGATGCGCAGCACGGGGCTGCCCGCGCCGCCGCTGCCGTCGTCGCTCGCGGTCTCGGCCGGAGGCGACGTGACGGTGAAGCCGGCGATCACGGCGAGTGTGTCCGGGCCGGCGGAGGGGCCGGTGGTCTCGACGCCCTCCGGGGTGAGCCCGGAGATGGCGCTGCTCTGCATGCTCGCGGCGACCTCGCCGCCCCGTGCGGTCACGTGCACGACGGGCTGGACGACCCCGGGGGCGAGCCCCGCGAGCGGGAGCGCGCGGACCGCTCCGGCCGGAACGACGATGCCCGTGGCGCCGGTGGCCTGGACGGTGCCGGTCTCGGAGAAGAGCGTGAGGTCGACGGTGGAGGCGACCTCGCTCGGGTTCGCCAGGATCAGCACGGAGGTGCGCCCGACGTCGGTCGAGCCGGCCACGAGCCAGCTGTCGGCCGAGGGCTCGGCGCAGGCGCGGGCGGACAGTCCGGAGAGGGTGTCCGTGCCGATGGCCTGGACGGTGGCTCCACCGGGAGCGGGGTCGGAGCCCGCGGGCACGCTCAGACCGGTGATGCCGGTGCCCGGTGCGGCGACATCGTCCTCGTCGAGGACCGTGGGGTCCGAGGTGGAGCCCTCGGGCCGGACCGCGGTCGCCGCGCCGTCGAGGGCGCGCAGCTGCTCCGGCTCTCCGGCGTCGATCAGATCGCCGCCGCAGACCAGCGAGCTGTCGGCCGCGACGGGCGTCACGACGACGCCCTCCGCGGCGCTCGAGACCAGGGGGGACGGGAGGAGCTGGGGCACGACCACGGCGGCCGCGGCGATCACGACTCCGGCCGCGACCACCGCACCGCGCAGGGCCGTCCGGCGCCGACGGGCGGCCGAGGGTGCGCGATCGGGCGTCGATGCCGCGGAGCGATCGGCGCGGCGCTCCGCGCGGGAGCGGCGGGCGGAGGACTCGGGCATCTGCTTCTCCTGGTCGGCGGGGTCAGACATCGTCGTTCCCGTCGTCGAACTGGCCGGTGGCCTCGCCCGGCTCGTCGTCGATCCCGGCGACCGCGCCGCTGGAGCGGCCCCGCTCGAGGGAGAGCCCGGTGGGCACCGCCAGCAGGAGGGCGACGACGAAGACAAGGAGGAGGGCGATCGTGTAGGCGATCCCGAAGGGTCCGACCACGCCGGACGGAGCGGCCTCGGTGCGGGTCCCCTCCGTGTCGACGGCCGTCCAGAGGAGCCCGTAGCGGGTGTCGCCGACGGCCGAGAACGCCGCGTTGCCGTCGAGGGAGACGGCCGCCCGCGCGCGCACGGCGGCGGCCGCGTCGCCGACCTGGGTGCCGGCCGGCTCGGTCAGCACGACGAAGCGCACGCCGAGGCTCTCGAGCGCGGAGGGGACGTCGTAGCCCGTCCGCGAGACGAGGTTGCCCGCCAGCTCGTCGATCGCGTCCGTGCTCTCGGCGCCGGTGTTCGCGAGGGTCGACTGCTGGTCGAGGGTCGCGCCCGCTCCGCGCTCCAGCCGGGCGAGGACGCCGCCGTCCGCCTGCGGGACGAGCACGATCGTGCCCACCCGCGGGTCGTTCCGGGCCTCGGCCGCCACGTAGGCGGGGAGCGAGCGGTCCGACGTGGTCGACACCGACGTGCCGGCGCCGGTCGGGAAGGCCACCACGAGCGGACCGACCAGTGCTGCCGCCGCGGCCGTGACGACGAGCGCCGGCACCACGCGCACCGAGCGCACGGCGGCGAGCGAGAGCGACGCGCCGATCACCAGGCCGAGCCAGTAGAGGCTGAGACCGGTGCCGCTCCAGACGGAGACCGCCTCGGAGCCGGTGGTCGCGACCTGCACGCCCTGGGCGAGCGAGGCGGTCACGAGGCCCGCCGCCGCGACGCCGACGCCGCCGAGGGCCGAGAGGTTGTTCGGGAGGAGGAGGGCGGCCAGCGCCGCGACGATCAGCGGCACGACGAGCACGGCCGTGACCAGCGGGGCGGCGGAGGCGCCGATCCCCAGACCGCCGAGGAACGCGAGCCATCCGTCGGGCAGACCGGCCGGGAAGCCGGCGAGCAGCGCGACGAGGTCCGACTGCGCGGAGGGCAGCGGGACGCCCGGATCCGCGAGGACGCCGAGCCAGTCGCCCCGCGGTGCGCGGGCGACCACCAGCGGGAAGAGCAGGACGGCCGCGGGGATCGGCAGGCCGAGGAAGCGGCCGATCCGCCGCCCCGAGGTGGCGACGACGACGAGCCAGATCACCAGGAGCGGCACGGCCAGCACCGGCGCGCATGCGACGACGGCCGCAGCCAGGATCGAGGCGCTCGCGGAGGCGGACCAGGAGCGGTACGCGCCGAACCCGGCGAAGAAGAGCCAGGGAAGCAGCACGTGCACCAGCAGCGGGGCGGGGCGCCCGTCGGCCTGCGCGGCGAAGAAGGCGGGAGCGAGGATGTAGACGAGGGCTCCGGCGGCGCGGGCGGTCGCGCGCGGGGTGAGCCGCGCGATCATCAGCCAGGCGCCGAGGGCGGCAGCGGGGAGCGCGACGAGGTAGAGCAGCACCATCGAGTAGCTGGGCGACCAGAAGGTCAGCGAGCCGAGCACGGCGAGGACGGCGGCGAACGGGTCCGCCGCGCCGATGAACCCCGAGCCGAGGTCGCGCCAGCCGTAGGCCGCGTTGCGCCACAGCTCGCCGACGGTCGGCGAGAGCGTCAGCAGACCGCCGCCGCTGAGCGCGGGAGCAGCGAGGAGCGGCGTGTAGACCACCAGGCCGGCGAGCGCGGCCATGAGGACGACCCACACTCCCCCGCCCTGGAAGAAGTGCAGCGGATGGCGGTCCCGCCCGGCCTGCACGCGCACGGCGTCGTGGCGCACCGAGCGCAGCTGCCGCACCACGTCCAGCGGGATGCGCAGCGGCGCGACGGCCTTCCAGCCCACGTTCTTCGATGAGCGGAGAACGGTGCGGGCCCGCAGCACCTTCGTCCCCCCGAAGGCGACGACGAGGGCCGCCAGCAGCTCCCCTCCGACCAGCCCGGGCTGCTTGCGCAGCAGGCGCACGACTGCGCGGCCGATCGCCAGGGGGACGAGCGAGAGCCAGTGCAGGAGGAGGAGCGCGACGGGCGCGTAGGCGAGCCGGCGGTGCAGCTGCGCGGTGCGGTGCTGGCGCGCGCGGCGCCGCTCCCCGCTGTCGATGCGGCGGCCGTCGGGGCGCTGCAGCCCGATGCGGGCGGTGGTGACGCGGGCGTCCGGCACGCGGCTGACCCGGTGCCCGGCGAGCCGGGTGCGGATCGAGAAGTCGAGCGCGTCGTCGACGACCGGCAGGCCGGGGTCGAAGCCGCCGAGCTCCTCCCAGAGGGAGTGGCGCACGAGCATGCCGCCGGCGGCGACGGCCAGGACGTCGGGCGTGGAGTCGTGCTGGCCCTGGTCGAGCTCGTCCTCGACGAGGTGGACGGTCGTGCCGTGCTTGGTGATCGACTCGCCGTAGCTGCGGATGTAGCCGGAGCGCGTCCAGTCCATGATCTTGGGACCGGCGACGGCGACGGAGGGGGCGACCTCGACGGCTCCCAGCAGCGCCGCGAGGGCGCCGGGCTCGGGGGCGGAGTCCTGCGCGAGCAGCCACAGCCACTCGTCCTCTCCGGCCGGCGGCTGCATCACGCGGACAGCGCGGGCCACGGCCTGGCCGAAGGGGAGGTGCTCGGCGACCTGCACGAGCTGCGTCGGACCCCAGGACGCGAGGAGCTCGTCGGTCGTGTCCTTCGAGCCTCCGTCGACGAACACCGTCGCGTCGGGCTGACGGGTCTGCGCCCGCAGGGCCGCGAGGGTTCGTTCCAGATAGGACGCGCCGTTGCGCGCGACGAGGACGGCGGTGACTCGTGGATACATCGCGGACAACCCTAAGCGATGCCGCCGCGCCGCCCGCCTGCGGCTCGCCGCCCCGTCGGTCGGGTCGCGGCGAGGAGGGGACTAGGCCCGGCGGCGCAGCTTCCGGCGCTCGCGCTCGGAGAGGCCGCCCCAGATGCCGAAGCGCTCGTCGTTCTCGAGCGCGTACTCGAGGCACTGCGCCCGGACCTCGCACGAGGTGCAGATCTTCTTGGCGTCGCGGGTCGAGCCGCCCTTCTCGGGGAAGAAGGCCTCGGGGTCGGTCTGCGCGCACAGCGAGTCGACCTGCCAGGAGAGCGCGCCCCCCGGCGCCTCGGTCGCGGTGTCGATCCCGGGTCGGACCCCGGGCACGCCCAGACGGACCGGATCGACGAACCAGTCCTCGGGGACTCCGGAGTGCTGTTCCGGAAGCGTCATGCCGTCTCCTACCCCGCCTGCGAACCGATGATCGGCGGCCGCTCCTCCCGGAGCCACTGCCTAGGTAATTACAGCGGTGTCATTCGCTCAGGTCAAGTCGCGGACCATAAACCCTCAACCCGCCGTGGAGGGTTCACGACACACCGGCGTGTCGCGAACGTGAGATCCGATCAGGCGGTCGCGGCGCTCCGTGCGCGCCAGGCGCTCTCCACCATCTCGGCGACCGTGTGCCGCATCTCCCAGCCCAGGTCGCGGGCCGCTGTCGCGCCGGAGGCGACGATGCGGGGCGGGTCGCCCGGCCGCCGCGGGGCGACCTCCGGCGTGAAGGCGATGCCGGTGCTGTCGGCGATCGCGCGCATGATCTCCCCGACGGAGGCCCCGGATCCGCTGCCCAGGTTGTAGACCGGGTCGATCGGCTCGCCGGCGGCCAGGCGGCGCGCCGCGGCGACGTGCGCGAGCGCCAGGTCGGCGACGTGGATGTAGTCGCGGACGCAGGTGCCGTCCGGCGTCGGGTAGTCGTCGCCGTTGATCCGGGGCGTGCGGCCGTCCAGCAGAGCCTCGAAGACGAGGGGGAAGAGGTTGTGGGGACTGGTGTCGTAGACGTCCGGGTAGCCGGACCCGACGACGTTGAAGTAGCGCAGGGAGGCGTGCCGGACGCCGTGCGCCCGCCCCGCGTCCGCGAGCAGCCACTCGCCGATCAGCTTCGACTCGCCGTAGGGCGACTCCGGGCTCTTGGGGGTGTCCTCGGTGACGATCTCGACGTCGACCGCGCCGTAGACGGCAGCGCTCGAGGAGAAGACGATCGAGGAGACCCCGGCGCGCTCCATCGCCGCCAGCACGCGCATGGTGCCGGTGACGTTCTGCTCGTACGTGTGCAGGGGGCGCTGCACCGAGACTCCGGCGTACTTGAACCCGGCGACGTGGACGACGCCCTCGATGTCGTGCTCGGCGAGCACGCGGTCGAGCAGGGCCTCGTCGAGGATCGAGCCCTGGTGGAACGGGACGCCCTCGGGCACGAACGACGCGTGCCCCGAGGAGAGGTCGTCGAGGACGACGGGGTCGATGCCCTGCTCAGAGAACGCGCGCACCACGTGCGCCCCGATGTACCCGGCTCCCCCGGTGACCAGCCATGCCATGTGGATCCTCCTCGGTGCGGGCCCGCGACTCCGCGCGCCGGAAGACACCCTATCGGCGGGGATCGACGGCGTGGATAGGCCGGATGACGACGGGTGGCGATATCCTGCCGCCGTGCTCCGCTCCGTCGCCCTCCTCGCCCTGCCCGGCCTCGCGCCGTTCGAGTTCGGGGTCGTCTGCGAGGTGTTCGGGATCGACCGCGGCGCCGACGGAGGGCCCGCCCTCGACTTCCGGATCGCCACTCCCGATCCGGGCCCCGTCCGCACGAGCCTCGGATTCGACCTGCTGATCGCCGATGGTCTCGACGCGGCCCGGGACGCGGACCTGATCGCCGTCCCCGCCCACGGCCGCGGGCCCGCCGACGAGCGGGTCCTCGACCTCCTCCGCGAGGCTCACGAGCGCGGCGCGTGGATCCTCAGCGTCTGCAGCGGGGCCTTCACCCTGGCGCAGGCGGGCCTGCTCGACGGCCGGCGCGCGACCACCCACTGGATGCACGCCGCCGAGCTCGCCCGGCGCTTCCCCTCCGTCACGGTGGACCCCGAGGTCCTCTACGTGCAGGAGGGGCGCATCGTGACGAGCGCGGGCACCGCGGCCGGCATCGACGCGGCGCTGCACGTGGTGCGCGAGGAGCTGGGCGCGACGGCGGCGAGCGTCGTCGCCCGGCGGATGGTCGTGCCCCCGCAGCGCCACGGCGGGCAGGCGCAGTACCTGCGGACCCCCGTTCCCGAGGCGCGCGCGGACTCGCTGGCCGAGGTCACCGAGTGGATGCTGGAGCACCTCGACGAGGACCTCTCGATCGAGGCGCTGGCCCGTCGGGCCCTGATGGCCCCCCGCACCTTCGCGCGCCGCTTCCGGGCCGACCTCGGCACGACTCCGCTCGCCTGACTCACCCGCCAGCGCCTCCTCCGGGCGCAGGTGCTGCTGGAGGAGACGGAGCTGACCCTCGAGGCGATCGCCGCGCGGGTCGGCTTCGGCACGGCTGCGGTGATGCGCCACCACTTCACGCGCGTCCTGCGGACCACGCCGGCGGCCTACCGCCGCACGTTCGCCGCCTGAGCGGGCGGCACCGGGATCGCTGGAGGGGTCAGACCGTCGCGACGAAGAGCCTGCCCCGTCCGGTGACGGCGAGGGCGCCCTCCGACGGCGTCACGAACACACTGCCGCCGCGCTCGACGCGGACCGAGCCCTCGCCGCCCTCGAGCGAGAACGAGCCCTCGGTCGCGATCGCGATGGCGGGCCCGTGCAGGGCGACGCGGGCCGGCGTCTCCGACTCCGGCTCCACGACGGCGAGCACGAAGTCGGGGACGTCCGGACGGTAGACGCGCACGCCCGGCCCGGCCTCCTCGGCCGGGAGGTAGGGCACGGGCAGCGGCGAGAACTCGAGCACGCTCACCAGCTCGGGCACGTCGATGTGCTTGGGCGTGAGGCCCCCGCGCAGCACGTTGTCGGAGGCGGCCATCAGCTCCACGCCCGTGCCCGCGAGGTAGGCGTGGATGTTGCCTGCGGGCAGGTAGAGCACCTCGCCGCGGGCGAGGCGGACGCGGTTGAGCAGGAGCGAGAGCACGATTCCGGGGTCGCCCGGGTAGCTCTCGGCCAGGTCCCGGACCGTGGTCGTCTCGAGGCGGTCGTCGCCCGCGGACGCCGCGACGACCGCGGACACCAGCGCGGCGACCTCGGCACGGTCGCCGTCGGCGAGCAGCCACGACACGGCGCCGCGGAGGACCTCCGAGGGCTCGCCCTCGAGCGTCCGGGCGAACCGCGCGATCGCGGCCGCCTCCTCCGCCGGGGCGCGCCCGGCCAGCTCGGCGAGCAGCGCCCGGGCGTCCGCCGGCTCACGGAAGCCGCAGAGCGCGTCGAAGGTCTCGCTGAGCGCGTAGATCAGCTCGGGCTTGTGGAACGGGTCCTTGTAGTTGCGATCGGCGGCGTCGCGGGGGATGCCGGCCTCCTCCTCCTCGACGAACCGGCGCCGGGCCCGCTCGGACGAGGGGTGGGCCTGGAGCGACAGCGGCCCGCCCGCCGCGAGGATCTTGAGCAGGAACGGCAGACGGGGAGCGCCCGAGACCGGATCGACCGACCCCTCCACTCCGGCGAGCGCCGCCTCGGGGTGCTCGGCGATCCACTCGGCGAGCGTGCCGGCGCCGACCGAGGCGGGGTCGAGGACGCGCGCGGGCGAGCCCGGGTGCGCGCCGAGCCAGAGCTCGGCCTCGGGGGCGCCGGAGGGCGCGGTGCCGAGGGCCTCCGAGATGCCGGTGAGCGAGCCCCAGGCGTAGTCGCGGGGGGTGTTGCCGATCGGGATGAACACGGGAGCGCTGGCCTTCCGTCCGAGGGGTGGGTCCGAGCCGCTCAGCCGGACGCGCCGGGGCCGCTCCGCTGCGACGCTAGCAGGATCCACAACGCGGGCCCGGGAGGAGGGCCCGCCTGTTGGTGCTCTCCGCCAGAGGACGCGGCACTCGCAGGCGCGCTTCGTACGCTGGGAGTCGCAGCACTGTCGCCGTCGGAGCGGTCGCCGTGCCGCATCCGACGAGCGAGGGAGCACAGAGCATGGACAGCACGACCTTCGAGACCCTGGGGGCCGACTTCTACGGGTTCGAGGCGGCGCTCACGCCCGCCGAGAAGGAGCTGCTGGTCGGCGTCCGCGCGTTCCTCGAGGAGCAGGTGCGGCCGATCGCCGACGAGTACTGGGAGCGCGCGGAGTTCCCGCGGCAGCTGATCCCCGCGATCCACGCCACCGGCGTCATCGGCCTCTCCTGGCCCGAGACCCGCGCGATCGAGAACTCCGCCGTGTTCCGCGGCTGGGTGGCGCTCGAGCTGGGCCGGGTGGACGCGGGCATCGCGACCTACGTGGGCGTGCAGAACGGCCTGGTGATGGGAACGGTCGGCGTCGCCGGCTCCGAGGAGCAGCGCGCCGAGTGGCTGCCGAAGCTCGCCTCGGGCGAGGTCGTCGGCGCCTTCGGCCTCACCGAGCCGCACTCCGGCTCCGACTCCGCCCAGGGCCTGCGCACCACCGCCCGCCGGGACGGCGACGACTGGATCCTCGACGGCGAGAAGCGCTGGATCGGCAACGCGACCTTCAGCGACGTGACCGTGATCTGGGCGAAGGACGCGGAGGACGGCCAGGTGAGGGGCTTCCTCGTCCCCACCTCGACGCCGGGCTACCGCGCCACCGCCATCGCGCGCAAGCAGAGCCTGCGCACGGTGCAGAACGCCGACATCGTGCTCGAGGGCGTCCGCGTCCCGGAGTCGCTGCGCCTGCAGGGCGCGAACTCGTTCCGCGACACCGCGAAGGTGCTCCGGCTCACCCGCGCCGAGGTCGCCTGGCAGGCCATCGGCGTCGCGATCGGCGCCTACGACGCGGCGCTGCGCTACGCGAAGGAGCGCGTGCAGTTCGGCAAGCCGCTCGTCGGGCACCAGCTGGTGCAGGACCTCCTGGTCAAGAGCATCGGCAACATCACGGCCAGCATCGCCCTGGCGACCCGCGTGTCCGAGATGCTCGACGCCGGCGAGCAGCGCGACGAGCACTCCGCCCTCGCGAAGGCCTACGCGACGGCCCGGATGCGCGAGACCGTCGCCTGGTGCCGCGAGGTGATGGGCGGCAACGGCATCGTCCTCGACTACGGCGTCGCCCGCTTCTTCGCCGACGCGGAGGCCCTCTACTCCTACGAGGGCACCCGCGAAATGAACACGCTGATCGTCGGCCGCTCGATCACCGGCACCGCCGCGTTCGTCTGAGCCTCCCCGGCCGGGGAGCGAGCGGCGGCGCGCCCGGCACGCCGCCGCGCCGCCCCCGCTCCCTAGACTGGTCGCCATGATCCGACGCGCCGCCCCCGCCGCTCCCCGAGCGCTCGCGGTGGCGGTGCTGGCCGTGCTGCTGGCCGGCCAGTCGCTGCGGAACCTCGCCGGATGGTGGGGCTGGGGCGTCGTCGTCGCGCTGCTCCTGGGCGCCTCGATCGCCGTGCTCGTCCGCGCCCGCCCCCGCCCGCGCTGGGCCCGCACGCCGAAGTCGCTGGTCCTCTTCCTCGGGCTCGCGGTGCTCTCGCTGCTGTGGTCCGCCTATCCGGGAGCGAGCGCGATCGGAGTCACGGCGCAGCTCGCGACGACGCTCGGCGGCGTCGTCCTCGCCGTCACGCTGAGCAGCCGGGAACTGCTCACGGCTCTCGGACGGGCCCTGCGCCTCTCCGTCGGCCTCTCGCTCCTCTTCGAGCTCGTGATCGCGGTCGTCGTGCAGCAGCCCGTCCTGCCGTTCGGCGTCGAGCCTCCCGCCGACGGACCGACGCCCGACGCCTTCTACTGGTCGCAGGCCGCCCTCTTCACCGGCGAGCCCGTCCAGGGGATCGTCGGCAACCGCAACCTCCTCGGCTTCCTCGCCCTGCTCGGCCTGATCGTGATCGCGATCGAGCTGGCGGCCCACTCGATCCGGCGCCGCTGGGGGGCGGTCTGGGTCGCCCTGTACGTCGCGACCCTCCTGCTCACCCGCTCGGCGACCGTCCTGCTCTGCCTCGTCGCCGTCGTCCTCGCGGCCGCGTTCGCGCTCTGGGCTCGCCGGAGGGGCGAGTCCCGCCGCCGTCCCGTCTACCTGACCGCCGCAGGGCTGGCGGTGGCCGCCGTCGCCGGAGGCGCCGCGGGCTGGGGCGCCCTCCTCGGCCTGCTCGGCAAGAGCGAGGACGCCACGGGCCGCCTCGACATCTGGGACTCGGTGATCGCGCTCACGCTGCAGCGCCCGGTCCTCGGCTGGGGCTGGGTCAGCTACTGGGCTCCCTGGGCCGCCCCGTTCGACACCCTCGCCGAGCGCAAGGGCGTGCTCTACCTGCAGGCCCACGACGCCTGGCTCGACGTCGCCCTCCAGCTCGGAGCGGTCGGCCTCGTCCTCTTCGCGGCGCTCGCCGTCTCGACGCTGTGGCGCTCCTGGTTCCGCGCGGTCGACCGCCCGCGGCGCGACGCGACCTCGACCCTCCCCTACACGGCCGCCAGCCTCGCTCCGCTGCTGATCGTGGTCGCCCTCCTGGCGCAGTCGCTGTTCGAGAGCCGGATCCTGATCGAGGGAGGCTGGCTGCTCCTCGTCCTCTTCGCGGTGCAGACCAAGCGACCGGCGACCGAGACGCCCGAGGTCCTCGCCGCGACCCCGCTCCCCCTCGCCGACGCCTCCCCGAGGCGATGAGGCCCCGCCGCCCCTCGCTCCCCGCCTCCGTCGCCGACGCGACGGCGTCCCCGCAGTTCGCGGCGGCCCTCGCGCAGACCACTCTCGTCACCGTCCTCTGCGCCCCGGCGGTCCGCGGGCTCATCGGCTGGCCCGGCTACATCGCCGCCGTCGCCACGCTCACCGCCCTCGCCGCGGTCATGCTCGTCCTGCGGCGCGGGCGGCTCGACTGGGAGGGCCTGCTGCCCACGAGCATCCTGGTGTTCCTCGGCTGGATCGCGCTCAGCGTGCTGTGGAGCGACTACACCTGGGCCACGGTCTCGAGCGTCGTCTACCAGTTCGCCCTGGCGTTCCTGGCGATCGCGATCGGCCTCACGCGCGACATCATCCAGATCATCCGCTCGGTCGGCGACGTGCTGCGGGTCGTGCTGATCGCCTCGCTGGCCGTGGAGGTGCTCTCGGGGGTGCTGATCGACCAGCCGCTGCGCTTCCTCGGCGTGGAGGGCCTGCTCGCGGTCGGCGGGCCGATCCAGGGACTCGTCGGCACGCGCAACCAGCTCGGGCTGGTCTGCCTGCTGGCGATCGTGACGTTCTCGGTGGAGCTGATGACCCGCTCCGTCGCCCGCGGGCCGGCCGTCGCCTCGCTCGCCCTCGCCGCGGTCACCCTCCTCTTCACGCGCTCCGCCGTGAGCGCGGGCGTGCTCGCCGTGGCCGTCGTCGTCGCCCTCGCTCTGCGCTGGGTGCGCCACGGCGACGGCACCCACCGCCGTCGGCGGCAGTTCGCGGTGCTCGGCGTCGCCGCCGCGGCCTCCCTCACCGTGTGGCTCCTGCGCTACCGGGTGATCGAGCTGCTGAACGCGGGCAGCGAGTTCGAGTTCCGGCTGCGGCTCTGGCAGCAGGTCTGGCGCTTCACGGACCTCGCTCCGATCGTCGGCTGGGGCTGGGTGGGCTACTGGCGGCCCGACCTCTACCCCTTCACCGCCATCGACTACCTCTCGGGCCGCCCGCACTCGTCGAGCCTCAACGCGCTCTTCGACGTGGCCCTGCAGGTCGGCGCGGTCGGGGTGGTCCTCTTCGTCGTGCTGATCGGCCTCGCGCTCTGGCGCTCCTGGCTGATCGCCTCCGAGCGCAAGGCGGTCGTGCACGTCTGGCCGGTGCTGGTGCTGACCGTGCTGATGGTCACCGCGCTGGCCGAGAGCTCGATCCTGCTCGACGCCGGCTGGCTGCTCGTGGTGCTCTGCGCGATGCGCGCGGCCCAGGGACTGAGCTGGCGCCGGCTCCTGCACCCGCGGGACTGACCGGACTCCTCAGCGCCCGCGCCGCCGCGCCACCTGGCGGAGCACGGCGAGGTGCTCCTCCCGGCAGCGCTCCCAGCTGAAGGACCGGGCACGCTCGACGCCGAGCGGGCCGAGCTCGCCGGTCCGCTCGATCGCCTCGAGGATCCCGTCCGCGATCGAGCGCGGCTCGAGCGGATCGACGTAGACCGCGGCGTCCCCGCAGATCTCCGGGAGCGAGCCCGCGTCGGAGGCGGCCACCGGGCATCCCGACGCCATCGCCTCGATCGGCGGGAGGCCGAAGCCCTCGTAGAGGCTCGGGAACGCCAGCACCGCGGCTCGGCGGTAGAGGTCGGCGAGCTCCTCCGGAGTGACGTGGCCGCGCCACTCGACGAAGTCCGGCAGCGGGCCGAGGCGGTCCAGATCCCCTCCTGTCAGCACGAGGCGGAGGGCGTGCCCCTCCTCCCGAAGCAGGCGCACCGCCTCGAACAGGCGGGCGTGGTTCTTGTGCGGCCAGGCGCGCGCCGGGTAGAAGACGAAGTCCTCGCGTGTGCCCAGATTCGCGACGAAGCGCCGGGTGTCCACGCCGAGATGCGACACGTGGATCCGCTCCTCCGGGATGCCCAGCAGCTCGACGATCCGCCCCTTGGTGAAGGCGCTGATGGTGATGACCGCGTCGGCGCGGCGAGCGGTCGCCTCGTAGGCGAGCCGGCGGAAGACGCGCTCGACGCGGGGGAAGAGGTGCGGGAGGTCGCGGTGCTGCAGATCGAACAGCATCTGCACGTGCCCCTGCCGCCGCGACGGCCACGGGAGCGGGACCGTGAACGGGAAGTAGAGCACCGCGTCCCGGCCGAGGCGCCGGCGCAGGCTCGGCGTGCGCAGGAGCGCCTGGAGCATCCCCACGGCCCGGCGGCGGTGGCCCGCCCCGCTGACGACCCCCTCGGCCACGACCTCGGGCACGCCCTCGCTGAAGCCGCGCGCGTTCTCGGGGACGAGCACCTGCACGTCGGGCCCCTCCTCCCCCGGCCGCGGCGCCAGGAGGCGCGTGAGCGCGCGCGCGTAGGTCTCGCCGCCGCCCATCCCGCCCGGGTCGACGGTGAGCACGGCGAGCGTGACGGGGCGGAGTTCCGGCATGGCGTCCAATCGGTCCGAAGCCCGGCCAGGATACCGGCGGGCCGCACCGCTCCCGGCGCCCGGCCGTGCCCGTGGGTAGTATGTGTCCCGCTGTCATCGACCCCGACGAATTGGACCACCACGTGCCCCGCGCTTTGATCACCGGAATCACCGGCCAGGACGGCCTCTACCTCGCCGAGCTCCTCCTCTCGAAGGGCTACGAGGTCTTCGGGCTCGTCCGCGGGCAGAACAACCCCAAGTACGAGCTGGTCCGCCGCACCGTGCCCGAGGTGACCCTGCTCACCGGCGACCTGACCGACGTGTCGAGCCTGGTGCGCGTGCTCGCCGCCGCCCAGCCCGACGAGGTCTACAACCTCGGTGCGATCTCGTTCGTCGCCTACTCGTGGGAGAACGCGTCGCTCACCACCGATGTGACCGGCAAGGGCGTGCTCAACATCCTCGAGGCGACCCGCCTCTACGCCGGCTCCGACATGTCGCGCGTGAAGTTCTACCAGGCCTCCTCCTCCGAGATGTTCGGCAAGGTCCAGCAGGTCCCGCAGAGCGAGGAGACGCTGCTCTGGCCGCGCTCGCCCTACGGAGTGGCCAAGGTCTTCGGCCACTACATGACCATCAACTACCGCGAGTCGTACGGCATGCACGCCTCCTCCGGCATCCTCTTCAACCACGAGTCGCCCCGCCGCGGCCCGGAGTTCGTCACCCGCAAGATCAGCCTCGCGGTCGCCCGCATCAAGCTCGGCCTCCAGGAGACGCTGGAGCTCGGCAACCTCGACGCGAAGCGCGACTGGGGCTTCGCCGGCGACTACGTCGACGCGATGTGGCGCATGCTGCAGCAGCCCGAGGGCGACGACTACGTGGTCGCGACCGGCGAGACCCACGAGATCCGCGAGTACCTCGACATCGCCTTCAACCACGTCGGCATCGAGGACTGGACCCCGTACGTGACCCAGAACCCCGCGTTCATGCGTCCCGCCGAGGTGGACCTGCTGATCGGCGACCCGGCGAAGGCGCGCGACGTCCTCGGCTGGGAGCCGAAGGTCTCGTTCCCCGAGCTCGTGGCGATGATGGTCGAGAACGACCTCGCCGAGCAGTCCGCGCTGATCAAGTAGTCATGCCTGCCGCTCTCGTCACCGGAGCGAGCGGTCAGGACGGGGGCTACCTCGTCGAGCGCCTGCTCGCCGACGGCTGGGAGGTCTCCGCGCTCGTGCGCGGGACCGACGACGCCGCTCTTCCCGCCGCCGTCCGCGCCTTCGAGGGCGATCTCCGCGACGCCTCCGGCCTCGGCCGTATCGTCGCGGAGGCGCAGCCGGACACGGTCTTCCACCTCGCCGGCCTCTCCTCCGTCGCGCTCTCGTGGAAGGAGCCCGTGCTCACGGCCGAGGTGACCGGCACCGCGGTCGCCGCGCTCCTGGAGGCCTCGCTGGCGCTCCAGGAGTCGGCGGGCCGGGAGGTCCGCTTCGTCCAGGCCTCCTCCTCCGAGATCTTCGGGGCCGCGACCGAGAACCCGCAGACCGAGCGGACCCCGATCCGCCCCGTCTCCCCTTACGGAGCCGCGAAGGCGTTCGCGCACCACCTCGTCGCGGTCTACCGCGGCCGAGGGCTCCACGCCTCGTCCGGCATCCTCTACAACCACGAGTCGCCGCGTCGGCCGCTCGGCTTCGTCACCCGCAAGATCACCTCCGGAGTCGCGGCGATCGCGACGGGCGCCGAGTCGGAGCTCTCGCTCGGCAATCTCGACGCGCGCCGCGACTGGGGCTGGGCTCCCGACTACGTGGACGCCCTCGTGCGCGCCTCGCGCGCCGAGGAGGCGGGCGACTACGTCGTGGCGACCGGAGTCGCGCACTCGGTCCGCGACTTCGTCCGTGCCGCCTTCACCGCGGCCGGCATCGACGACTGGGAGCAGCGGGTCACGATCGACCCGCGGTTCGCGCGCCCCGTGGACGCCCCCGAGATGCGCGGGGACGCCTCCCGGGCCCGCGAAGTGCTCGGCTGGGCGCCGACCGTCGGC
This sequence comes from Rathayibacter sp. AY2B5, assembly GCF_002931645.1. Lineage (NCBI taxonomy): Bacteria > Bacillati > Actinomycetota > Actinomycetes > Micrococcales > Microbacteriaceae > Rathayibacter > Rathayibacter sp. AY2B5. Next base: position 38,632 of record NZ_PSUE01000001.1, on the reverse strand, counting down.
TTCGAGGAGATCGTCGCCCGCATGGTCGAGAACGACCTCGAGCTGGCGCGCCGCTCCAACTGAGCCGCGCGCACCGCGTGCAGAAGGCCCTCGCTGCTCGAGCGGGGGCCTTCTGCACGCGGTGGATCGAGGACGCCTAGGCGGTCGCGTCCGACTGCTCGGCCCGGGCCCGCTCGTCGACGCCGTCTCCCTCGACGAGGTACGACCAGACGCGGGCGGCGTACTCGTCCCAGGTGCCGCCGTCGATCGCGAGCGCCTCCGCCGAGAGCCGCGCGTGCAGCTCGTCCTCGGTCAGCAGCCGCTCGAGGGCCGCGGCGATGTCGTGGTCGTCGTGCGGATCGACGAACAGTGCGCCGCCCGAGGCGGAGACCTCGTGCATGCTGCCGAATCCGGAGGTCACGACCGGGGTGCCGACCGAGATCGACTCCACGATCGGGAGACCGTAGCCCTCGTTGATCGAGGGGAACACGGTGCACCGGGCCAGGCGGTAAGCGCTCCAGAGCAGCGCGTCGGTGATCTTGGAGAGCGAGCGGACCGGACGGCCCTGGCCCTCGAGGACCTCGAGTCGGTACTCGAACTCGGCGCTGCTCCAGGCGTTGCCGCCGATGAAGACCAGGCTGAAGCGCACGCCCCGGCGCCAGAGCAGCTCGGCGGCCTGGAGCACCGCCAGGTGGTTCTTCCGCGGCTCGTGGCTGCCGACGCAGACGACGAGCGGGAGGTCACCGGTCACCAGCGAGCGCGCGGCGGTGGCCAGCTCCTCGTCCGAGACGCTCTCCGGCTGCGAGGGCAGCAGGATCGGCCGGATGTCCGGCCCCTGCATCCCGACGCTGCCGAGCATGTGGCGCCAGCCGGAGTACTCGGTCGCGGCCGCCTCGGAGATGGTCGCGATGCGGTCCATGTGCGACACAGCGACGAGCGTGCGCGAGAAGGCGGCGCTGATGCCGGTGCTCGCCGTCTCGGCGGTGGTGACCGGCACGCAGTCGAAGCCGATGGTGCCCGTGCGGTTGCCGCTGAACTCGGCGAGGGCGGAGACGCGCGACGTCCGCTCGTCCTCCACGGCGAGCTCGGGCAGGAGGTAGGTGCCCTGCCACGGGACGATCACGCGGGAGCGGTCCTCCGCGGCGTCGGGCACGTCGCCCGAGACGGCGTTCCGGCTCTGCTCCGGGGTGAGCATGACGAGCGACTCGTGGGTCGAGTCCCAGCCGGCGAGCAGGATCTCGTGGTCGCGCGTCCAGCGGACGAGGCTCTGGCGCACCACGCGCTGGATGCCCGTGGCCAGTCCCGTGCGCGCGGTGTGGTGAACGTCGACGACGACCGCGCCGACGACCACCTCGACCTCGGGGTGGTGGAAGCGGGCGAAGACCCGGTTCGAGGCGATGGTGGACGCGGCGTGGGTGAGCAGACCGGCGGTGCCGTCCAGCCGGGCCCGGCGGCGGCCGTCGACGACGTCCTCCCGGCGCGGGAGCGTGCCGCGGAGGACGGCGAGCACCAGCCAGACCTCGCGGTCGGTGGGGGCGGGCAGCAGAACGCTCAGCTGTCCCGTGAGGGCGTCGACGCTGCCCAGCGGCTCCACGGTGGGGGCCAGGGTGCGCACCAGGGTGGCGAGACGGTCGACCAGGTACTGCTTAGAGCGCACGGGGCGCCTCCTCGTGCTCGATGAGGGCCGAGGGGCCGATCAGGGCGGCCCACAGCTCCCGGGCGTAGTCGTCCCAGGTGCGCTCGGGCCGCTCGGCCGCCTCGAGGCGGAGCTCGTCGACGAGCTCCGGCGACGTCAGCAGGCGGCGCATGCCGTCGGTGATCTCCTCGTCGGACTCCGGGTCGATCAGGACGCATCCGCCGTGCTCGGCGATCTGCGCCGTGCTGCCGTAGCGCGAGGTCAGCACGGGGAGCCCGATCGACAGCGCCTCGGCGACCGGCAGGCCGTACCCCTCGTGCAGCGACGGGAACGCCAGGAACAGCGCCTCCCGGTAGCTCGCGATCAGGACGTCGTCGTCGGCTCCGCGGAGCACCTCGACCGGGCGTCCGGCGGCGACCAGCTCGCGCACGCGGGGATCGAAGACCTGGTGCGCCCACGGGTTGGCCCCGCCGATGAAGCGGACGCGGAAGCGCAGGCCCTCGCGCCAGAGGACCTCGGCGGCGTGCAGCACCGCGAGGTGGTTCTTGCGGGGCTCCTGGCTGCCGACGCAGAGCACGAGCGGCAGGCCGGACGCGCTCCGGCCCTCGGAGCGCAGGCCGTCCGGGAGCTCCACGGGCAGCGGGATCGGGACGACGGTCGGGCCGGTGAGGCCCTGAGCGGGGAGCGCTCGCACGAAGCCCTCGAACTCCAGCGCGGCCGCGGTGCTCACCGTGGCGACGCGCTCGGCGTGCTTGACCACGGAGAGGAAGTTGACGAAGCGCACCGTCTCCTCCGGCGGCACCGTGTCGGCGCTGACGACGGGGATGGCGTCGTGGCCGAGGACGACGACCTCGTTGCCGGAGTACTCGGCGAGGGCCGCGAGCGGCCCGCACTGGTTGTAGTCCGGCACCGAGGGGATGACGACGACGCTGCGGTAGGGCACGACGAACTCGATGCGCTCCGGATCGCCGTGCTCCCAGTCGCGCCGCCCGGCGGAGGACCAGTCGACGACGCGCTCGTGCTCGATCGCGCTCAGCCGCCGGAAGGACATCGATCCGTGGACCCAGGCGACCGGGACGATCTCGTGCTCGGCGTCCCAGCGGGACACGGTCTGGCGCACGACCCGCTGGACGCCGGTGTTGTGCCCGTGGCGGGCGGGGAAGTCGACGTCGATCAGGACGGCCCCGGTGACGACCTCGACGCGGGCGTCCAGATCGGCGAACCCGGTCGCGGTGCGGGAGCCGGCCTCGAGGAAGATGCGCAGCGCCGCCTCCTCGGAGGCGAGCTCGAGGGCGCGGCGGAACCAGTCGAACAGCTCGCTCGTCGGGTACGCGGCCGTGAACGACACCAGCGCGACCCAGGTCAGCTCGTCGTCCTGGCGCGAGCGGATCTCGCGGGCCACCTCGTCGAGGTACGGGCCGGGCCCGCGGGTGCGCAGCGAGGCGCGGCGCTCCTCGTCGAAGAGGAGCGCGCCGATCTGCTCCAGGCGCTGCAGCATCGCCTCCGTGCGGTGGGCGCGCGCGGCGGCCGCGCCGGCGGCCGAGACCTGCGACCGGTCGCTCATCGCGCCCGACCGGACAGGCGGCGCTTCACGAAGCGCGCGCTGTGGCCGACGGCGCCCGACAGCCCGAGCTGCTCGACGCGGATCTGGAAGGTGCGCACCAGGCGGAGCGGCTTCGTCACCCGCCAGGAGAGGGTGCGTTCGAAGCCGGAGGCGGTCACTCCGCCCACCTGGATCCGCTCGACCCACTCGTCGAAGGGGTCGTTGAGGAGGGAGTCGACCTGCGCGCGCAGGCGGGCGAGCTCCTCGTCCGGGGACTCGGGCTCGGCGAGACGGGGCTCGATGGGAGCCCCGGACGTGCGGGCGGGCTCGGCCGGGACGGCGGCGGGAGCGGCGTCGCCGACGGCCGACTCGAGGCTCGGGTCGGGAGCGGGAGGAGCGTCCTCGCCCGTGCCGCCGAGGACGGGGGCAGGGTCCCCAGCGCTCTGCGGCGCCGGGTCCAGGGGGACGTCGGAAGGCTGCGTGGGCATGGCGAACACCTCGTTCGTGTCGTTCAGTCGGCGAGCGGGAGCAAGACTACCCGCCATGCGCCGCGCACCGGCACGCCAGCCAGGGGGCTCCAGGGTGGGCCGCACGTATAATGATGCGGTCCGTCGCCCGGCGGAGGCCGAGAGCTTGGAGTTCCATGCCCAGCAAAGCTGTGGATCGCGCGCGCGCGATCGCCGACGAGCCGTTCCAGATCGCCGGCACCACGTCGGCCGTCGGCGGCGGCTCGGGCGGCTTCGTCGCCTCCCTCGCCGAGATCCTGCGGCACCGCGAGCTGCTCCGCCTGCTCGTGGGGCGCGAGCTGAAGTCGCGCTACAAGGACAGCAGCCTGGGCTTCGTCTGGAGCCTCGTCCGGCCGCTGATCATGCTCCTCATCTACTACGTGGCGATCGGCCAGATCCTCGGGGCCTCTCGCGGCGTCCCGAACTTCGCGATCTTCGTCTTCTCGGGGCTCACCCTCTGGGGCCTGTTCAGCGAGATCGTGACCGCGGGCACCACGTCGATCCTCGGCAACGGCGGACTGATCAAGAAGGTGTACCTGCCGCGGGAGATCTTCCCGGTGGCGGCCATCGGCTCGGCCCTCTTCAACTTCGGTGTGCAGTTCGTCGTCCTGATCGCGGGAGCCGTCCTCACGGGCTCGCTGATCTTCGGCGTCCAGCTCCTCTACATCGTGCCCGCGCTGGCGATCGTGCTCGTGTACGGCCTCGCGCTGGCCCTGGCCCTCTCGGCCCTCAACGTCTACCTCCGCGACGTCCAGTTCCTCGTCGAGGTCGGGCTGCAGATCTTCTTCTGGCTCTCCCCCATCGTCTACGCGTGGAACTTCGTCGTCGCCGCCTCGACCGGAGCGGGCCACGGCTGGGCCGAGCAGCTCTACCTGATCAACCCGATCTCGAACGCGATCCTCGCCTTCCAGCGCGCGATCTGGGGAGACGGCTCGCGCGTCAGCATCATCGACGGCAACGAGATCGCCCCCCAGGTGTGGCCGCCGGACATGGAGCTGCGCCTTCTCATCGTCCTCGTCGTCGGGCTGGTGTTCGTGTGGATCGGCCACCGGATCTTCCGCCGCCTCGAGGGCAACTTCGCCCAGGAGATCTGATCGTGACCCTCACCAGCAAGCAGGAGTCCGTGCCCGCCTCCTCCGGCACCCCGACCGTCGTCCGGGTGCGCAACGCCTCCAAGCGCTTCGTCATCCGCAAGGACAAGTCGTTCAAGGAGCGGATCGTCAACTTCGGCCGCGGGCGCAAGCACCGCGACGAGTTCTGGGCACTCCGCGACGTCGACCTCGAGATCCCACTGGGCTCGACCGTCGGCCTCATCGGCGCGAACGGATCGGGCAAGAGCACGCTCCTCAAGCTCATCGGCGGCATCGTGCAGCCGACGACCGGCACCGTGGAGCGCCGCGGGCGCCTCGCCGCGCTCCTCGAGCTCGGAGCGGGCTTCCACCCCGACCTCACCGGGCGCGAGAACGTCTACCTCAACGGCGCGATCCTCGGACTCTCGCGGAGCGAGCTGGACAGCAAGTTCGACTCGATCGTCGACTTCTCCGAGATCGCCGAGTTCATCGACACCCAGGTCAAGTTCTACTCGTCGGGCATGTACGTGCGGCTCGCCTTCGCGATCGCGATCCACACCGATCCCGACCTGCTGCTCGTCGACGAGGTGCTCGCCGTCGGCGACGAGCCGTTCCAGCGCAAGTGCATGGACCGCATCCGCGCCTTCCAGCGCGCGGGGAAGACCATCGTGCTGGTCACCCACTCGCTCGAGCAGGTCGGCGAGCTCTGCGACCGCACCATCGTCCTCGAGAAGGGCACCGTCGTCTTCGACGGCGAGACCTCGGAGGGGCTCCAGGTCCTCCGCGAGAGCTTCGAGGACCGTCGGGCCGCCCGCCAGGAACGCGAGGCCGAGGCCGCCGAGGCTGCGGACGAGCCCGCCCCCCAGCTCATCGAGATCCTGGGCTGCCGACTGCGCGGCGGATCCATCGAGCACGGCGGCACGGTCGTCCGCAGCGGCGAGACCCTCGAGTTCGACGTCACGGTGCGCACCAGCCGCCCGGTCGACGACTGGAACATCGGCATGGGCATCGACACGCCCCTCGGCCAGCGCGTCTTCGGGACGAACACCGAGCGCATCGGCACGCCGCTGAGCGCGGTCGACGGTGAGATGACGGTCACCTTCACCCTCCCCGACCTGCACCTCGGCGCCGGCAACTACGCCGTGCACGCCTCCTCGGCCACCTTCTCGCAGGGCGAGACCATGCGGATCCCGGTCGCCGCGACCTTCACGGTCGAGCGGGCCTCCGTGCACGACGGCGTCGTCGACATCGACTCCACCGTCCGCCTCAGCAGGCCGTGACCGCGCGGCGCCGCCGCCTCCTGGTCGACGCGACCGCCCTCGCGGCGCCGCGCCTGACCGGGGTCGGCCGCGTCCTGCTCGGCCTGCTGCACGCCCTGGACACCGACGCGACCGCCGCAGACGTCGAGGTGCTCCTTGTCGTGCCGGCGAGCGAGGCCGGCTCGCTCGAGCGCTTCGGCTTCCGTACGCTGCGCGTCCGACCGGTGCCGCTGCCCCGGCCGGTGTGGAGCGCACTGACCCGACTGCCCGCGCCCGGGATCGACCTCCTGCTCGGCCGTGGCGCCTACTTCTTCCCGAACTTCCGGAGCTGGCCGCTCGCCCGCTCCCGCTCGCTCACCTTCGTGCACGACGTCTGCTTCGCTGTGATGCCCGAGCTCGTTCCTCGCGAGCGCCGAGAGCTGCTGTCGCGGTCGGTGCCCCGGTGGATCCGGCGCAGCGATCTGGTCCTGACCGGCACCCCGTCGTCCGCAGCCGAGGTCGAGAGCGCTCTGGGCGTCGCTCTCGAGCGCGTCCGCGTGCTGCCGACCACGATCGACGCAGACCTCTTCCATGCCCGTGGGGAGGAGGAGGTGGCGCGGGTCCGCGCGCAGCACGGGCTCGGGTCCTACCTGCTCTTCGTCGGATCGATCGAGCGCCGCAAGAACCTCGTCACCCTGGTGGACGCGTACCGGCAGGCCGAGCGGCCGGAGAACCACACCCTGCTCCTGGTCGGCGGGGACGGCTGGGACAACGAGGACGTCCACTCCGCCGTCGCCCGCGCGGTGGCCGCAGGAGCCGACGTGCGCTTCGCCTCCTCCTACGTCGCCGACGAGGATCTGCCGGCCCTGCTCACGGGGGCCGACGCCGTCGCCATGCCCTCCTGGCACGAGGGCTTTGGCCTGCCCGCCCTCGAGGCCGTCGCCTGCGGCACTCCGGTGCTCGCGGCAGACATCCCCGGCCTCCGCGACGCGCTCGCCGGGCGGGAGTCCGCCGCCGTCTTCATCGACCCGGCGGACCGCACCGGGTGGTCGGCCGCGATCGGAGAGGCGCTGCGCCGTCCCCGGCGACTCGCACCGGAGCCCATCCCGGGGTGGGACCGCACCGCCCGGCGCCTGCTCGAGCTGGCCTTCGACGACCGCTGATCAGCGCCGGGTCGTGAACAGCAGCCAGCGCCCGGAGACGGAGGCGACCTCGGGCTCGACGTCCCCCGTCGCCGCCTCGACGTAGGCCCGCCAGCCGTCGGGGTCGTCGGTGTAGCCGGCGGTGTCCACGTAGACGGCGCAGGCGCCGCTGCCCGCCACGGCGTCGGCGAACTCCGCGGGGTCGTCGACGTCGCCCCAGACGTCCCAGCCGTAGGTGCCCTCCACCGCCCCGTAGCTCCAGCGGAGGCGTCCCTCCTCGGTCGCGAGGTAGGGCAGCGCCTCGTCGTAGTCGGAGAGCGCTCCGATCCGCCCGCTGTCGGGGAAGCTCTTCAGGGGGAGCTCCACTACTCCGCAGCCGTCGTCCAGCTGCGCGTCGGCCTCCGACACGAACGAGCGCATCTCGGAGTCGTCGGTCGGAGCGATCGGCACCGCGGCCGATACTCCGGCCAGCTGATCGACCACGGCGACGGCGGCGAGGAGCGCCGCCACGAGGATCCGGACACCGCCACGGGCCGTGATCCGATCGAGCAGGAGCGCGAGCACGCCGAGGACGAGGACCGCGATGACGATCGACATCCGCGCCCACGCACGGATCGTCGGCCCCGCCACCAGCGAGACCACGACGCCCAGGCCCGTCACCGTGTAGAAGAGGAGCGCGGCCAGTGTCGCCACGGCGAGGACGCGCACGCGGGCGTCCGAGAAGAACCGGCCGACCGCGGTCGCACGGAGCGCCCGTCCGCCGCCGAGCGCGGAGATCGGGAGCGCCACGAGCGTGATCAGGAGCGCGACGCTGGCGAGGATCGAGAACCCGGGCGGCTCCGTCGTCGGCGCCACGCCGGACTGGCCCGCGTAGGTGTTGAGCAGGCCGTACCCCTGCGGCAGCCCGGTCCCCGACCAGGGCAGGCCCAGCAGCACGAGCTTGCCGGCGTAGGCCTCCGACTCCCCCACGGTCCGCGACGTGAAGTACGGGCTGTAGCGCTCCCCGAAGTCGAGCGAGAGCAGCAGCAGCGAGAGCCCGACGAACACGCCGAGCGCGAGGATCGGCACCGACGAGACCGCGAGCACGCGCAGCCGCTCGCGGGAGAGGAGCCCGGCGGCCGTGCTCACCGCCCAGGTCGCTCCGAGGACCAGGACCGCGAAGACGTAGTAGTAGCCGCCCGTGCTCGCCACCAGGAGCCCGAGCACGACTCCCGGGACGACGGAGCGCAGTACGCGGCTCCTCCGCGTCGCGCCCCGCTCGGCCCAGGCTCGGAGAGGATCGGTGCGCGGTCCGGCGACCATCAGCACCATCACGCCCAGGAGCGGGATCGCCCAGTAGTTGGCGAGGAACGCGTGGCCGAATCCGATCCGGAGGAAGTGGTACGGCAGCAGCGACAGCAGGACCGCGGAGAACGCCGCGACCCAGGGCCGCGTGCGGAGGGCGCGGAAGAACACGTAGCCGGTGACGGCGACCGTCGCGAACGTGCCCAGGTAGAAGACGTTCAGGAGCGTCGTCCCGTCGCGCACCACGAGGGCCAGGACCGACACGGCGAGGGCGGAGGCGACGTCGAACTGCGCGCTGAAGAAGGCGTTGAACCCGTCGGGGAAGCCGAGCGCCGCGTTGCCGTCGAACGGGAACGCCTGCGTGGCGCTGGTGAAGAGCGTGTAGTGCAGGATCTGGTCGTCGCCGCCCACGGTCCAGCGGGCCGTCAGGTCCTGCGGCCCGATCCCGAGCGCGAGCACGGCGGCGACGACCGAGACGAGGGCGGCGACGAGGGCCCATCCGAGCTCGACGAGCGTCCGGCGCCGCCGACTCGCCGTCCGCGGGCCGCGCACGTCAGTAGCCCCGCTCACGGCGCTGCTCCTCCACGCTGGTCTGGACGATCCGGTTCAGCTCGGTCTCGCCGTCGGTGCCCGCGTAGTCGTAGATGTCGAACCCCCCGCAGGCGACGATATCGGAGGGAGCGCCGAGCGTCCCGCGCGCGAGCCCCGCCCAGTCGGGCGAGCGGTCGGCCAGGACGAAGCTGTACTGCCGGTCGCGGTAGTCGCTCAGGTTGTTCATCCACAGCTGCACCGTGAAGTCGAAGTTGACCTGCTGGACGTGCAGCGAGGCCGGCCCGTAGAGGTCCAGCGGCCGCGTGGACCAGAACGAGCCGACGCCCGCGAGCTCGCGGCCGTCGATCCAGCGCTCCAGGCAGTCGGCGTCCGGGTCCGATCGCGCCTCGGCCGCCGCGGAGGCGACCGCCGTTGTGGCCGGCACGGCGGCGACGACGAGGCCTGCGGCGGCCAGCGGGGCGACGACGCGGACGACCGGCGCCAGCCGCGCGCCCGCAGCACGCCGGTGCGCCGCCGCGGCGCCGATCAGGGCGATCACGACCACGGTCGCGGTCACCGGGATCGGCATCAGGTAGCGGCTGACCGAGCTGCCGGTGAAGACCTGCACCACCAGGAGCACCGCCGTCTGCGCCGGCAGGAACGCGCACACCGCGAAGCGCGCACGGGCCGCCTCGTCGAGGGCGGCTCCCCGCGCCAGTCGGGCGACACCGGCCACGACGACGGCGAGGGCCGCCAGCAGCAGCAGACCCAGCAGCGCCACCTCGAGCTTGCCGATCAGCGGCGCCTTCAGCACCAGGAACTGCACGATCAGGTCGTCCAGTGCCGTCCCGGCGAGCGGCAGCCGGAGGTACCCGCCGGCGTCGGTCCCGATCAGGAAGCCGAGCGGGACCCGCAGCGCGGCTCCGAGCGCGGCGGCCCCGAGGACCGTGCCCGCGACGATCAGGACCGCTCGGGGAGCAGCGAGAGCGAGCACCAGCAGCACGACGAGGACCACCAGCAGGGGGCCGACGAACTGCACCAGGAGGAGCGGATCGGAGAGGGTCGTCGCGGCGACGGCCGCTCCGACCAGGAGCAGCGGACGCGCGGCCGGACGGCGCTCGCGCAGCGCGCCCAGGGCGACGGCGAGCCCGGCGAGGCCTGTGAGCACCGCGCCGTAGTAGTAGGTCGTGAGGAGGAAGGTGGTCGCCAGGGCCCCCTCGTTGTTGAGCGCGCGGCCCTCCGTCAGGCAGAGCACCAGCAGCACGGCGATGCCGGCGAGCGCGGCGGCGGGCCGCAGCCGGCGGTGCCGGTCCGCGACGAGCCGTCGCGCGAGCATCCGGAGCACACCGTAGAGGAGGACGACGTTGAGCACGGCGTTGACCGCGAGCGCCGCCGCGGGATCGCCACCGGTCAGCAGCCACGCGACGCCGAAGACGGGGAGCTCGGGGAAGAGGAAGAGCTGGCTCGTCATCACCCACGCCGCGGGGCGGCCCTCGGCGAAGGACTGCAGGATCAGCGGCAGCGCCAGCGAGTCGCCGTCGCGGAAGAGCAGCGGCCGCCACGGCGTGCCGACCATGAATCCGAGCACGAGCAGGGTCCCGCTGACGACGACGGCGAGGGCGGCGAGCTCGAGGAGGGCCCTCCGGGTCCGAGGGGATCCCGTCGGACCCGCCGTCACCGGTGCTTCCCGCCGAACCGGATGGCCAGGACGAGCAGGAGGTTCTTCAGGAGGGTGTCGCTCGGGATCTTGGAGTTGCCGACCGTGCGGTCGAGGAAGACGATCGGGATCTCCTTCACTCCGCGGGCCCGGCGCAGCGCCCGGTACTTGAGCACGATCTGGAAGCCGTAGCCGGCTGCGCGGATCGTCTCGAGGTGGAGGGTGCGCAGGAGGTCCGCGCTGAAGAGGTTGAAGCCGCCGGTCCAGTCGGTGATCTTCGAGCCGAGGAAGAGGCGCGTGTAGAGGTTGCCGCCACCGCTCAGCAGCTTGCGGTCGAGCGTCCAGTCGGGAGTGCCCCCGCCCGCGATGTAGCGGGAGGCGACCACGAAGTCGGCGCCCGCGCGCACCTCGCGGAGGAAGGCGTCGATGTAGTCCGGGTCGTGCGAGAGGTCGGCGTCCATCTGCAGCAGGTAGTCGTAGCGGCGCTCGGCCGCGAGGAGGTGCTGGAAGGCCCAGATGTACGCCGCGCCGAGCCCCTCCTTCTTCTCGCGCGACAGCACGAGGACCTCGAAGGTGTCGGATCCGAGCTCGGCCGCGAGCTCGCGCGCGCGGTCCGCGGTGCCGTCGGGGGAGCTGTCGTCGATGACGGCGACGGTCACGTGGAAGTCGGGGTTGCGGGACGCCGCGAGCGCGACCCGCGGCAGCGCCGTCGCGATGTTCGCGACTTCGTTGTAGGTGGGGACGACGACGGCGAGGGAGCGCATGAGGCGGGGAGGATCCGTTCTTCCGGTGCACCGGCTGACCGGTGAGAGCCCTGCGAGTATAACGAGGCGGTGCTCGCGAGCCTCCGAGCGCGCCCCGCGGCCCGCCGCCCCGCCCGCGCACTCTCTCAGGAACATGGCACCGGCCGTTCGACCGCCCGGCAGGGGTCCGCGGTTACGATGGACGACAGTGCACGGCGGTTCACCCCTTGTTCGCCTGCCCCGATGGACGCCCGTCGGAGCCCGACGGTCGGGCATCGACGCCAGAGGGGGACGGGAAAGAGCACCGCAGATGAAGAGACTCCTCGAATCGCAGAAGGTCCGCTTCCTCATCGCGGGCTGCACCAACACGGCGATCGACTTCCTCATCCTCAACACGCTCGTGCTCCTGCTCGGTCTGCCGACCCTCGTCGCCAACGTCTTCTCCGTCCTGGTCGGCATCACGATCTCGTACGCGCTGAACCACTTCTTCGTCTTCCGCCACCCGGGCAGGGTCTCGGTCGCCACGTTCGCGAAGTTCTTCCTCGTCACCGGGTTCAGCTCGCTGGTCCTGCAGTCGGCGATCATCTACGGCTTCGAGGTCTTCTTCGACACCCGCTTCGGCAACTCGCTGCTCTTCCTCCCCAGCTCCGGCGAGAACGCCTTCCTCGCGATCAACATCGCCAAGGCCGTCGCCGTCCTCGTGGGACTGGTGTGGAACTTCTGCATGTACAAGTTCGTCGTCTTCCGCCGTCCGGCGCACGATGCTCTGCCCGCGATCGAGACGGTCTCCCCCGCCGCCGTGGCCGTCAGCACCGAGCCCGTCGACATCGTCCGCTGAGGGCCGCAGGCTCCCGGGCCCCGCTCGAGCCGCGTGCTAGCCTCGTCGAGTTCTTCCGACGGGGCACTCCTCCCGTCGACGCCGCACCACCCGGAGGCTCCCATCGCACGCTCGACGTTGCCCATCGCGGTCATCGTCGTCACCCACTTCTCGGGTGAGGTCCTCCGCGCGTGCCTCGAGTCCGTGCCGGAGGCGACGGAGCACGACGTGCGCATCGTGGTGGTCGACAACCTGACCACGGACGACTCCGTCCGCAGCGTCGTCGAGCGCCTGCCCCACGTCGAGTTCCACGAGACCGGGCAGAACCTCGGCTACGGCCGGGCCGTCAACTACGCGGTCGACCGCCTCGGGCCCGAAGTGGAGTGGATCCTGGTGACCAACCCGGACACGGTCTTCCTCCCCGGCTCGATCGACGCCCTCTACGCCGCCGCGACGGCGGACGACCGGATCGGCTCGATCGGGCCGCGGATCCTCGACTCCGACGGCACGATCTACCCCTCCGCCCGCGCTCTGCCCTCGCTCGGCACGGGCGTCGGGCACGCCGTCTTCGCCCACGTCTGGCCCGGCAACCCGTGGTCGGCGACCTACCGGCGCTCGCGCGCGGTCGAGACCCTCCGCCACGGCCGGATGGAGGCGGGCTGGCTCTCCGGCGCCTGCGTGATGGTGCGCCGCACGGCCTTCGAGGAGATCGGCGGGTTCGACGACCGCTACTTCATGTACTTCGAGGACGTCCAGCTGGGCGACTCGCTCGGACAGCGCGGCTGGACCAACGTCTACCTCGCCGACGCGGTCGTCTCCCACCTCGGCGGGCACTCCACCCGCCTGGCCTCGGCGCGGATGCTCGCGGTCCACCACCGCAGCGCCTACCTCTACCTCGCGCAGAAGTACGGGGCCTGGTATCAGGCGCCGATCCGCGCGGCGGTCCGCGCCGGGCTGGGCGCCCGGGTCGCGCTGATGCGCCTGCGCTCGAAGAGCTGATCCGCTCCGATCGGGCGGGCCGCCTGGCCGGCGCCGGGCGGCCCGCCCACCGGATCGGCGGTCAGGACGCGGAGTCGAGCTCCGTGTAGAAGGCCCGCGCCTCGTCCCAGGTCGGCAGCAGACCCTGCGCCTCGGCCTCGGCCAGCGTCGGTGCGTCGGTGTCCTTCGGCGAGAGGAGCAGCTCGCCGGCCTCCTCCGGGAAGCGCAGGCCGATCTGCTCGTCGAGCGGGTCGATACCCTTCTCCCGCACCGGGTCGAAGGTGGCGTTCACGAGGTACGAGACCACGGCGCCCTCGGTCAGCGCCACGAAGGCGTGCGCGACCCCCTCGGCGATGTAGACGGAGCGGCGGTCGACGTCGTCGAGCAGGATCGACTCCCAGCGCCCGAAGGTCGGCGACCCGACGCGCACATCGATCACGTAGTCGAGGACCGCACCGGAGAAGCACGAGACGTACTTGGCCTGCGACGGCGGGATCTGCGCGAAGTGGATGCCGCGGACGGTGCCGCGCCGCGAGACGGAGGTGTTGCCCTGCCGGAGCGAGAGCGGGTGCCCGACCTTCTCGGCCAGGCGGTCGAAGCGGTAGAACTCGTAGAAGACCCCGCGATCGTCGGGGAACTGGCGCGGAGTCACTTCGTAGACGTCGGGGATGTCGAGCTCTCGGATCTGCACGGTCGCCAGTTTAACGACGGCGTGTCACGGGCCCGCGACGCCTCTCTGCGCCACCCGGCGGCGTGCCGGAGCGCCGACCGTCGGCCGACGGACCGCTCGGGCATGATGAGGAGGTGACCTTCCTCATCACGGGCGCCTCCGGCATGCTCGGCACCGACCTGCGCGCGGCCCTCGGCTCCCGCCCCAGCACCGCCCTCGGCCGCTCCGACCTCGACGTGACCGACCTCGACGCCGTGCGCGCCGCCGTCGCGGGACACGACGCCGTGGTGAACTGCGCCGCGTACACCCGCGTCGACGACGCCGAGACCGACGAGGAGGAGGCGCACCGCGTCAACGCCGTCGGAGCGCGCAACCTCGCCCTCGCCACCGCCGAGACGGGAGCCGCACTCGTGCAGGTCTCCACCGACTACGTCTTCGACGGCTCCGCGACGACCCCCTACTCCGAGGACCACCCCCGGAACCCGATCTCGGCCTACGGCCGCACGAAGGCCGAGGGCGAGCGCCTGGTGCTCGATGCCAACCCGGACCGCGGGTACGTCGTCCGCACGGCCTGGCTCTACGGCGAGCACGGCGGCAACTTCGCTAAGACGATGGTGCGACTGGCGGGTGCGCACGAGACGCTGACCGTGGTCGACGACCAGCACGGCCAGCCCACCTGGACCGCCGACCTCGCCGCGCGCCTGATCGAGCTGGTCGACGCGGAGGCCCCGGCCGGCGTCTACCACGGCACCAGCTCCGGCGAGACGACCTGGCTCGGCTTCGCCCGTGCCGTCTTCGCCAAGGCGGGCCTGGATCCCGAGCGCCTGCGCCCGACCGACAGCGGCTCGTTCGTCCGCCCCGCTCCGCGTCCGGCCTACTCGGTCCTCGGACACGACGGCTGGAGCCGGGCGGGCCTGCCGCCGCTGCGCTCCTGGCAGGACGCGCTCGCCGCCGCACCCCTCGAGGCGGTGACCCCGTGACCACCACTCTCCGCGTCGTCGTCGACCAGATGCTCGCCCGCGTGCCCGGCGGCATCGGCCGCTACACCGAGGAGCTCACCCGCGAGCTGATCGCGACGGCTCCCCGCGACTGCGAGGTGGAGGCCGTCGTCTCCGCCCACCCGCCCGAGAAGGAGGAGGAGCTGCGCCTGCGCCTGCCCGGCCTCGCGCGCATCCACCGGCTGCCGCTCGGGCGCCGCGAGCTCTCGCGCGCCTGGCAGTACGGGATCGCCATCCCGGCCGGCGGCGGCATGATCCACGCCCCGAGCCTCTTCGCCCCGTTGCGCAGCCACGACGGGAGCGAGGGCGAGCAGATCGTCGTCACGATCCACGACACGGTGCCGTGGACGCATCCCGAGACCCTCACTCCGCACGGCGCGAAGTGGCACCGGGCGATGGCGAAGCGCGCCCGCAAGCACGCGGACGCCGTCGTCGTCCCCACCCACGCCGTCGCCCACCAGCTCTCCCAGCTGATGGACTTCGGCGATCGACTGCGCGTGATCGGCGGAGCCGTCGGCTCCGGCCTGGTCGTCCCGGAGGACGCCGACGAGCGCGCCACGGCGCTGGGCCTCCCCCCGGAGTACGTGCTGAGCGTCGGCACGCTGGAGCCGCGCAAGGGCCTGGTCTCGCTGATCGCGGCCTTCGGAGGAGCGTCCGCCCCGGCGATCCCGCTGCTCCTGGTCGGCCCGACCGGCTGGGGCGACCTGGACGTGGCCTCCGTCGCCGACGAGCAGGGCCTCGACGAGACGCGCGTGCGCGCCCTGGGAGTCCTCAGCGACGCCGACCTCGCCGTCGTCCTCCCGCGGGCCACCCTCTTCGTCTACCCGAGCATCGCCGAGGGCTTCGGCCTGCCCGTGCTCGAGGCGATGCACTTCGGAGTGCCGGTGGTGCACTCCGACGACCCCGCGCTGATGGAGGTCGCCGCGGACGCCGGCGTCGCCGTCGAGCGCGGCGACGCGAAGGACTACCCGGACCGCCTCGCCCTCGCCATGAGCAGCGTGCTCGCCGACACCGGTCTGCGCGAGCGGATGTCGGTGGCCGGCCGCGACCGCTCCCGAGCCTTCAGCTGGCGCGACTCCGCCGAGCGCGTCTGGGCGCTGCACGCCGACCTCTGAGGCGTGCGGCACCCGGCCGTCTACGGCGCGGAGTCGCCCGACAGTCCGGCACTCACCAGCGAGTGCACGACGTCGTAGTCCGGGTCCTCCGGGTCGACGGCCGGCGGGACCAGCTCGATCGGATCCACCGGCTGCGACTTCGTCTTGAGCCCCAGCTGCACGAAGTAGCCGAGCATCCCCTGCGGGACGTCCGTCTTGATGACCTGGGACCCGGCGGACGCGACGTCCTGGAACTTGGCGGGGACGTTGCCCGGCTCGAACTGGGCGAGCAGCGCCTCCTGCACCTGCCGCTGGCGCGCCATCCGGTCGTAGTCGCTCGTGGTGTAGCGAGACCGGGCGTAGGCGAGGGCCTGCTCGCCGTTGAAGTGCCAGTGCCCGGGATCGATCCACTGGTTGACGCCCTGCATCACGCCGTCGGAGTCGGGCAGCCCGCCCAGGGGCAGCGGCTCGTCGGCGACGTAGTCGATGTCGATGCCGCCGAGCGCATCGATCAGCTGGGCGAAGCCCTCCATGTCGATCAGCGCGTAGTACTGGATCCTCAGATCGAGGATGCCCTCGACCGCGTCGCGCATCGCCTCGATGCCGGGCTCGCTGCCGTGGTCGACGGCGTCGGGGTAGAGCTCCGGGTGCTTCAGCTCGACCTCGGTGTAGACCGAATTGAGCTTGCAGACGTCGACGGCGCAGTTGTCGGTGTCGTAGCCGTCGGGGTAGAGCTCGTGCATCGGGCTGGTCTCGGGGAACGGGAAGTCGACGAACTCGCGCGAGACGCCGATGATCGAGGCCTTGCCGCTCGACGCGTCGATGCTGACCACCGAGATGCTGTCGGGGCGCAGACCGTCGCGGTCCTCTCCCGCGTCGCCGCCGAGGAGCATCACGTTGTAGCGGCCGTCGATCGGCTGCTCGATCGCTCCGCCGCCGAAGATCGACGACAGCGTCCCCCGTGTCACGCCGAGCAGGTAGGTGCCGTAGGCGGTGGTGCCGACCGAGATCGCCATCAGCGCGATCGTCGCGAACGCGAGCACGCCGCGCATCCGCGGGCGCACCCGGACGACGCGGATCAGGCGGAGGGTGTCGAGCGTCAGCACGGCCCAGACCACCCCGTAGACGACGAGCGCGGCCTGGAGCGCGAGCATCGAGACGTCGAAGGTCGCGAGCGTGTAGAGGCCGGTCGGGAAGACGAAGTAGAGGAGCACCGCGACCAGGAGGGCGACCCAGAGCCCGAGGGTGAAGCCGAGCCCCAGGCGCCCGAGCCGGCGGTTGCCCGCGAGGACCTGAGCGGACCCGGGCACCAGCAGGTTGACGATCAGCAGCCACCACGCCCGCCGCGTCATGAAGGCGCGGGAGGCGACGTCCGGGTGCCGCAGCGGCAGGGCGACGGCCGTCACAGGCCCGCCACCAGGGCGTCGTTCTTCGCGGCGACCTGCACCTCGAGGTCGGCGGCGAAGTCGTCGAGCGCTGCGGAGAGGGCGTCGTCCGCCGTCGCGAGGATCTTCACCGCGAGCAGTCCGGCGTTCCGCGCTCCGCCGATGGAGACAGTGGCGACGGGGACGCCCGCCGGCATCTGCACGATCGAGAGGAGGGAGTCGAGCCCGTCGAGGCGGGCGAGCGGGACCGGCACTCCGACGACGGGGAGCGAGGTCACGGCGGCGAGCATGCCGGGGAGGTGGGCGGCTCCGCCCGCTCCGGCGATGACGACCTTCAGGCCGCGGCCGCGGGCCTCGCGGCCGTACGCGATCATCGCCTCCGGGGTGCGGTGCGCGGAGACGACCCGGACCTCGTGCGCCACGCCGAACTCGGCGAGGACGGTGGACGCCGCCTGCATGACGGACCAGTCCGAGTCCGAGCCCATCACGACGCCGACGAGCGGCGCGGGCCCGTTCACGAGCGCGTCCGCGCTCACGAGAGGGCTCCGGCAGGGGTCGGGGAGGTCGGCAGGCTCGTCACGGCGACCATCGTACGGGTCAGTCCGTGAGAACGGCCGCCGCCGCGCGAGCCTCGTAGACCACGAGGTCGAGGTCGTCGCCGGTGGCGTTCACGTGCCCGACCTTGCGGCCCGGTCGCGGCTCCTTGCCGTAGTTGTGCACCTTCACGCCCGGGTGATCGGCGAGCACCCGCGGATAGCGGTCGGTCAGCGACTCCCCCACCGGGCCGCCGAGCACGTTGACCATCACGGTCCACGGATCGCGGCAGCCCGTCGCGCCGAGCGGCAGGTCGAGGACCGCGCGCAGGTGCTGCTCGAACTGCGACGTGGTCGATCCGTCCATCGTCCAGTGGCCGCTGTTGTGCGGGCGCATGGCCAGCTCGTTGACCAGGATCCGGTCGTCCGTCGTCTCGAACAGCTCGACGGCCAGGACGCCGGTGACCCCGAGGCTGTCGGCGATCGTCTGCGCGATCTCGGCCGCGGCTGATGCGAGCCGGCCGGCGGACGCGGGGGCCGGAGCGATCACCTCGGCGCAGACGCCGTCGCGCTGCACCGACTCCACCACCGGCCAGAGGATGCTCTCGCCGGAGGGACGCCGGGCGACGAGCTGCGCGAGCTCGCGGCGGAAGCCCACCAGCTCCTCGACCAGGAGCGAGCCGCCCCGGCCGTCCTCGGCGAGGGCGGTGAACCAGTCGTCCGCCTCGTGGGCGCCGCGCACCACGCGCACGCCCTTGCCGTCGTAGCCGCCGCGCGCGGTCTTCACCACGGCGCTGCCGCCGTGCTCGGCCAGGAACTCCCCCAGCTCCTCGGCGGAGGAGACCTCGGCCCACTCGGGCACGGGCACGCCGAGCTCGGTCAGGCGGCGCCGCATCATCAGCTTGTCCTGGGCGAACAGCAGGGCGTCGGGGCCGGGGTGCACGGCGACGCCGCGGGCGACGAGCTCGCGGAGGATCGGCTGGGGAACGTGCTCGTGGTCGAACGTCACCACGTCCACGGTCTCGGCGAAGGCGAGCACGGTCGCCTCGTCGCGGTAGTCGCCGACCCGTGTCGCGGCGAGCCCCGCCGGGGCGCCCTCGCTCTCGGCGAGCACGGCGATCTCGATGCCGAGCTCCACCGCCGCGGGGATCATCATCCGGGCGAGCTGGCCGCCCCCGATCACGCCGACGCGCATGGCGCTCCTCCATCTCCGCCCGCTGGCGCGGGGCGGCTCCATGCTACCGAGGCCCCGACGCGCTCACGCGGGCGGCGGCCACTCCGGCTCGAGAGCGGGAGCCGCGCCGATCGCCTCCCGCAGCAGGTCGGCCGTGAGCTCCGGATCCGGCAGGTCCCGCAGCACGAACACCTCGGCTCCCGCCTGCAGGATCCGGACGTCCCCGCACCGGGCGAGGCGCTGGCCGAGGGAGCGCTCGACCACGACCTCCATCCTCCGATCGAAGACCACCTCGGCCCGCCGGATCGACGCCACGCCCCGGCGCGCGCTGAGGCCGGAGGCGGTGACGCGGTAGCGCACGCTCGCCCAGCCCGCGATCCCGGGAGCGCAGAGGAGCAGCACCAGAAGTGCGGTGCCGAGCCCGATGATCCAGCGCTGCAGGGCGAGCTCGAACTGCGCGGCGAAGTAGAAGCCCGTCCAGGTGAGCAGGAGGAGGCCGACGACCGGTGCGACCGCCCGGCGGGCGCGCGGGGTCAGCCGCGCCAGCTCGCGGTCGGCGGGGTCGGTCCTGGCCATCAGGAGCGCAGGTGCGTGACGTCGCCGGCCGTGAACGAGCGCAGCGCGCCGCCCTGCTCGAGCAGGAGCGAGCCGTCCGGGGCGAGTGCGGCGGCGGTCCCCTCCTCCTGCGTGCCGTCGGGCAGCTCGAGCCGGACGCGCGTTCCGAGGGTGCCGCAAGAGGCGCGGACGGCGGCGGCCGCTCCGGAGGCCTCGGCGTCGCCCTGGGCGAGCAGCGGAGCCAGCAGCCCCTGGAATCCGGTCAGGAACGCGGCGAGCACCTCGTCGGCGCTCGTCGTCCGTGCTCCGGCGAGGGCGAGCGAGGTGGCGGTCGGGACCGGCAGCTCCGCCTCCGTCAGCAGCAGGTTCACACCGGTGCCGACGACGACCCGTCCGTCCGGCAGGCGCTCGGCGAGGATCCCCGCGACCTTCCGGCCGTCGATCAGGACGTCGTTGGGCCACTTGACGGCGACGTCCCCGTCGACGAGGGGTGCGAGGGCCCGGGCGAGAGCGGCGCCGGCCACGAGCGGCAGCCAGCCGGAGGCCTCGGCGCCGAGGGCGGAGGCGTCGACCAGAGTCGAGGCCGCGAGCGTGCGGCTCGCGGGCGCCTGCCAGACGCGCCCCAGCCGGCCGCGCCCGGCGCGCTGGTCGCCGGTGGCGACGACGGAGAGGTGCGGCCACACGGTGGGGTCGGCGGCAGCCCGCTCGCGGAGCTCGTCGTTCGTCGACCCCGCCGACTCGAGCGCGAGGACGCGGGGGGAGACGGCGGAGGAGAGCGGGAGGAGCATGCCGCCACGGTAGCGGCGGCTCCCGCGAGGCCGCTCCGAGCGCCGCGCGCGACGTCCCGCCCTTGTCCGGATCCTCCCGTTCGGAGCGGCCCTCCCTGTGCGAGTGCGACAAGAGGAGGCGTCCGCCCCGCCGGTAGGGTGAGCGGGTGACCGCGAAC
Source organism: Rathayibacter sp. AY2B5 (assembly GCF_002931645.1). Lineage (NCBI taxonomy): Bacteria > Bacillati > Actinomycetota > Actinomycetes > Micrococcales > Microbacteriaceae > Rathayibacter > Rathayibacter sp. AY2B5. The sequence goes on along the minus strand of NZ_PSUE01000001.1, from coordinate 18,153 downwards.
ACCGAACGTCCCGCGCCCGATCTGTACACGACCGCGGGGAAGATCGCGGACCTCAGGAACCGCTACCACGAGGCCGTCACGGCCAGTGGCGAGGCGGCGATCGAGAAGCAGCACGCCAAGGGCAAGATGACCGCACGGGAGCGGATCGACACCCTCCTCGACCCGGGCTCGTTCGTCGAGCTGGACGAGTTCGTCCGCCACCGCACCCACGCCTTCGGCATGGAGAAGAAGCGCCCCTACGGCGACGCCGTCGTCACCGGGACCGGCACCATCCACGGCCGCCAGGTCGCCGTGTACTCGCAGGACTTCACGATCTTCGGCGGCTCGCTCGGCGAGGTGGCCGGCGAGAAGATCATCAAGGTGATGGACCTCGCCCTGAAGACCGGCGTCCCGATCATCGGCATCCTCGACTCCGGCGGAGCACGGATCCAGGAGGGCGTGGTCGCCCTCGGCAAGTACGGCGAGATCTTCCGCCGCAACACCGCGGCGAGCGGCGTGATCCCCCAGATCTCGATCATCTGCGGCCCGGCCGCGGGAGGCGCGGTCTACTCCCCCGCCCTGACCGACTTCGTGATCATGGTCGACAAGACCAGCCAGATGTTCGTCACCGGGCCCGACGTGATCAAGACCGTCACCGGCGAGGACGTCGGCATGGAGGAGCTCGGCGGCGCGCTGACCCACAACAAGATCTCGGGCGTCTCGCACTACCTCGCGAGCGACGAGAACGACGCGCTCGACTACGCGCGGACGCTCCTCTCCTTCCTCCCGGACAACAACCTGTCGCCGGTACCCGTCTTCGAGACCGAGGTCGATCTCGAGACGACCGACGCGGACCGCTTCCTCGACACGGTCATCCCGGACAGCCCGAACCAGCCGTACGACATGCGCGCCGTCATCGAGCACATCGTCGACGAGGGCGACTTCCTCGAGGTGCAGCCGCTGTTCGCGCCGAACATCGTGATCGGCTTCGGCCGCGTCGAGGGCCGCTCCGTCGGCATCATCGCGAACCAGCCGAGCGCCATGGCGGGCACGCTGAACATCGAGGCAGGCGAGAAGGCGTCCCGCTTCGTCCGCTTCTGCGACGCGTTCTCGCTGCCGATCCTGACCCTGGTCGACGTCCCGGGCTACCTGCCCGGCACCGACCAGGAGTGGACCGGCGTCATCCGCCGCGGCGCGAAGCTGCTCTACGCCTACGCCGAGGCGACCGTGCCGCTGGTCACGGTGATCCTGCGCAAGGCCTACGGCGGCGCGTACATCGTGATGGGGTCCAAGCAGCTGGGAGCCGACATCAACCTCGCGTGGCCGACCGCCGAGATCGCCGTCATGGGCGGCCAGGGCGCGGTGAACATCCTCTACCGCAACGAGATCCGCAAGGCGGAGGAGGCCGGCGAGGACGTCGCAGCCGTCCGGACGCGCCTGGCGAACGAGTACACCTACAACGTCGCGAGCCCGTTCCTCGCGGCCGAGCGCGGCGAGCTCGACGGCGTGATCGAGCCCTCGGCGACGCGTGTCTCCGTCATCAAGGCGCTGCGGGCGCTGCGCACCAAGCGCGCCAACCTGCCCGCGAAGAAGCACGGCAACATCCCGCTCTGACCCGGCCTGCTCGGACGCCGCGGCAGGAGACGGGAGACCGTCCGTGCCGCGGCGTTCCGCTGCGCCCGCCTCCTCACGGGGCGGAGGGGCGGAACGATCAGTCGGAGGAGCCGGGGCCGGTCCGTCGGGCAGCGGACTCCGCGGGAGCATCGGGCCGCACGACGGGAGCGTCCGGCTCCGCGGCCGAAGCGTCCGGCTTCCCTGTCGCGGAATCGGGCTCCGCTTCCCGGGCATCCGCCCTCGCAGCCGGAGCACCCGCCTTGACCGCAGGAGCACCCGCCTTCACCCCAGGACCGTCCGGCTCGGCTGTCGGAGCACCCGCCTTCGCCGCAGGAGCGCCTGCCTTCGCGGCCGGAGCATCCGGCTTCGCCGCGGGTGCCTCGGACGGCTTCTCCTCCGGCTTCGCCCCGACCACCCGCGCGAACGCCAGCGCCTGCGCGGCGGAGAGGTCCGGCAGGTAGGCGCGACCCAGCGCGGCTCCGATCCGCGGCAGCTGCAGCGCGTCGGGGTAGGTCATCCAGAGGCCCGCGTAGCGCGGGTGGAACTTGGCCTTGAAGCGGAACAGCGACGTGAAGCCGTAGGCCGGCTCGAGCGTCCGCGAGAGGAACTCGAGCAGGCGCGAGAGGACCGTCGGCTCCGGAGGCTCCTCCCCCTCCTCGACCGGTGCGGTGGCGAGCGGTGCGCCCGAGAGCGAGAGGAACTCGGCACCCTCCTCCTTGACGCGCAGCGCCGCGGAGGCGATGAGGAACTCCATGATGCCGGGCATCGAGTCGTCGGAGCGGCGCATGAAGTCGAGGGTCCAGCCGACCACGCGACCCTCCCTGTGCACGGGCAGCCAGCTCGTCACTCCCTGCAGCACGCCGTCCGGTCCGACCGCGAGCAGGAGGGCGACGTCGGGATCGCGGACCTCGTCGATGCCGCCGAGGGTGAAGCCCATCTCGGGCAGCGCCTTCTCGGCGACCCAGCGCTCCGACAGGTCGACGATCTGGTTGGCCATGCCGAGGGAGAGCTCGGGCCAGCTGGTCCACTGCGCCTCGATGCCCAGCTTGATGCCGCGCGTGAGCGGGTAGCGCACCTTCTGCCACCGCTTGCCGGTGAGCTCGAAGGAGGGGAGCTCGATGATCGTCTCCTCGCCGACCGAGAGGCGCGACCAGCCGAGCCGGTCGAAGACGGGGAGCAGCTCGTCGTGGATGCTGTAGAAGACGGGCGTCCAGCTGCGCTCGTCGCAGAAACGCACGAACTCGGCCACGACGTCCTCCCGCCGCTCGGGAGCGCAGGCCGGGTCGGAGAGGGTGATCGCCACGCCGCCGATCACCCGGTAGGCGACTCCGCCGGTCCCGTCGGCCGAGATCCAGTGCGCGTTGCCCTCCCAGGTCCCCTGATGGCCGAGGCTGCCGGCGCCGTGCAGGGACAGGAGCGCGCGGTACCGCGCCTCGTCGCCGCGGTTCCGCTGCACGTCGGTGGCCCGGAGCAGGGCGACCACCGCGACGACGACCACGAGCCAGAACACCGGGCCGACCCACTCGAAGACGATCCGCGCGACGGGCTCCCGCGGCACGGCGAGCAGTCCGGCGCCGCCGAGGAAGCTCACCGGGACGAAGCGCAGCAGCCCGTCCAGGAGGAGTCTCCCGAGGCCCAGGAGCGGCTCGAAGCTCGTGCGCACGCCGGCCGAGAGCGCCAGGTAGCCGCCGAGGGACACGACGAAGGCGATGGCGACGACCCGCGTCCAGAGCCTCGCGGCGGCACGGGGCGCGCGGATGCGGAAGTGCCTCCTCCCGATCACGAGCATCGCCACGACGGCCAGCGGCACCAGCACCGTCGTCGCCACCCAGAGCAGGTACTCGGCGTAGTACAGGAACTCGGGGTGACGGGCGGCGCGCTGGAGGGAGAAGACCTCCAGGATCGCGATCGCGATGTTCACCCCGACCGCCAGCAGCAGGCCCAGGCGGCGCCCGGAGCGCAGGCCGTAGGCGGCGACGAGCAGGAGGACGAGCGGGACGAACGTCAGCAGGATCGGCCCGGGGGCGACCAGGCTCAGCTTCACGTGGTGCGCGCAGTGCCGGAGGGCGCGGCTGCACGGGTCCTCGAGGTCCGTCGTCCCCGTGAAGGCGCTCTGCAGCAGTCGGCCGAGGAACGAGAACGGACCGTAGCCCGAGTCGGAGAGGACGGCGACGAGCGGACCGATCGCGGTGACGACGACGACCGCCGCCAGCAGCCCCCGGGACTCGCGGTGCGAGCTCGGCGCCGGACGCTGCGGACGCAGCCCCGACGCTCCCCGCGCGAGCACCGCGCCGAGCACGAGCCCCGCGCCGCCCGCGAGGAGCCGGTACGCGTCGGCGGAGTCGCCCGCGTAGAGCACGAACATCAGCACGACGGCGAAGACGGTCACCCGGAGCCTGCGACGCCACAGAGCGCCCATGAAGGCGGTCGAGGCGATGAGGGCGCCGACCGCGCCGATCAGCGGGTCGAAGGTGTGGTCGCCGACGGTGTCGCCCGCCCACCACTCCCCGACGAGAGCGCCGATCGACTGCACGGAGGACCCGACGACGATCCCGACGGCGCCGGTCACGAGGAAGGCGAGGAGGGTGCGGGCCGAGCCGAGGCGGCGCTCCGCGGCGAGGAGCATCGGGAGCACCAGCACGACGTCCAGGAGCAGCTGCAGCGGGTCCGCCGCGATCAGGAGGGCGGTCACCGCCGTCCACGGACGGCCGTCGAGGGTCGTCATCGGGCCCGCCGCCCACCAGGCCGTCGTCTCGGCTCCCGCGGGGGCGACGAGCGTCCCCGTGATCGCGCTCGCGGCCAGGAGGACCAGGACGACCGAGACGGCCGCCGGCGACCTCCGGACCAGCAGACGCAGGGGGCGCAGCGCCGCGGCACCGCTCCTCGGGAACCACGTCGGCATGCGGGGACGCTCCTGTTCGCAACGGACGGACGACGCTCCGGCGGCATCCGGCGTCAGCATAGCCATGCCCCGCCGACCGGCGCCGTGAACGGCATGCGATAGCGTCGCGGGATGACCGCCTCCGACTCCGCACCCGCCGTCGTCATCTCCACCCCCGGCCTCGACGCCGCCGAGATCGCCGCCGTCACGGCCGTCGTCACCGCACTGACCTCTCGCACCGAGGCCGAGCCGGAGACCCCGCAGGAGCTCAGCGGGGGCTGGAACGACCGCGCCGCGGCGGTCCGCGGGCCGCTGCGGCCGGCACCGGGAGCGTGGCGCTCCTTCTCCGGCTGAGCGGACTCGCAGACGCAGCCCGTCGGGGAACGAGCGATCCGCGACGCGGAACGTGAAATTTGTCCCCCGATTAGTCCCCTAAAGTGCTGACTATGCGCCTCCTGGCGGAGCGAGCAGACTAGTGGACGTACGGTGCTCCTCCTTCGGAAGGGGCACCGCCAATCACTCGCCGACCAGGGTAAGCAGGCGGGTGTGTTGGGGGCGAGTGAGGGTAATATTCGGGTTGTTACCCTCACTCGGGGTTTGACGGCGGGCCGGGCCCCCTCTTCGGAGGAGTGGACGGCCCGCCGCACTCCGTTAACGGGCTTTCGTCCTGACGCGCTCTGCGCTCAACGGGCTCTGCCCATGACGGCTCTGCTCACGCTCGTGCCGCGCCGTGCCGCGCCGCGCCGACGATCGGTCCGCTCCGAGAGACCGGGCGCGCCGAGACCTGAGCTGTGCTGAGAGCCGGAGCGTACCGCCCGCGGCACCGATCCGAGATCCGCACGCCCTCCGGGGCGGGTCGCCGCCGGTCGCTGCGCATGCGGACGGCCGTGCCGTCCCGCGCGCGCTCCGCCGCTCAGACGTCCCGTCCGCCGACGCCGTCGCGCCGGATCTCGACCCAGGCGTCGACCTCGTCCCCCGCGTCGTCGGAGCCGAGGGCGCCCGCGCTGCCGTCGCCGGCCGTCCGCAGGCCCACCACTGTGACCGCCGAGGCCGAGTCGGCCGACGCGGTGCGCACCACCACGCGGTCGACCTCCTCGCGGATCCCGCTCAGAGCCTGGGCGAGCTCCCCCAGCACCCGTCGGCTCTCGCCCTCGGAGGTGCGGTCGAGGCCGCCGTCGTCGAGCACCGACACGGTCACGCCCCGCCGCCGCGCGTCGAGCACGAGACGCCGCACCTCGTCGTCCAGCAGCCGCCGGCCGCGGATCTCGTCGCGCACGGCCGCCTCGAGCAGCCGGCACTCGCGCCGCTCCTCGTCGGTGAGGCCCGGTCCCGGCTCGGCGATGCGCAGCAGCATGTCGGCGGCGAGGGCGCGCGTCTGCTCCAGCCGGACCTCGCGCTCCGTGAGGTGCGCCTCCTCCGCGGCCCGCCACGACGCGGCCGCGCGCTCGGCCGCCTCGAGCACGCGCGCCTCGGAGCCCGCGCGCCCGAGCTCGACGATGAGCAGCTGCGCGATCGCGACCCAGGCGATCCCCCCGACGACGCCGAGAGTGGCCAGCGCGGCCGGGCCGGCCCAGAACACGGTGTGCACGATCAGGAAGCCGACGCCGACCCAGGCGCAGGCCGGGCGCCGGCGGGCGCACACGATCGTCATGAGGGTGCCGACCGCGGCGATGTACCAGGTGGAGTAGCCGTTGGAGGCGCCCGGATCGAGCGACGGCGCGACCAGCAGCGGCAGAGCGACGGCGACCGCGGTCATCCCGACCGCGACGGGCAGGGCGAGCCGGGTCGTCGCTCCGGGCCAGAGGGCGACGACGGTCGCCGCGACGTACAGCGCGACCGCGACGAGGTCGGCCGGCGTGGCCGGGGAGATGCGGAAGGAGAAGAAGGCGAGCACCACGTGGTAGAGCGAGAAGCCGGCGCCGAGCGCCTGGAGCAGGGGGCGCGGGTAGGCGATCACGGCCCTCCTCCCGCGTCCGCCCGCCAGGAGAGGACGACTCGGGTGCCCTCGCCCGGAGTCGAGTCGACCCGCGCCGAACCCCGCGCGTTGTGCACCCGCTCGAGGATGGAGAGCCGGATGCCCAGCCGCTCGCGCGGGACGTCGGCGAGCCGGAAGCCGCGGCCGTCGTCCTCCACCACGACCTCCACCGCGCCGTCGCCCAGCAGCCCGTGCACGGCGCGGTGGACGCTGCCGCTCGGACCCGCGTGCTGAACGCTGTTGGCGAGCGCCTGCCAGACCGCGCCGAGCAGGGCCTCGGCCACCGGGCGCGGCAGCGTCGTCGCGCGCGGATCCACTCCGTCGGCCGTCGCGACTGCGATCTCGGTCCCGAAGGTGGACGCCGCGTGGGCGAGCTGGCGCTGCAGGAGCTCGAGCGGGACCAGCCCCTCGGGCGGCTCCGGCTCGTGGTCGGGCAGCAGCACGGCGAGGGTGCGCTGCGCCATCGAGGAGACCAGCGCACGCTCGGCCGGCGACTCGGCGGAGGCGGCGGAGAGCAGCGTCGCAAGCACGTTGTCGTGCACCAGGGCGTCGACCTCGACCCGCTCCACCTCGCCGGCGTGCTGGCGCATCGCCGCCTCGTACTGCTCCATGGCCGTCGTCTGCGCGCGATCGATCTGGTCGGCCGACTGCCGGAGCACGGTGATCAGCACCAGCATCACGAAGCCGACGATGCCCACGTAGGCGGCGTCGAGGATCGCGCGGGTCGGCTCCGCCCCGCCGCCGGAGGGGAGGACGCGCAGCAGCCCGAACAGCACGGTCGTCACCGACACGTACGCGATCGCGATCCGGAGGGGAGCCGCGATCGTGCAGAAGGCGGTGCCGATGGTCAGCAGGTACCAGATCCACGGGGTCTCGCGGTCCGCGCCCCCGGTGGCGACGGCGGCCGGCCAGGTCAGGAGGGCCACGAGGACACCGACCGCGACCAGGACCGCCGTGATCCGCGTGCCCCGCCGCAGCACGGCGGTGACCACGGCGGCGGTGAGCGATCCGAAGACCAGCACCAGCACCGGCCAGGCCACCTCGGGGCGCAGGAGGGGCAGCTGCGCGAGGATCGGCGGGACGGTCTGCACGCCGAAGCCGAAGCCGAAGAACGACACGACCGTGCTGATGATCCGGTCGATGCGCTCGCGCCCGGCGTTGCGGCGGGCGATCGGCGCCTCAGCGCCCGCCATCGCCGTCGTCCGGGTCGATGCCCGGCAGGATGCCGTCCTCCACCGCGCGCCGCAGCAGATCGACCTTCGTCGGGGCGGGACGGCCGATCTCGACGTACTTGTCGCGGATCCGGTCGAGGTACTCCTTCGCCGTCGACACCGAGATCTGCAGCCGCTCGGCCACCAGCTTCAGTGGCAGCCCCGAGGCGTAGAGGTGCAGGACGTCGCGCTCGCGACGGCCGAGCACGGCCCGCGCGAAGTCGTCGTCGGCGTCGATGGCCGAGGCCCACTCCAGATTGTTGAGGACCTCGCCGCGGGCGACCGTGCGGATGGCGGCGACGACCGTCGACATGGGCGAGGACTTCGGGATGACGCCGGCCGCTCCCGCGGCGAGCGCCTCCCGCACGGCCACGACGCGGTCCGCGATGCTGTGGACGAGGACGGCGGAGCCGCGCACCTGCCCCCACTTGACGTTGCTGGTGATGCTCGAGCCGTCGTTCAGGGACAGGTCGAGGACGAGCACCTCGATCTCGGCGCCGCCGATCGTGCTCTCGAGGGCCTGGACGGTCTCGGCGGCGGCGACCACCTGCATTCCCGCGCTCTCGACGGCGGCGGCCACGCCCAGGCGCACCGACTCGTGGTCGTCCACGATCGCCACGCGCACGCGCGGGGCCTCGGCTGCGTCGACGTGGGGCTCCATCCCGCCCATGGTACGCAGACGCGGGCCCGCGGTCAGTCCTCTCGGCGGACCAGTCGCGCAACGGCCTCCACGTGGGAGGTGTGCGGGAAGAGGTCGAAGCTTTCGAGGCGCTCCAGCTCGTAGCCCGCCCCGGTCAGGGCGCCCACGTCGCGGGCGAGCGCGACCGGGTCGCAGGCGACGTAGACGAGCTGCGCCGGCCGCAGCTCCGCCAGAGCGTCGGTGACCGCTCGGCCGGCGCCCGAGCGCGGCGGGTCGAGGACCACGGTCGCCGCGCGCCACCGCGCCCGCTCGCGCGTATCGGCCTGGGCGACGACGTCGCGGAGGTAGCGGTCGACGCGGGCGGTCACCGCGCGGGCGCCGACCTGGTCGGCCAGGTTCTCGAGCGCGTGCTCGGTGGCGCGGGAGTCGCTCTCGACGCTGGTCACGCGCACTCCGGCGCCGAGGCGGTCGGCCAGCGCCGCGGCGAGCAGGCCCACCCCGCCGTAGAGGTCGTGGTTGGCGGCCGACGGGTCCGCCGCGTCCGCGTCGACGGCGGCCTGCACGGCCTCGAAGAGCGCGGCGGCGGCTCCGCGGTGCACCTGCCAGAAGCCGGTGCGGTCGACCCGGAAGGTGCGGTCGGCGACGAATTCGCTCACCACCGTGCGGTCGCGGCGGGCGCGCTTGTCGGAGGGGTCGTGCACGAGCACCGCGGCTCCCTCGGACCCGGCCGCGTCGACGAGGTCGACCACCGAGCCGGGAGCGAGGCGCTCGCCGAGCGGTGCGGCCAGGGAGGAATCGGCGGTCGCGAGGGGCAGCGACTCCACGGTGACGACGTGGTGGCTGCGTGCCGCGTAGGGGCCGACCCGTCCGTCGTCGTCGACGTGGAGGCGGTTCCGCGTGCGCCAGCCGAGGCCGCCGGACGCGTCGTCCCCGCCGATCGGCGCGACCTCCACCTCGATCTCGCGACGGGCGAAGCGGGAGAAGGAGTCGACGAGCACGAGGCGCTTCAGCTCGCGCTGGTAGGCCAGGTCGGCGTGGCCGAGCTCGGCGCCGCCGACGCGCTCCTCCGGGCGGCGGTCGAGGGCGGCCTCGGGCCAGACGTGCTCCACCCGGTGCTCGGACGCCTCGAGCACCTCGAGCGCCTCGGCACGCCAGAAGCTGTCGTGCCGGACCTCGCTGATCCGCGCCCGCACGCGCTCGCCGGGGAGGACGTCCGGGACGAAGACGACGCGGCCCTCGTGCCGGGCGACGAACACGCCGCCGTGGGCGACGTTGCTAATGTCGAGCTCGATCTCGGTCCCGAGTGCGTCGTCGGCCCCGTCGGGGCGGGCGGATGCTCGGGACGGGGTCTGTGCCATCCGTCGAGCATCCCACAGCGTGGGCCCGGCCGCAGGGAGCCCTCGTGCGCCTCTACCTCGCCTCCACCTCCCCCGCGCGCCTCGCGCTCCTGCGGGCCTCCGGGATCGAGCCCGTCGTCGTCCCCTCCGAGGTGGACGAGCCCGCGGCCGTCGCCCGGGCCGAGCAGGAGCGGGGCGCGGCGCTGGACGCGGACGCCACCGTCTCGCTGCTCGCCCGCGCCAAGGCGCACGCCGTCCTGCGCCCGGACATCGACGGCCTGGTGCTCGGCGGCGACTCCGCGTTCGTCCTCGACGGGGTCGTCCACGGCAAGCCGCACGAGCCGGAGCGGGCGCGGGAGCGCTGGCGCGCCCAGCGCGGTCGCACCGGCCGCCTCCACTCCGGCCACTGGCTCGTCGACCACCGCGGCGGGAGGATCGTCGCCGAGGCCGGAGCGGTCACCTCCGCCGCCGTCACGTTCGCCGACGACATCGACGACGCCGAGATCGACGCCTACGTCGCCACCGGCGAGCCCCTCGAGGTGGCCGGCGCCTTCACCATCGACGGCCGCGGCGCCGGCTTCATCACCGCGATCGAGGGCGACCCCTCGACGGTGATCGGGATGTCGGTGCCGACCCTCCGCACTCTGGTGCGGAGCCTCGGCGTCGACTGGACCGCGCTCTGGAACCGCTGAGGCCCGTCCCGCCCTTGTGAGGAACCGACGAAGGCCCTCCGCTTCTTTGTGGTGAGCCGCGCCGGGCCGGGCGGAGCCGCCCCCTAGGGTTGGGGACCATGCCGAAGATTACGAAGGTGCTCGTCGCCAACCGGGGCGAGATCGCCGTCCGAGTCATCCGCGCCGCCCGCGACAGCGGGATCGCCTCCGTGGCCGTCTACGCCGACCAGGACCGCGACGCCGTGCACAGCCGCCTCGCCGACGAGGCCTACGCCCTCGGCGGGACGACCAGCGCCGAGACCTACCTCGTCATCGACAAGCTGCTCTCGGTGGCCCGCCGCTCCGGTGCCGACGCCGTGCACCCCGGCTACGGCTTCCTCGCCGAGAACGCCGACTTCGCCCGCGCCGTCATCGACGCCGGCCTGATCTGGATCGGCCCCGGCCCCGAGGCCATCGAGCGCCTCGGCGACAAGGTCTCGGCCCGCCACGTCGCCGAGAAGGTCGGCGCGCCGCTGGCCCCGGGAACCCTCAACCCCGTCTCCGGCGCCGCCGAGGTGCTCGAGTTCGTGGACCAGTACGGCCTCCCCGTCGCGATCAAGGCGGCCTTCGGCGGCGGCGGTCGCGGCCTCAAGGTCGCCCGCGAGCGCGACGAGGTCGAGGAGCTGTTCGCCTCCGCCACGCGCGAGGCCGTCGCCGCCTTCGGCCGCGGCGAGTGCTTCGTCGAGAAGTACCTCGACCAGCCGCGCCACGTCGAGACCCAGTGCCTGGCTGACGCGCACGGCAACGTCGTCGTGGTCTCCACCCGCGACTGCTCCCTCCAGCGCCGCCACCAGAAGCTCGTCGAGGAGGCGCCCGCGCCGTTCCTGACGGACGCGCAGAACACCGAGCTCTACCGCGCCTCGAAGGCGATCCTGCAGGAGGTCGGCTACCTCGGCGCCGGAACCTGCGAGTTCCTGATCGGCAAGGACGGCACGGTGTCCTTCCTCGAGGTGAACACCCGCCTCCAGGTCGAGCACCCCGTGTCGGAGGAGATCACCGGCATCGACCTCGTGCGCGAGCAGTTCCGCCTCGCCGAGGGCGGCGTGCTCGACTACGACGACCCGGCGCCCCGCGGCCACTCCTTCGAGTTCCGCATCAACGGCGAGGACGCGGGCCGCGGCTTCCTCCCCGCTCCGGGCCCGGTGCACGTCTTCAAGGCCCCCGGCGGACCCGGCGTCCGCGTCGACTCCGGTGTCGTCGCCGGCGACGTGATCTCCGGCTCCTTCGACTCGCTCCTCGCGAAGCTGATCGTCACCGGCGACAGCCGCGAGCAGGCGCTGGAGCGCTCGCGCCGCGCCCTCGCCGAGTTCGAGGTCACCGGACTGCCGACCGTCCTCCCCTTCCACCGCGCGATCGTCGAGGACCCGGCCTTCGCCCCCGAGGGCGGCGCGCCCTTCACGATCTACACCCGCTGGATCGAGACCGAGTTCGAGAACACGATCCCGGCCTGGAGCGGCGAGCCCGGAGCGACCGACGAGCCGGCGGCCCGCCGGAACGTGGTCGTCGAGGTCGACGGGCGCCGCGTCGAGGTCACTCTCCCCGGCGACCTGGTCGGCTCGGGACCCGCCCGCGGGGCCGCTGCCGCCTCCCCGAAGCGCCGCGGCTCCTCCTCCGTCAGCACCGTCACGGGCGACTCCGTCGCCTCGCCCATGCAGGCCACCATCGTCAAGGTCGCCGTCGCCGAGGGCGACACGGTCGTCACCGGCGACCTGGTCGTCGTCCTCGAGGCGATGAAGATGGAGCAGCCGCTCACCGCCCACAAGGACGGCGTCGTGAAGGGCCTCGACGCGACGGCCGGAGCGACCGTCCCCGCGGGACACGTGCTCCTCCAGATCGTCTGAGCCCGTTCCGGGCCGCTCCCCGCGCGGCCCGGCGCGGTCGGCTCCTCGACGTGAGGGGTACCGCCGAGCGGGTCGCGTCGCGCTGCCGTCAATCGCTTCGCACGCGATTCCCGGTCGTGCGCTCTGCCGATGAAGGGCCGCACCCCGCGCGGCCCGGCGGAGTGGCGCGTCAGGTGACGATGTGCATGGCGCGCGCGGCGTCCGAGATCGAGCCGGTGAGGCTCGGGTAGACGGTGAAGGCCCGCGCGACCTGGTCGACGGTCAGGCGGTGCTCCACGGCGAGGGCGAGCGGGAAGATCAGCTCGCTCGCCTTCGGAGCGACGATGACGCCTCCGATGACGGTGCCGGAGCCGGTGCGCGCGAACAGCTTGACGAAGCCGTCGCGGATGCCCATCATCTTCGCCCGCGGGTTCGCGGCGAGCGGGAGCTTGTAGATCTCGCCCTGCGCGATGCCCTCCTCGATCTCGCGCTGGCTCCACCCGACGGTCGCGATCTCGGGCTGCGTGAAGATGTTCGCCGCGACGTTGCGCACCTCGGTCGGGTTCACGGCGTCGCCCATGGCGTGGAACACGCCGGTGCGGCCCTGCATGGCGGCGACGGAGGCGAGCGGGAGGAACGTGGTGCAGTCCCCGGCCGCGTAGATCGAGGGGACGCTGGTGCGGGCGACGCGGTTGACGCGGATGTGCCCCGACTCCGTCAGCTGCACCCCCGCGTCCTCGAGGCCGATGCCCGCCGTGTTCGGCACGGAGCCGACGGCCATCAGGCAGTGCGAGCCCTCGACGACGCGTCCGTCCGAGAGCACGGCCTGCACGCCCTTCTCGGTCCGCTCGACGCGGTCGGCGCGCGACTTCGAGAGCACGACCATGCCGTTGCGCTTGAAGACGTTCTCGATCACGGCGGCCGCGTCGGCGTCCTCGCCGGGCAGCACCTGGTCGCGGGAGGAGATGAGGGTCACGCGGGCGCCGAGCGCACGGTAGGCGGAGGCGAACTCCGCGCCGGTCACGCCGGAGCCCACCACGATCAGGTGCTCGGGGACGGACTTGAGGTTGTAGAGCTGGGTCCAGCTGAGGATGCGCTCGCCGTCGGGAGCCGCGGTCGGGAGCACGCGCGGGCTGGCGCCCACCGAGACCACGATCGTGTCCGCCTCGATGCGGTCGAAGTCCATTCCCTCGCCGCCGGCCGCCGTCGAGACGATCAAGGCGTTCGAGCCGTCCAGGCGCCCGTCCCCCTGGACGATGCGCACGCCGTGGTGCACCAGGTTCGCGCGCATGTCCTCGGACTGCTGGCGCGCGAGCCCGAGCAGGCGCTTGTTCACCGTCGCCAGGTTGACCGCCACGTCCGGGCGCACCGGCTTGTTCTGCTCCGAGCGGGTGAAGAACTGCACGCCCAGGTCGGCGGCCTCGCCGATGGCGTTGGTGGCCTCCGCCGTCGCGATGAGCGACTTCGACGGGACGACGTCGGTGATGACGGCCGAGCCGCCCACTCCGACCCGCTCGACCAGGGTGACCTCGGCGCCGAGCTGCGCTCCCGCGATGGCGGCTTCGTAGCCGCCCGGCCCCCCTCCGAGTACAGCGATCCTCTGCGCGCGCTCGAACTCGTAAGCCATGCTTCCCATTGTCCTCTCTCACTGAGTGTTCGCCCAATCGCGGGGTGTCGGATCAGCCGCGGGAGTCGCCCTCCGCCGCCGCGCAGCCCGTCGGTAGGGTGGGAGGATGTCCGACCAGACCCTGCACCCCCTCGACGCCCCCGACGCCGATCCCTTCGAGATCGCGGCCCGCGCGGCCGCTCAGATCGCCGAGGCGACAGGGGTCGAGAAGCACGACATCGCCCTCACCCTCGGCAGCGGCTGGGGCAAGGCCGCCGACGCGATCGGCGAGACGACCGCGACGGTGGAGGCCACCGAGATCCTCGGCTTCTCCAAGCCGGCCGTGCACGGGCACGGCGGCACCCTGCGCTCCGTCCTGCTCCCCACCGGCAGGCGCGCGCTGATCATCGGCGCCCGCACCCACTACTACGAGGGCTACGGCGTGCGCCGCGTCGCGCACAGCGTCCGCACCGCCGCCGCGACGGGCGCGACGGTGATGATCCTCACCAACGGCGCGGGCGGCATCAAGGAGCACTGGACGCCCGGGACCCCCGTGCTGATCAGCGACCACATCAACCTCACCGCCGACTCGCCGCTCGAGGGCGCGACCTTCGTCGACCTCACCGACCTCTACTCCTCGCGCCTGCGCGACCTCGCCCGGGGGACGCGTCCGGAGCTGGACGAGGGCGTGTACGTGCAGTTCCGCGGGCCGCACTACGAGAGCCCGGCCGAGGTGCAGATGGCGAAGATCATCGGCGGCCACATCGTCGGCATGTCGACCGCCCTCGAGGCCATCGCCGCACGCGAGGCGGGCATGGAGGTGCTGGGCATGTCGCTCATCACGAACCTCGCCGCCGGCATCCAGAAGACCCCCCTCAGCCACGAGGAGGTGCTCGAGGCCGGCCGCGACGCCGAGGACGACCTCGCCCGCCTGCTCGCCGGGATCACGGGCGCCCTGTGAGCGCCGACGTCCGGGAGCTCGCCGAGGCCTGGCTCGCCCAGGACCCCGACCCGGAGACGCGGGAGGAGCTGGTCGCCCTGCTGACCGCCTCCGACTCGGGCGACGCCTCCGCCCGCGCCGAGCTCGAGGACCGCTTCGGCGCCCGCCTGGCGTTCGGCACCGCGGGCCTGCGCGGCGCCATTGCGGCGGGATCCAACCGGATGAACCGCGTGCTGGTCTCGCAGGCCGCCGTGGGCCTGGCCGACTTCCTGCTGGCGCAGGGCGTCCAGCGGCCCGTGGTCGTGATCGGCTACGACGGCCGGAAGAACTCGCGCGTCTTCGCCGAGGACTCCGCCGCGCTGATGGCGGGCGCCGGCGTGGACGCGGTGCTGCTGCCCCGGCTCCTGCCCACCCCCGTGCTGGCCTTCGCCGTGCGCCACCTCGGCGCCGACGCCGGAGTGATGGTCACGGCGAGCCACAACCCGCCGCAGGACAACGGCTACAAGGTGTACCTCGGCGGCGCCGACGAGGGCTCGCAGATCGTTCCGCCGGTCGACTCCGAGATCGCCGAGCGGATCCTCGCGGTCGCGCGGGACCGGCGCGTTCCGGAGCTGCCGCGCGGCGAGTACCGGCTCGCGGACGAGTCCGTGGTCGCCGCCTACATCGAGGCGACGGCCGCCGTCGGCCGCCAGTCCGCTCCGCTGCGCATCGTCTACACGGCGATGCACGGGGTCGGCTGGGAGACGGCGCACCGGGTGCTCTCCGCGGCGGGATTCGACGAGCCGGCCGTCGTGGTCGAGCAGATCGAGCCCGACGCGGCGTTCCCCACGGTCGCGTTCCCCAACCCGGAGGAGGCGGGCGCCCTCGACCTCGCCTTCTCGACCGCGCGCTCCGGTCGCGCGCAGCTGATCGTGGCGAACGACCCGGACGCCGACCGCTTCGCCGCCGCCGTGCCCGACGCCTCCGCGCCGGAGGGCTTCCGGCGCCTCACCGGCAACGAGGTGGGAGCGCTCCTCGGCTGGCGCGCCGCCGAGCAGGCCCGCCGCGAGGGCCGCACCGGAGGAGCGCTCGCCTGCTCGATCGTGTCCTCCCCCGCCCTCGGTGCCGTGGCGGCCGACTACGGCCTCGACTTCGCCGAGACGCTCACGGGCTTCAAGTGGATCTCGCGCGTCCCCGACCTCGTCTTCGGCTACGAGGAGGCGCTCGGCTACCTGGTGAACCCCGGGACCGTCCGCGACAAGGACGGCGTCTCGGCCGCGCTCGCCTTCCTCTCCCTCGCGAGCGCGCTCGCCGCCGAGGAGCGCACGATCGACGACGAGCTGGAGTCGTTCGCCGAGCGGTTCGGGCTCTTCGGATCGGAGCAGATCTCGCTCCGCGTCACCGACCTCTCCGAGATCGGCCGGATCATGGCCGGACTGCGCGCGACGCCTCCGACCGCGATCGGCGGGCTCGCCGTCGAGCGGAGCGAGGACCTGCTCGCCGAGGGCGGCGCGCTGCCCCCGACCGACGCGCTCCGCTTCTCCCTGGACGGTGCCCGTCTCATCGCGCGCCCGAGCGGCACGGAGCCGAAGGTCAAGCTCTACCTCGACGCCTGGTCGCACGACTCCGACGCCGACGCCCGCCGGTCGGCCGTCTCGTCCCGCCTCGCCGCCCTGCGCACCGGCGTCGCGGAGCTCCTCGCGTAGGTCCCCCTCCGGTCAGCGGGGCGCGCGGACACCGATCCGCTCGCCCCGCTTCCAGAGCCACTCCACCGGACCGAGCTCGAACCGGCGCAGCCACAGGTGCGCCGCGAGCACGACGACCGCCGCGATGAGCAGGAACGCTCCGACGGTCGCCGGGACGCGCCACTGCGCGGCGGTCACCGCCAGCCCGAGTCCCCAGCCGTAGAAGAGGGCGCCGCCGAGCAGGTTCTGCAGGAGGTAGGCGCTCAGGGCGACCCGGCCGACCTCCCGCGCCCGGCGTGCCGCCCAGCCCTCGGCGCCCCGGCGGAGGCAGGCCTCGGCGAGGGCCGCGAGCAGGCCGAGCCCGACCAGGGGCGCGACGAGGTAGCGCTCGGCGAGCAGACCGGCGGCGCTCCCCCCGACGCCCAGCGCGAGGTCGACGGGGAGGGCGAGGGCGCCGAGGACCATCATGCGACGGCGGAGTGACGCGCCCTCGGCGGCGAGGACCCCCGCCCGATGGAGGCGCGCGCCGAGGAGGAACATCGCGAGGCTGAGGAGCCCGATGAGCACCGGCTCCGCACGGAAGACGCCCGCGTTCTGCAGCCGGAAGAGGGCGAGGCCGAGGAACGACGCGTCCGCGGAGGGGCTCCGGCCGGTCGGCCCCTGTCCGGCACCGTCCGGACTCACCGCCACGAGCGCCACGAGCGCCGAGATCAGGACGACGTGCAGAGCGCCGCAGACGAGGATCACGCGGCGCTGCGTCGTCGGCCGGGTGAGCAGCAGCCAGGCGACGACCGCTCCGGTGACGGCGTATCCCATGAGGACGTCGAACTCCGCGATCAGCACGTAGTTGACCGCGCCGTCCAGGAGGAGGAGCGTCGCGCGCCAGAGGTAGCGGCCCGGCCAGCGCGTCCCGCGCCGGACCGCGGAGGCGTGCTGGATCGCGAGGCCCACCCCGAAGGCGAGGGAGAGGAGGGCGAGGAACTTGCCCTGCGCCAGCGCCATCAGCAGGAGCTGCGCAGTCCCGGCGGAGGAGGAGGTCTCCGGCGTCACCGGGACGGAGAGCAGTCCGAGCATCCCCCAGGGGTGGGAGAAGATCCAGATGTTCGTGCCGAGGGTCCCGATGATCGCGACACCGCGGACGACGTCCAGGGTCGCGATGCGGCGGCCGGCTCCGGCACGGGGCGGCAATACGATCGTATTGGTCATGTCCGAGAGCGTAGCCTGCTCGAGCAGTCGAACGAGAGGGACGCCATGCCGGATCGGCGCGAGAGCAGGAGCGACATCCTCTCGGCGGTCGTCGCCGTCCTCTCGACCCGCGGGGCGGAGCACCTCAGCATCCGCACCGTCGCGGCCGAGGCCGGCGTCTCGGTGGGGGCCGTCCAGCACCACTTCCCGACCAAGCAGGCGCTGCTGGCCGGCGCGATGGCCCGGGTCGAGGAGCGCTTCCGCGAGCGGATGCGGAGCCGCCTGGAGGCCGAACCCTCGGCCGAGGTGCGGCTGCGCGTCTTCTGCGACGAGATCGCGTGCGTCGCTGACGAGGACGTCCCCGACGCGATCGTGTGGACCGCCTTCGCCTCCCGCGCCGGCACCGATCCGGAGATCCGCGCGATCCACACCGCCGGCTGGTCGCGCACGGAGGACGTCGTCCTGGAGCTGCTGCGCGCCGCGCATCCCGCGGCGTCGTTCGGCGCCGACGACGCCGCGCTTCTCCTCGCGGTCCTCGACGGCATCGCGGTCTCCCGCGCGGCCGAGCGGCCCGCCCGCCTCTCCCCCGCC